>NZ_LMCE01000047.1:0-519435 GCF_001623285.1 Pseudovibrio sp. Ad26
TCAGACAAACCTGAGATCTTCAACGTATGTTTTGCAGCAAACACAGTCGCAAAAATCGACTTAACATCATAACATGACCGTCACCCATGTCCCCGAACAAACGTCAACCATCTCTCCGGGACAAACACTCGGGGGCCCAGGTGATGGCTTGCACGCTTATGGGTAATCCTGTTCTCACGGATTTCCTTTTGCTTGAGCCAGTCGAATACAGCTTCCCAGCGATAAAACATCCGCCGTCGAGTGCGCGCACATGGTAGACCAATACGCATGGTCTGCCTGCGGCTCAGCGTATTGACACAAACGTCGAGTTCCTTGGCAAGCTCAGCCCGTGTCATCCAACCATCGAGGATGGCCCTGAGTCGTGTCTGTTGAGGTTCGAGTTCCGGGGTAGGGATGTTGTCTTCCATGTGCTCCTCCAAAGCAGAACCGCTCGGGCTCAAACAGTTTGCGGAAAAGCTCAGCATGGAGGGCAAATGGGCGTATAGGCGTTCATAGGTGCTCAAACATTAAGGCAACGCCTATTGAGGACAATCGAACCGCTTCCTGAAGGTGCTCCCCGGCACCCTCCCTGATGTATCGGTGGCCTCAAACCAAGGGATGCAACTGCTCCTGCAAGTACTTGAGAGTCTGAAATATCTCATAGGTATCAATGGCCAGTTTTAGAGATCGAGTTACAGCAAGAACTTTCAGTGTTTCAAAATATCGATGCCCAGGTCAAATCAACTCTGCTGGACTTACTAATTAGAGAAGTTGGCCTGTTGTTAGTCGGTAAAGGTTTTAAGTTTTTCTGGAAATAGCCTGACCTATACGGCAGGCTGAATGCGAACTATATGCGGTGATGTGTTCTTTGATGGGGCCCAATAGAAGCTGGATGCCACAGGAGGGAAACCAATGATGCTGCCATCAAAGGAGTATTTCACAGTTTTTGAAGCCGAGGCGCGTTGGGGCGTTCCTGTTGCCACCATTGCAGGCTGGGCGGACGTGGGCGATTTCGTCTCGTCACCAGCGCGCCAATGGTTGTGTGCGGGGCACAAAAAGTGTGTGGAAGGGTGGAGTTGTGCGGATCGGATTTGTTCAAAATTCTGGGAACCGCGGGGGTGCCTGCTTTGTGCACTGCATGATCCCTTTGCGCAAGAAAGGTGCCGAACTGCTTTATGTTACGTGCCCAAGGTAGCCTGGCGGTACAGCTGATGAGCTTTGGATTTCAGCGACTGATCTTTATCGTTTTGAAGAAAAGCTTGTTCTTGGTCAGCGTGATGGCAGGTATGGTAATCGGGGTGGACGTGAACTGAAGTATGACCGGGAAGGGATGTGGGTACCGCTTTATGTCCATATGTTTGCGCAAGGCCTCCCAAATACCCTGAATGAGCTCGCCAGCGCGATGCTGGACTGGCTTATTGGGGTCTCTCCAGCCGGAGAGGTGCCTGATATGAGTACTATCCGTCGCCGTATTCAGCCTCTTTGGCATACACTGAAAACGGCTCGGGAGAACTAGCAGTCAAGGTTGGTGCAAAAAAGACAGCTTGCTGCGTGTGTCGGCGCGACTTGGCGGTCTTCTAACCTGCAACTGCATTGACGCTTTCACGTAATGGAGATACTATAAGAAAGGCATAACGCTGTGTAGTATTCATCTGAGTATGGCTTAAGAGCCTACCGATCACCCCCAATGAAGCGCCTCCAGACACAAGAAGAGACGCAAACGTATGGCGCAGATCATGAATGAGGACATCGCAGATCTCTGCCTGTTTCAAGATGCCTTGCCAATAACGTCGCATTTCATGAACGGGTTTGTCTGGAACGTCTCCCGGAAACCGCCAGGGGCAGGGTTTTGGTACGACAGATGCCGCCTGACGACTAAATCCGCGACTTCAGGAGATATGGGCAGGCGGTGGCTACGCTTCTGCTTGGTATAGGTAGCTGGTTTGAACCAGGTCAGCAGTTCGAGGTTGAACTGCTCAAAATGGGTAAATCTTACTTCGCAAAGATGTGAGCCTGTGAGAGGGCAGAGGCGGATCACATCAGCCCCGCGTTTGTCTTTGCTGTTCTCAAGAGCTTTTGGCAGACGGTTGATCTCGTTAAAGGATAGAAAGCGCACGCAGGCATTCTCGGTCCTCTTGTGGAACCCTTGCGTAGGGTTGTCGATACGCATCTTCCATTGCACCGACAAATTAAACATTTTTTGTAGGATCTCGCCAAGACGATTGGCGCGGCTCGGTGTGGATTTTGGTTTGCTTCGGCGTTTTGCTTTTTTGCAGGACGATGTCGCCCAGCGGCCACTACGCTGAGCAGCTTGTTGACGTTCGCAGATAAAATCCCGTGCACCAGAAGGTTCTTCCACTGTGGCAGCACCAATTTATTCAGCATGAAAATTTGGTCTGTCTGATTGCGAGCGGCAAGTTTGGGTAGGTGCCCTTCTATGTAACGCTCAATTAGATCACTCACACGCTGGATAACACGTTCTGCTTCCTGGTTGCCCAGCGGGTCACAATCGAGTTCAATCTCTCGGCGGATTTTTTTTGGCTCGCTCTCGTGTTGCAACCACACTCCATGCAGGCCATTGGCCGATCGTGTAACGATGCTGGCGGCCATTGACGCGGTAGGACACGTTAAACGTCTTGGTGCCGGACTTGTAAATTACCAGGCACAGCCGGGCACCACGCTGTCAAACAGCTGGTACTGACGAACTCCACGGGTGGCATTGCGGGCGATCTTTTCTGTAAGGCGATGTCGGCGTGACACTCTTCCCCCCAATAAGGCTGACAGTAATGCGAGGTGTGCCAGAACGTGCAAGATCAGAATTTATTAGTGTTGCATGTAGGCAGGTTCAGAGAGTGTGGAGTACGGAGTTTTATGCGTATAAGCGTTCAAAAGTAGTCAAAGATGTTGGAAGGTGAGTGGGCTGTATAATTGAAGGGAGGATGGCGAAGATACGAGGCAAGAGAAGCACTCGAGGGTGTGCAATCATATTGCTAGCAGGAGGGTAATGCGTGCCTGAAACAGCAAAAATCACTGGAAATGCAATCAGGATGATATGTGTCGACAATGACCCTGAAAATGTTAATGAAACCATGCTGTCCGGTCTTGGCAAAGTCTATTTCAAAAAGCGCATCTATTCTCAGAATCAGTTGCTTAACTAATGGGATGTCAAAATTAGCAGTGCGTACTTCTTAAAAGCTATTTTAGAGAGTTGCCACGCTATAGTGATGTTTCCAAATGTAATGAGTCAAAACATAAAGGCAATTAGCGATGCCATTGTGAGGGCCGCCCTTCCGCGCTATTGTCTTTTCATTGCTTGTACATATTGTAAAGTGTCCTCGAAGTTTGTTGTTTTGCCCGTTCCAGGATTCAGGTAGATGGCTCCTTTCAGATACGCTGCGTAGAATACTTCCTCAACACTGCGTGCTTTCTTGCGGCGGGGATGTTCCTCTAAGTCTTGCGTGATGCCCCATCCAGCATAGAAAGGGGAGCCTGCAACGCGAACTTTTGCACCTCTGATTGCAGCTTCAAAACCTGCCAACGAAGTGATCACATAGACTTTGTCAAACTTAGGTAAGTGAAGCCAGACAGGGTAATCGCTTGGTAGCAATTGGATTCGATCAAGGTATGGGGTGACATCTGATTTAGAAGGTCTAAGCCCAGATGTAATATCAGGGTGTTCACGATAGATGATTGCAGCGTCAGGATTTTCGATTAATGCCAGATCAATCAAATCGGTGTTCAGTTTAAATTGTCCTCCTCCATATTTGAGGGAGGCGTCCCCTTCAAACTGACCAAACACCAAAATTAGCGGTTTGTCCGGTAGTTTTACGTCCTTGCAACCATTTTCACTCAAGTTGTATTTGGTGATGTTTTTAGATGTTACTTCAGCTATACAATTGCGAGCAAATTGTCGCTGCTCTTCTGAAAAAATAGTGTCGTTCAGAATTCTTTCCACTTGAGACGGCACTCGGGGGTCAAAGTAAAGCCCACCAGTCTTGTCCAGTATAAAGCTGGCGAGAGGAGCATATTGAACGCCCAAACCGACAGATCGGATAAACCCGTCTTCCAGTCGCCAAACTTCCCATTTCTTTTTCTTAGCTGCTTTCAACAGATGCTTGTTGCCACCATAGCCCCATACAGCGACTATTGGCTCGGTCTTGTCGCGAAGAAAACGCTCAATATCTATCTTAGAGGTATTATTTTCGACAAAATGAATAGTTTGATCAAAGTTATCGAGAAAGTATTCGGCTATGGCACGTCGTTTCCATTGTAGAACGTTGGTCAGGATAATATGTTGGCGCGGTGCTACTTTATTAAGGCGTCGCTTCAGCAGGCGCAGTTTTACCGCGAAATATTGTGGATCGGTATACGAAATATACCAGTTGTTCAGGCGTTTCCGCCATTTTCTTCTGACTTTCAGCGAGAACAGCAAAATCTTGTCACTCCTAGAAGCAAGAGGATCTAGTGGCTCAATGTATGAGTATTGTTAAAGGGGTTTTTGTCAGAACTGGAAGGTTCCTAGAATGTGCTCTGCATAATTAGGGTTATTAGGCTGGTCTATTTCAGTAGGAAAGTTACGCTTACACGGTTTGAAGTCACAAATATCTTTCCGTAGAAGTGTGAGTTCCATTGTGGTGGGGATTGGGTAGCCGCCAATTATTCTGAGTTCAGAGTTGTTATTTGCATGAACATGAACAACTTGATGCGTCTTTGCCAGTTTCTCCAAACCAGGCAGACGAGTTCGTTGCCATACGAGTTTGTCTACATCTTTTAAGCCATGGATCTCTACTAAAATTTGGGAAAAGCAGCGAATATTGTCTTCTGCAATGTCGTTAAACACGCTCCATTCATGCCCTTCTATATCCATTTTTAGAATCATTTCTGTTTCATTAAAGTGATCATTTTCTTTTATTTGTCTTGATAAAGATGAAAACATTCCGTGGGCAGATGTTTCGCCAGTAATACCTTGCTTTCGGAAATTAAAGCAGGGATGTTCAAAAGGTAAGGCATCAATCGTATGATCGTACTGAAAAATTTTGTACCCGCGTTCAACCATGCCGATATCCCAGGAAACGTCTGCCTTGATACCAAGTGAATAAGCAATCCCAGATTCGGCATAGTGCTTTGCCATCACATAGCCTCCGTCGAGGTTTCTACCAACCCGTTCAAAAAACAAGCCAACGGGGTCCATTGGGGTTAAGTGTTTGCAAAAATTTTGAACCATAGAGCGCGCGCGTAAACTTGTTTCAGGCGAATATTCTTGCTTATATTTGCGCTCTAGTTGACGAACTCGTTTTTCTAAATCGTTCAGTCGTTCAGTGGTCTTTTCTCCGGACCACGTTTCATCCGCGCCTGAGGCTGACTTCAGTGAAGTTTCGGAGTTTTTGCTCAATGTCAACATTGCTAACTTATGCCCTTTAAGTGAACTCCAAATAAATATATTCTAGTTCGATATAAAACGCTCATACGATCCTGTAATTTAATTGGTGTCATCATATTAGGATGAATTTTCATAGTAACTACCGCGATTTATATTGGCTTATTGCTATCAGCTTTATTTCGCGGGTTGAGCATAGGCAATACGGCAACTAATCAAGTTGTGGCGTTTCACTGTTTTTTATATTTGGGGGGCTCGTCGTGGGATTTCAGATGAATGTTGCTCCTATCTTTGTTGGATTTGATCCCCGAGAAGCAATAGTCTTTCATGTGCTTAGCCAGACCATAATTCAAATTTCAACTATACCAGTCGCGCTCGTACCCATTGCATTGTCGCATTTGAAAGACGGAAATTGGTGGGAAGTACATCCCCCTAAAGTCAACGCAGTTTTCGTTCAGTCGGTTCTTGGGTCCTTATCTCTCTCAATATGAAGGATGGAGAATTTTCATGGACTGCGACGAGACATTAGAGATTTATGGGGGCTACGCGGCGATAAATATGCGGTTATGTTCTGTAAGCATGATTATACGCCATCAGAAAAAATAAGGTTTCTGCAATCCCGCAGACACGATATGAGAAAAAATGGTCGAGTGTAATGCTGTTCAATAACACGAAATATGGGAATCTTACTAAGGAATATGTTAACATACGTAATGGTTTAGAGTTGCATCAGTTCAAATGGCTATTAAGTGATGATGACATTGGTGCTTTGCCTCTGGAATGGAACCATTTGGTGGGCGTTTACGAGAAGAACCCAAATGCCGCCTTGATCCATTACACTATAGGTGAGCCTTATTTCAGTACATATGAGAATACTGATTGGCTTAAATACAAACAGCAAATGCTTTTCGCAGTTGATGAGGAGCCAGCTAATGTGGCTTAGTTCTATCAAGAAGAAACGAATAGCCAGTTTTGCAGCAGTGACAACGTTTAATCGACAAGGATATGAGAAATACGGCAAGAATTTTCTACGTAGCTTTATTAAATACTGGCCTCAGGAGGTGAAACTATTTGTGTATGCTGAAGGTGCCAAGGTAGAATTTGATGCGCCGAATGTTGTTGTTTTCAATCAGCGTAAAGTGCTCAATGATCTTGTCTCTTTCAAAGAAGACTACTCTCGCAATAAGTTTGCGAATGGCATCAATCCGGTTGCGCCCGACATGGAGAAGAGTTTCAGATGGGATGCAGTGAGGTTTTCGAACAAAGTATTCGCAATTCATGATGCCATCGAGCGATCAATAGACATCTATGATCACTTGATTTGGCTAGATGCAGATATTGTAACCCATGACGCCATTCCTCTCACTTTTCTGGAAAAGCTATCCCCTTTAAAGAGGGAGTTGGCTGCTTACCTGAACCGGAAAGGGTGCCCCGAATGCGGATGGGTCGATTTCAACCTCCGTCATCCTCAAATCAAGAATTTTGCAGACTCTTTCAAGAAAATCTACTCAGATGGTTTATTCCTGCGTTTTAAGGAGTCTCACGACAGTTACGTGTTTTGGGAACTAGTGAAGCAATTTGAGCGCCAAAAACGCGTACGGTTTAAGCATCTCGGATCGCGATGGGCATCAGGCCACGTCTTCGTGAATTCTGAGCTCGGACGCTACATGGACCATCTGAAAGGTACTCGGAAGGATGTTGGGCATAGCAAATCTTCAGATCTCTATCGAAAACGTTCGGAGGTTTGGTGGCAAATAGCCAGCTAACTCTTAGCGAATTAGTTAGATCCCTTTACGTCGGGAGTATGCAAACATGTCGCTTCGTCGATACGGCTTTGATAATCAAGATCACTCCTTTTGGCAAATTCTTGTTGTTTGTAGTGGTCAGGAGTTCAAAGACCATGCAAAGGAGTTTATCGCATTCTGTGAAGCAAATTCTCCAGGATTACGACTTGTTTTTTTGCTAACAGATCAGAGCGAGGAAGCGCGATTACACTTGAAATGTTTCAGTGAAAATCTTCTCTCGACAATTCTATATGTGCTTGATCTGGATGTGTCTAAACACAAACTCTCCAAAGAAGTAGTCGCGTATCTTGGGGTCGAGTGGTTGATAAGAAACACCTTACTTTCTGTCGTATTATTGGATCTGAAGTGTAGAGTGGTTCGTGATTTAACGATTTTACCGATAGAGTTTCAAAGAACTCACCTTTCTTTTCCCAACATACAAAATCTAGAAGATGTTTACTCCCCAACTCGGCCTATGTGGTTCCAAGCAAGCGTCAAGGGGGCCAAGTTTGCCAGAGCCTTGGTATCAAAGCTTCCAGATGGTTGCGATAGCTGGTCTTCTGAGGATCACCGTGCTTTTCTTATGAAACAACTCAAGTTGATCGCACCAAGCCCCAATGTTGTCGACTTTCCAAGAAAATATTGGGACGAAAATGCGGTATCCCCCTACATTTCGTCTCCCCATGCTGCCAACTCTCACTCATTAAGTCTTGTTAATGACTTAGACTGCAAGCCATCTGTGATTGTTCTGATGTTGCGTCAGGACATTGAGACAAAAACGCCGTTTGCCAATAGTAGTTCCAAAATCAGAGTAGAACGTCTTTCTAAACTCCATCGTATGGGATGGCGATATGCAACAGCTTTACTCGCGGATACAAGCCGTCAAGAACATCAAAATGTCAGAGTGGTACCCTTATCTCTATGGGAGATCAATGATCAACTTATTGCCCGTCTCGCATTTGCTAAGAAAATATTCGTTCCGCATAAAACGCGCATGCAACTTTCTGATCCAAGATTGTGGTTCTATATGCAAGAGTTTTTGCCATTACTCTTCACCACTTCAAAAGAGGGATGGGGAGCTTCCGCATTGTGGAATGGTTCCGGAGCTTATAGCAATGTGAAGGTTGACCCGAGGCTAGCACTATTCAAAACTCAATTTAAGAAAGCCAAAATCACGAAAGGGCCACAGCGAAAAATTGCTGAAGCTAGAATACCGAGTTTTGAGATCTTGGTCCCTTTGCAGATGCCTGGCGATGAGGCGTTGGAATTACACGCCAACTGCTCACAAGAAGACTTTGTCGCGCAAGTTGCTGAGTTTGCAGAGCGTCGGAAAATTCCTATCTTGGTTCGGCCTCACCCATTAGACCGAACGAGTTTCTATGCAACTTTGAAAGAAAGGTGGGCAAGTGACTACGTGTATTTTCGAAGATCAGGTCACATTCACGATCTTATTAATAGAGCACAGGTAGTCGCTGTGATTAACAGCGGTGTTGGCTTTGAAGCAATGTTACTCGAAAAGCCAGTTATGTCCTTTGGAAAAGCTGTATACGACGAAGCTGTTACACCCGTATTGGGGGACAGGGAAATTGATACTGCTTATGATTCACTGCTGCGCGAGCCGCGAGATAAATATCTTAAGCGCTATGATAAGTTCTTGTCCTGGTATCTTTATGATATCGGGCTCAAACTCGATGAACCTATGGTAAAGGACCGTCTTCACGCAACTGCCGACAGATTGCTCGAAAACAAAGTACAGTCGTCTCTTCTTGAGGAGTTATCGATTGGAAAGAAAGGATTACGTAGCTCTAGAGCTGTCAAAAAAGGAGCCGCAAGTTCCATCAAACAGGTGATTGGTGCGATTACAGGGGGGTATGATGTTACCCAAAATCGAGTGAAGAAGGTAACTAGAAAACACATAGCGCAAGTAGTGGCTAGAGCAATAAATAAGCGGCTTTTACCCGTTTTGGATGAAAATATCTTTTTAGATAAACGTGTTATCCTAGTTGGGAATGCATCAAGCCTTCTTCGGCACAAACTTGGCTTGTTCATCGATGGTCATGAAATTGTTATTCGTATGAACCTTGGATGCCCGTATCTTGTTCGTTCTGATGCAACAGCTGCAATGTTTCCGAAAGAACATGTCTATGGAGAATTTACGGATCAACGATCAAGCGGTTTAGAGAAATATACTGTTTTATCGCCCGATGCACCCCAAAGTACTCTGGAAAAACACACAGCTATTCAAGCTACAGGTGGCAAGACTGATATATGGTCTTGTTCAACAGCAGATCAGTCACGTCAGCATTTTTTTGCAAATGCATTTCCTGGTGCGTTGCCGGTTGCGTGTCATTCAAGCCTTCATTTTCTTTCGCACAAATTCATCATGCGACATGAAGTCAAGCGACTAGAGGGAAGCATTACCGGGGAACTGAGGCGAAGACTAAAGTCGGAGCCAACCTCGGGCTTGATCTGGATTGAGTACCTAAGCAAACAACAGTTTAGCGAGTTATCCCTTGTTGGATTTGATTTTTTTCAGTCTGGGCATACGATACGTGCGGCACCGGGTTCGATGGATGCTGCTGGCCGTTCTAGACACAAACCCCAGATTGAAAGAAATTATGTTATCAATTCCATCTTATCACAGGATCCAAGAATAAAATTAGTTCAGTATGAAAATACACATCTCGCTCCTAAGAGGGAAGCAGGCTTAAAGGCTTATCATACCGAAAGTGCTTAACTCGTATTTGAAGTACATCTGCCCGCAAGCGCAAAATTTCTATTACTAGATTGCAGCTTTCCGCTCCTTTGCCTCCTTATAGAAGAGCGATTTCCTTTGTCAGCTAGTTTATTTATAAATGTGATTTCTTGTAGGAGTTTCAAGATACTTGAATGTCGAACATTCTGCGTCAACATTACGTCAACCGCCATACGCATTTTGAACTGCAGAAGATGTCGTTTAATCTCGTATACTTCGTTACCTTTTGTGAGAGTTGCTGCACTGTATCAAGCGCTTGTGGGCTAAGTCGCTGATAAATACTTTATCGCAGACTTTTCTAAATTAGGCTCATAACCTGAAGGTTGTAAGTTCAAATCCTACCCCCGCAAACAAATATTAAACCCGCTAAACCAAAAGCTTAGCGGGTTTTTTGTTGCCTAGATTCTGAAAACATTACAACACGTATAATTGCAGCCTAGCTGTCCTTTCTGAATGACTTGTCGCCATAGACGAAGTGGGGGCCACGGCCGTAGCTGGAGGCGGCGTCGCCAGCGTTGTAAAGCTCGCATTTGTCCAGAGACAGGCAACCGCATCCCATACAGCCTTCCAGCTGCGATCTCAAACGCTCCATGCGGGCGAGGCGCTCGTTCTGATGTACCTTGAATTGCTGGCTCAGCCGTCGCCATTCAGCTTTGCTCGGCGTCCGGCCCGGCGGAAGCGTCCCAAGCTGCGTCGCGATCTCCTTGTTGGTGAAGCAGAACGTCTAAGTGATCAACGCAAATGATAGGCAGCGGATGTCTGCGCATGAAGCGGCGTAGTACAGTATGTGTAGTACTAAACGCAGTCGAAATGGTGTTACGTTCTTATCTGCGTTCGTTTGTGTTATTGGAGTTGAGATTGCGTTTTTATGTCTGTCGGATAACTTCAGCAAACATCGGCTCTGCACTCAAGCCACAAAAGGGGATAGAAAAAATCTATCCCCCTACCTCGGATGGTGTTGTTGAAACGCTATGTAATGCACTCCGAGGATAAGTGATTTGAGCTTTTCAAATCTCGGATGCTGTTATCAAGCAACTGCCCAACTCCATCTTGCCAGTTTTTGAGTTCCTCACACTTGCTGAAGTTACTTAGTGCCGTCCTAATACGCATTAAAAGCAACTGCTGTGACTATCCTGTTACACTCAAGAGGCGAGGCTTACTGCGCCCAGAACCTTAAGCTCTCACAAGTCATTTATCACACGTCAGTAGCTAGGAACAACCAGCCATACCAAGCAACTTGCCGAACACCCCAACAAACCCGGGGAGCACCCCGCAGTTACATCCCTTACCCAAACATGTCCGCAGTCATGCCAGCGTACCAGCCGAGGCTTTCCTCAAAGGTTTGCTTGCGCAGGGCGTCGTCCTCGTTGTTTTGGGAGATGAAGCCATCCACTTTGGCGATCTTCTCATCCGTGGCCACATAGCTTGCACCAACCTTCACGCCGTTGTCTGGTGAGATCAGCGACCAGCAGGTGTTGGAGAACCGTGGTTTGAACGCGCGGGAGCCGGTAAGGGCATGACGGATCGCCATGGCGGCAGCTTTGGCCTGGCTGTTGGCAGAATAGCCGGACTTGGGCATATCACCGTTCTGGGTCGCATCACCAAGCACATGAATGTTTTCATCCATCTGGCTTTGCAGTGTTGCCGGAACGATCGGACACCAACCTGCCTCGTTGGTCAGGCCTGCCTGATGTGCGATGCTACCAGCCTGCATCGCCGGGATCACGTTGCAAACATCCGCTTTGATGGTCTCGTCTTCCAGCACAATTTCCATGGTGTTCGGGTCAACACGCTGAACACCTCCGGTAAACTCGTCGGTCAGCCAGTCCACCATACCTGTGTAGTGGTTCTCCCAGCCTTCCATGAACAGGCCTTGCTTGGAGAACTTCTCCTTTGGATCAAGAATGAGGATCTTGGCAGTCGGGTTTCGCTGTTTCAGCACATGAGCAACCATGGAGACGCGCTCATAAGGGCCGGGAGGACAGCGGTACGGGTTGGGCGGAGCGACCATGGCAAAGGTGCCACCTTCCGGCATGGCCTCAACCTGCGCCTTCAGCAGCTGTGTCTGTGTACCAGCTTTATAGGCGTGAGGCATCTTGGTCTGGGCAGTCACATCCCAGCCTTCAATCGCCCCTTTTACAAAGTCGATACCCGGAGACAGGACAAGGCGATCATAGGAGATGGCATCGCCGCCTGCGAGCCGAACCACCTTTTTCTCACGGTCCACGTCAGAGGCCCAGTCATGCACGACGGTTACACCATACTCGCTGGCCAACGTGCCGTAGGAGTGTGCCAGCTTGGACATGGGCTGGAAACCGCCAATGGCCAGGTTGGAGAAGAAGCAGGTGTAGTAAGTACGGGAGGGTTCAATGAGGATCACCTCAATCGCACCATCGGAATCCTTGGCAATGTAGCGGGCAGCAGTTGCCCCGCCAGCACCGCCGCCAATGACGACCACACGGGGCCGTTTTTGCCCCAGGGCGATAGGAGAGGACAAGAGCGCCGCGCTTGCCGCTGCAGTCCCTAAAAAACGACGTCGGTTCAGTCTCATATGTCAATTCCTCCCCTAAAGCGTATGCCCGGAAATATCTCCGGTTTTGATAGGAATACGCGTGAAAACAATTATTTGAGCAAAGCCAGTCAAAGAGGCCCCGCTCTAATGCAATTCTTTAAAATAAGCCGCCAGCGCAGCAATCTCCTCCTCCGAGAGCCGTTTGGCGATCATCTGCATGACGGGATGAGGCCTATGTCCCTTTTTGTAGGCCCGCAGCGCAATCACAAAGTCTGGTTGCGACCAACCCGTGATGGAAGGGATCCCTTTGTCCGCTCCGCTGGATTGATGGCAACTGGTACATTCACCTGATAGATATTCGCCATATTCAGCATCTCCATCCAGATAAGTTTCTTCGTGAAGACTTGGAGCATCCTGCTGCAAAAGGCTGGCAGAAGCCTCTGGAATGTTGGCAGGGCTCACGGAAAACTGGCGCAGATAAGCGAGCAGATCAGAGCGATCCTTTTCCTTTCTCATACCCCTGTAGTTCATGCGTGTACCGGAGACGAGATTCTTAGGGTTTTGAATGTAGATGTTCAGCGTGTCGATTGTCCAGCGCAGGCCATCAGCGCCCGCACGCTTCATGGCCTTTGAGTATGTCGCGCCTTCAATCGTTGCAGCCTTCCGGTCAAACACGCCATTCAGGTGAGGGCCAATGCGGTTCTTGGCATCCTTGCCAACATCGTGGCATCGCAAACAGGCATTGAACAGGCGTTCCCCGCGTGCAATATCCTGAGCAGAGGCGACCGAAGTTGCCCCTGACAGAAAGCCAAGTGTGAGGACGAGGGCAGGTATCAGTGCTCTCATTGGGAGTGACTCTTCAGGAATTCGATGAGCGCAATGCGGTCTTTTTCCTTCTTCAAACCAGCGAATGTCATTTTGGTGCCCTTCACAAACTTTTTCGGCTTGGTCAGGAAAACATCCAGATTTTCGTCAGACCAGACAAGGCCGTCGCCATTGAGCTTTTGCAGGGCCTTGGAGTATTTGAAGCCGGAAACCACAGCCGCCTGCTGACCGATGATATCGTTCAGGATCGGGCCAACCTTGTTCTTGGCTTTCTCTCCAACCTGATGGCAGGCCTTACATTTTTTGAAAACCTTGGCGCCCTTCTTGATGAGTGCATCATCAAGAACAACGGGCTCCGGAGCAGGCTCTGCAACTGGTGCTGGTTCTGCGGCAGCCACAACGTCGGCTTTGGGTTCTTCAGGTGCTGCTGCTGCTTCCTCAGCTGCTTTCGTCTCTTCCGGTGTCACATCCAGAACCTGAGCCCGTGCGGTGATCTTGACTTCCGCTTTGCAGTCTTTCATGCAGACATCGCGTTTCTTGAAGACCGGCGACTCTTCGCGATCATCCATGTAAAAGCCGTCTTCATTTGGCAGGCGAACGGAGGTGAAGTTCTCCTGGCTCAGCTCAAAGTCATCCTCAACAAGATCGTTGGCGTAAAGCAGGAAGGCCGTGATGGCGTAGACTTCATCTGGCTTCAACGACTGCGCCTCGCCAAACGGCATGGCGCGGTTCACATAGTCAAACACGGTTGAGAGATACGGCCAGTAAGAGCCGATGGTCTTAACCGGGCGATCGGATGTCAGTGTACCGTCCCCGCCGGAAAGAACCGGCCAGCGATCAACACCCTCGGCGAAGTCTCCGTGGCACACGGCACAGCGTTCGGCAAAAATCTCTTCGCCTTGCTCCACGTTTCCACGCCCGGCAGGCAATCCCTGTCCATCAGGGCGTACATCAATATTCCATGCGGCCACTTCAGCAGGGGTGGCTGCACGGCCAATATTGAAAGAACCGGCTGTCGCCGCGTTGGTGAGCAGCAGCGTTCCAGTCGCAAGAACACTAAGAAATTTCAACATTTTCCGCCTCACCATTTTCGCTAACGTACCAGGTGTGGATTCCGTTGTTGTGGTAGATGGAGTTTTCGCCGCGAACAGCGCGAAGTTCGTTTTTCGTTGGCTGGATGTAGCCTGTGGAATCATGCGCACGCGATTGCAGCAGCAGAGGCTTTCCATCCCAGTCAAACTCGAAATAGAAGCGATGCATGGACTTGTCGAAGCTCAGGCCATCCATACGGGCAGCATGCCAGTTCTTGCCGCCGTCCAACGTGATGTCCACGCGCGGGATAGTGCCGCGACCAGACCATGCCAGACCAGTCAGGACCGTATGACCGCTCTTGTGCAAAATAGGGGCCTGAGGGCTTGGATTGGTGATGATGGACTTACAGTCCATTTCCCATGTAAACCGTCGCGCCTTTCCGTTTTCCATCAGGTCAGTGTATTTGGAGGTCTCTTCCCTGTGGTGCCACGGCTCGTCGCCCACCTCGATGCGGCGCAGCCACTTGATCCACATATTGCCTTCCCACCCCGGAACCACCAGTCGCAGCGGGTAGCCTTGCTCGGGACGCAACGCCTCACCGTTCATCTTAAAGGCGACAAGGCAGTCATCCAAAGCCTTTTGCAAAGGAATGGAGCGGGTCATGGCAGAGGCGTCAGCGCCTTCCGGCATCAACCACTTGGCGTTGGTCTTCAGGCCAGCTTCTTCCAGCAGCAACCGCAGTGGAACGCCGGTGTACATCACGTTATGGATCATGCCATGGGTGAACTGACAGCCGTTAAGCTGCGCCCCGCGCCACTCCATGCCGGAGTTAGCCGCACATTCCAGAAAGTAGATCCGGTTCTCCCGTGGGAAGCGCAGAATGTCCTCCATGGTGAACACAAGCTCTTTGTCCACCAGACCGTTGATCATCAAACGATGCTGGGAAGGGTCAATATGAGCAGCCCCGCCATGGTGCCGCTCAAAGCACAGGCCGTTCGGTGTGATGATTCCGTCCAGCTCATGCAACGGCGTAAAGTTGATCGAACTCACGCGGTCAGCCGTCAGCCATTCCACAGTGCGCCGTTTCACATGCGCTTCATATTGCGAGGGCACGCCATAAGGCATGGCATCAACACCGTCTCCCAGCTCCTGCATCCACGGCTGCAGATTGGTGATGGCAGGGTCATTCGCCCTTGCCGGAAGCGCAGCGCCAGTCAAGGCAGCTCCACTCAGCAAGGCCCCGCCTTTCAGGAGGTTTCGGCGGGTAGGTGACTTTAGTCTTTCACTCATGTCAATTACTCGTCATCTCAAAATCCGTAGGGGTTCGCCTCACACGCCTGTGACGCGAACGGTAGAATTGGGGTCCATTGTGATGGTGCCTTTGCGGCTGATGTAATCTTCAACCACTTGCCAGATCTCAGGCCCCTCGGTGTCCTCTCCAACAGAGGCCCAGCCCGAAACCACATAGGTCTTGGCAGGATCAATGGTCTCGCCGGTTTTCAGCAACGTCATGTTGGTCACGCGCTCACCCACTGGCTTGGAAACGTCGATGGAGTAGCCCATGCCGCCCACACGCACCATGTCGCCACCCTGCTGGTAGTACGGGTCCGGGTTGAACAGGTTGTCGGCTACATCCTCCAGAATTTCATGCAGGTACTGACCGGTCATCTCTGAGCGGTAAGCATTCGGGTAAGTCATGCTGGTGGCGTTGTGGATGTCTTCGCGAGTGATATTGTCACCCGGCAGCAGGGAGGGCCCCCAGCGGAAGCCCGGAGACAGCGCAATGTCCGCTTCCCGCTCCTCAATCAGCGCCTGACAGATCAGGTCATCCCACGTGCCGTTGAAGTTGCCACGGCGATAAAGCAGGCTGTCGGTCGTGCCGATGATTTCTTCCAGCTCCTCCTTGAACGGCGCGCGTTCTTGATCAATCAGCGTTGCCATCTCAGGGTCGGGAGCAATCACATCAGCGAACACCGGGATCAGCTTGTAGGTGAAGTCTTTGATGCCGTTCTTGTCCACGTCCAGATCCAGACGTGACACAAACTTGCCGTTGGACCCGGAGGCAATGATCATGGTCTCATCGACCTTCACCGGCTCCGGCACCGCATCATGGGTATGACCGCTCAGGATCACGTCAATGCCGGAAACCTGCTGCGCAACCTTGCGGTCCACGTCAAAGCCGTTGTGGCTGAGCAGAACGACAACATCAGCGCCTTCCTGCTTCACTTCCGCAACCATCTCCTGAATCCGAGCTTCACGAATGCCGAAGGAAAGGTTCGGGAACATCCAGCCCGGATTGGCAATCGGCATATACGGGAAGGCCTGACCGATCACAGCAATCTTGGCACCGCCACGCTCGAAAATCTTGTAGGGCTCGAACGCTGGTTCGTCCCACTCATTGTCAAAGATGTTGGCTCCCAAAAACGGGAAGGGCAGCTCCTCGACGATCTCGTTGACGCGATCAATGCCGTAGGTGAATTCCCAGTGGGAGGTCATGGCATCCGGCTTGAGTGCGTTCATCAGGTTGACCATATCCTGACCTTCAGTGCGCAGCGCAGTCATGGACCCGTGCCACGTATCACCTCCATCAAGGAACAGCGCATCAGGACGTTCTGCTCTAATCGACTTCACGATGGTCGACACCCGGTCCAGCCCGCCCATCTTGCCATAACTACGGGCCAGCGAGACAAAATCCTCAGAGGTGAGGGCATAGGCTTCCGGCGTTCCGGTCTGGTAGTTGAACGCCTTCAGCAGGTCCTGACCAGTGATGTGCGGCAGCAATCCCTTTTGGGCACCCACACCAATATTCACGGAGGGCTCACGGAACCAGACCGGCTTCACCTGAGCATGACAATCCGTAAAGTGGATGATGGTCACGTTGCCGGTGGTTTTGAAGTCTAGAAGTTGGTTCTGTGTCAGGGACTGGCGTGCGGCCAGCACTGGAAAATTCCCAGCCCCAAAAATAGCGGCTGCAGCGACACCAGCCTGCAAGAAATCACGGCGCGAGATCATCTCCGCACCCTCCGTAGGTTATTAGAATTTCGAAAATTGTTTTAGATCAGGAGGTTGCTATAAGTGAGCAACCTCCAAAATCACTTAGTTACGAACAGATGGGGTCTCGACTGAAAGTCCCATCCCGCGAGATGTTACATAAGCTTCCAGAGCAATGAACTCATCACTCCCGCGCTTGTAAGGCTCAGCTCGCACCTGATCCATGCAGCCTTTAAACCGGCGGTGAATGGACCCAAGCCCACCCCATTTCAGACGATACACCGGGAACCCGTTGATCTGACCCTGACTCAAATGGTCAGCACGGATCATGTTGCCGTAATTGTCTTCATGGCAGTTGGCACAGGCCATATTCAGCAGGCCAACACGGGTGTAGTAAAGCTCTTCACCCTTCTTGACCCAGTCTGCAATTGGTCCGTCGGTCTTTATAGCGACTGGCATGCCACGGGATTGCAAACCGATCAGAGCCGTCATGGCCAGCATCTCGGCGCTCTCCCACTTCCACGGCTCTGCTCCCTGATGTGTCTCGATAGACGCATTGATCAGCATTTCCATGGTGGCTGGCTTGCCCATCTCGTCATTCCAGCGCGGCAACTTGGTTCGCAAACCGGTAAAGTTATCCGCATCTCCATGACAATCCGCGCAGGATTGATTGGATTTTCCGGCGGGCGTTTCCCAAATTTCCTCTGCATACTCAATGGCGACAAACGCTGGATTCTCGAAATCATCCATTTGCAGTGCCTGAGTTTCAGCAGAGCGAAAACGCCAACCTGAAATCAGCTCGTCCAGTGGATGGTCATCCGCCGGAACAGCAGTGGTTGCAATTGTTTCGCCGTCGATGACAAGTTCGCGTCCGTCATCTGCAAGCGCAGCAGTGCTAAGTGTGCCGAAAAGAAGCCCCCCAGCGAGTATTGAAACCGTCCTTTTCATACCCTTCTCCTCCCAAAGAATGGCTGCCTAGGCGACCGTGATTTTCTTTTCCATGTCGTAGACCGAGCCGTCATCATCGGTCCATTCAAACCGAACCGCTCCAGACTCTGGAATCCGCATCTGAAACTCGATGTAAGGATTTGCAGAAACAGAAGGTTCAATATCTGCCATGAACACGGGCTCGCCATTGAAGCTGGCAGCAAACTTATTGATGATCTTGCGTGGAATGGTCTCGCCGGTTTTCTTGTCCTTGCGCTGACCAGATTCCATCGGATGCGAGATCAGTGTCTTGATGGTCACGACCTCGTTTACGCTTGCCTTTTTAGGCACTTTGACGCGTGGTTTTACCTTTGCCATGTGTTTCTCAATGCCTTTTCTGATTAACCGCCACAGCCACCGATGGTGACCTTGACACTACGCTTTGTCATGATGGCGGACCCGTCCGGCATCTTTGCAATGGCGACAATGTCCTGCGTTTTCGCAAGGCGAATACGGGTCTTGGCTTCCTGAGCACCGGAAAGAGCGCTGAAGTGGAATGTCGCAACACCTGGGCTCGGGTTGCCTGCTGCAAGCAGCATGATGGAGGCTGCACCCGGCGCAGATACTTCAATCGGAACAGTGTTCCCGTTTTCAGCAATCTCTGGCGCACCAATGGTAATGTCACCGCTTCCCGGCTTTGCGCCGCCAGTGAACTCCACAATTGCATCTTCAACAGCATTGCCTGCTGCAAACGCCGGCGCGGTAAAACGCAGTGTCGTCAGAGCGGCTGCGCCTCCCACTGCCAAACCAAGCGCTTCACGTCTGGTAACAGTCATTAAAAATCCTCCTTGGAGCGTATCTCCCCAACAGGCGCTGAGCACTCTTTGGGAAAATACGCTTAAGCAATAATTCTGAGCGTGATGCGGAACCGGTCAGCAACGCAGCACGCTCAAGGCAAACGCGCCTATTCTTTCAAAGTCGCCAGATAAGCGACGATGTCTTCAACTTGTTCTGCTGAAAGAATGGTCTTTCCCGCAAACTTCTTTGCCACGCGGTTCAAACCTTCGCTCTTGTAGAAGGCAGGCATAATGGTCGCTTCCCCGAAGACTTCCTTCGAGTTGACAACAATCGCCCGCAATTCCGCTTCGGTATAGGTGTCTCCGATACCCTCAAGGTACGGACCTATCTCTCCGTGGAACTGCTCTTCAGCAAGATCATCATTCGCGTGACAGGCAAGGCAGTTTCCCAGTTTCCGGTTGGCGAACCATTCCCGTCCTTTGGCTGGGTCACCAACCGCACCGGTCAAAGACACCGGCACAGCCGCCTCGACAAATTGAACGTCACCTGGAGCAACAACTCCGGCAACGGCACTTCCTGAAATTAGCAGCGTTGCAGCCGCTATAGTTTTGGCAATCGCCTTCATTGCTCCCTCCCAATTACAGCGATTCAATATTTTTATGCTACTCAGATACGTAGAAACACTCAACTTAAAATTCACATAATTGAATATGTTAATATATCGACCTTAGTCTAAATAGTTGAGTGAAAACGCTATTCTGAGGCTGCTTTTTGTTTCAAAAATTCACGTGCATGAAATTTTTGAAAATGTTCTTCGCCCTCATAGCCCTTCTGTTTGACCCAGCGGAGCATGTTGAGGGTGGTCCATTTTCCAAATGAACCAGGCATGGTCTGCACAGAGGCAGTCCCTGCTGTTTTGCCAGTCCCAACCTCTTCAGGCAGGAACAGGAAGGTGGGCGTGAACACAACGCCCCAGCGACGTGCGATGTTCTTCTCGGTTTGAACTTCCCCGTCGAAGTCCGTCACCTCTTCATCGCCAAACAGGTTCATCTGAACCACGAAGTAGTTGTCTTCAATGAATTTGCGAACCTCCGGGTCGCTGAAGACATTCTTATGCAAGCGCGAACAGTAAATGCAGCCGCGTTGCTCAAAGAGAATGACCATGCGTTTGCCTTCTTCATTGGCAGCGGCAAGGTCCTCTCTAAGGTCTTTGAAGGTAAGGCGAAGCCATGGCTGTTTGTGGAGACCGTCCTCTCCAACCTCAGCAAAGCTCAGTGTCATGCTGGCGAAAATCATCGCTGCAGCAAGCATTAATTTTTTAAGCATCGATCCCTCCCATAACGCACCGCTCCCAAGAACCCCTCTATGGTTTCAGGACGCGGAAACGCCTCAGCTTAAAGATGTCAATCCTGGCGCATACTCAATCATCTGCTCTGCAATCCAGGAAACGGTGTTCGTCCCAATCAACACCGCGAAAATAATCAAAAGAACGCCCATGCCTTTTTCGATGGCACCAAGGTACTTTCGAAAACGGCCCATGAAACTCAGGAATGGCCTTGAGAAAACAGCTGCCAGAATGAACGGCAACGTCATGCCAACCCCATACGCAAACAGCAGCAACATGCCCTGAGAAACATCATCACTGGCACCAGCCGTGAACAAAATAGTTGCCAGAACCGGACCAACACAGGGCGTCCAGCCAAAGGCAAAAGCCAGTCCCACAAAGTAAGCGCCAATGATTCCAGCTGGGGCCGAAGAGCTGTCGAGCCGGGCTTCTCTCAGCAGCAGGTTGAGCCGGATGATGCCGACAAAGTGCAGGCCGAGAATGAAGATGACAGCAGCGGCCATGTAGCGCAGCACATCAAACCAGTCTCGCAGCAACTGGCCGAAAACCGTTGCCGTTGCACCAAGGCCGACAAAGATTGTGAGAATACCGGCAGCAAAGAAAAACGACGTAAAAACAACACGTCGCTGGATGGCAGGAGTAACCCCGTCACCGGAAAGCTCGTTCATTCCAATGCCTGCAATATAGCAAAGGTAGAACGGCACAATTGGTAAAATACAAGGCGATAGGAACGAGAGTAACCCCGCGCTCCCCGCCGCAATGATAGTTAGATCTGGATACATATGGGCACTTGCTAAAAACACATTCTATTATTAGAATATTTAGATATCATAGATTTTAAAATGTCAATCGTGGATATCATGAGCAATTTTGGTTGGATCTCATTTGTCATTTTCGCCCTTCTTTTCAGCAGCGCTCAAGCGGCTGGTTCGACCATGAAATTGCTCATGGTCGAGGACGAAATCTGTCCTTGGTGTGAACGCTGGGAAGAGGAAATTGGTGGCGCCTACGGCAAAACAGAGGAGGGGCAAAAAGCCCCTTTGATGCGGATGGATATTGATGATCCGATTCCCAAAGACGTGACCCTGAAAGGAAAGGCGCGGTTTACACCAACCTTCATCCTTTTAATTGACGGCGCCGAAGTCCAGCGGATTGAAGGTTACCCGGGAGAAGACTTCTTCTACCCCGCCCTGAACCAGATGCTTCAGTCTGCTCAATAACAATATTGAAAAGAAATTCATCTTTCCCGGCCAGTCCGGGGCATAATTCAGTTGGGAGAACTCCATGAAATCATTCATCACAGGGGCGGCATTGCTCGCAATGTCCGCAGGCTTCAGCGTTGCGCAGGCAGAAGATGAATCCGCCTTTGTCAGCTTCAAATCTTTGAAGCCGGAAATCGCCATGAAGCTCGCTGTTGCCACCATGGAAGCTTGCCGCGAAGGCGGATATCAGATCTCTGCTGTTGTCGTCGATCGCTTCGGCCAGACACAAGCAGCAATCAGAGATCGTTATGCTGGCGTTCATACAGTCGACACAGCACGCGGAAAAGCATGGACAGCCGTCAGTTTCCGTGGCTCTACACTGGAAATTCAGCAGGAGATCAAGGCAGGAAATCTGTCGGCAGGTCTGCGTGACATCCCGGGCGCTGTGGCATTGGGTGGTGGCCTCCCAGTCGAATCTGCAGGTGCAATTGTTGGTGGAATTGGTGTCTCCGGTGCGCCCTCTCCAAAAGTTGATGAGGAATGCGCCCAAAGTGGCCTAGAGGAAATCGCGGATTTGCTGGACTTCTAAAAGGTATTCGCGGTGCAATGGTTGAAAAATGATTGCATTCAGCGTATGCCACCACTTCAAAGGTGTGCTGTAAGGTCAGCTGTAATTTATTCAACTTTAACTGACCTTGCTCACTCCGTTCCAAATGGTCTGCAGGATTTGGTTTAATGGCTATACCCATGATTGAACGTGGGATGAAAGAAGAAGACATCGAACGCATGGTCGGCCATGCCAAGGATGCAACTGATTTCCTGAAAGCATTGACACACGAAGGCCGATTGATGATCCTGTGTCATCTCGTTATGGGCGAAAAGTCAGTAACAGAGCTGGAGCAGCTTCTGTCGTCTCGTCAGTCTGCGGTCAGTCAGCAACTTGCACGTTTGCGCTTGGATGGTCTGGTAAATTGCCGAAGGGACGGCAAGGCAGTCTATTACAGCCTCAAGGATGAACGCGCAGCTCGGGTCCTGGACCTGATTTTCGAGTTGTTCTGCACCGAAGAAAACAGCGATAAGTAATATTTAAGCTCCGGCGTTTTGGTCTTGGGAGGGATCAAATGTCCGAGGATATTCTGGCGGCACTCGCAGGCCTTGCGGGTGGTGTTTTGCTTGGCCTTGCTGCACGTCTTGGCCGCTTCTGCACACTTGGCGCGATTGAAGACGCCCTTTATGGCAAAGAATGGCTGCGCATGCGCATGTGGGCCTTCGCCATTGCCATATCCATCGCATCGACGTTTCTGCTGGCGGATCTTGGTCTGATCGCGCTGGACCAAACCATCTATCTCACCCAAAGCTGGAACCCGCTCGCCTGCATCGTCGGTGGCCTGATGTTTGGCTATGGCATGGCAATGGCTGGCTCCTGCGGTTTTGGCGCTTTGGCACGCTTGGGCGGCGGGGATATGCGGTACTTCGTGCTCTCTCTGGTGATCGCCATTTCAGCGGCCATGGCCGTGGGTGGCCCAACAGCTTACTTGCGTGTGTTCCTGTTCCCGACTGAACTCTCGGAGGCAAGCTCAACAGGCATCGCGCACGCTCTTGCCCAACGACTGGAGCTTTCCGAACTGACAATTGCCCTGGTCATTGCCGGAGCCATTGGCCTTTTCGCTGTCAGCAACAAAGAGTTCCGCCAAAGTCCAAAGGCCATTATCGCTTCATTGACAGTTGCTCTTGCGATCCTCCTCGGCTGGGTTGCAACCAGCTATCTCTTTGAAGAAAGCTTTGAAGAAGTTGCAGTGGCCAGTCACTCCTTCACAGTCCCGGTGGGCGATACCCTCATGTATCTCATGACCGCATCTGGTGGTGGCCTGTCTTTTGCCGTGGGCTCGGTCATCGGCGTTCTCAGTGGGGCGTTTCTTGGCTCACTCGTCAAAGGCCATTTCAGATGGGAAGCCTGTGACGACCCGCGCGAACTAAGACGCCAGATCCTCGGAGGTTTTTTGATGGGCACTGGTGGCGTGATTGCTCTGGGCTGCACCATCGGGCAGGGCATATCGGCCTTCTCGACACTCGCAATCAGCGCGCCAGTGGTCATGCTCTCAATCATCGCCGGAGCCGCTATCGGCCTTCGTCAACTCGTTGTCGGTTTTCAGTTCGCCTTCTGGAAGCAGTCATCCTGACGGAGTACCCGCAGTGACTTGTGCATAAAGATGCCCTTGGAGTAAGGCGGCTAAGACACACATTGCCTAAATTATAGATTTTACCTCTGGTTGCGGATTAATCCCGCATATTTTGCTTGAGTTTGGCGGAGATTATCGCAATATTTCGCGCTGGCCACTTCGGTGTATCTAAACGTCCTCGCATTTTGCTCTGCGAAACTCATACAGGACTACTCATCGCGAACAGGAAGCAACCATGACACGACCGACAAACGAAGCTCTGATTATGATTGATATTCAGAACGATTTCTGTTCGGGCGGAGCTCTGGCTGTGAAGCACGGTGAGCAGATCGTCCCCTTGGTCAATGAGCTGCAAAACGAGTTTGCCGTCAAAGTGTTGACGCAAGACTGGCACCCGCAGCATCATAAATCCTTTGCGGACAATCACGATGCCAAGCAGCATTATGATATGACCGATATGCCTTATGGTCCTCAGGTCCTCTGGCCAAACCATTGCGTGCAGGGCACAAACGGCGCAGCGTTTCACAAAGACCTGAAGACCGACAGCGCCGACCTCGTCCTGCGCAAAGGCTTCCGTCCGCACATCGACAGCTACTCCGCGTTCTTCGAGAACGACCACACCACCCCAACCGGCCTGTCAGCTTACCTGCGCGAGCGCGGTGTCGATACGCTACACATGGTTGGTCTGGCCACGGATTTCTGCGTCCGGTTCTCAGCCGTGGATGCAGCAAAGCTGGGGTTCAACGTGATTGTACATCTGGATGCCTGCAGAGCGATTGACCTGAACGGATCCCTGAAAGAGGCTTTGAATGAGATGCAAAGCCACGGCGTCAAATTCTCTGGCGAGATGGTTGCACAATGATTGATATTGCCTCCCGCGTTTATAACCACAATTGGAAAATCGATCCGATTGTTCGTTCCCTGATCGACACCGACTTCTACAAGTTGCTCATGGCGCAGTCGGTCTTTCTGAAAAAGCCGAACACGCAGGTCACTTTCAGCCTCATCAACAGAGCGCAGCACATTCCGCTGGCAAAGCTCATTGATGAAAAGGAACTCCGCGACCAGCTGGACCACATCCGCACGCTCTCCCTGTCTCGCGGGGAAAGCACATGGCTGCGCGGTAACATGTTCTACGGCAAGCGGTCCATGTTCCGCGCCGAGTTTCTGGAGTGGTTTGAAAACCTGCGCCTGCCGCCCTATCATCTGGAAGTCAAAGACGACCAGTACGAGCTCACCTTTGAAGGCGACTGGCCTGCCGTGATGCTCTGGGAAGTCCCGGCTCTCGCTGTGCTGATGGAACTGCGCTCCCGCGCGGTGCTCAAAAACATGGGCCGGTTTGAGCTGCAGGTCCTGTATGCCCGCGCCATGACCAAACTCTGGGAAAAAGTCGAATGCCTGCGCAAGGTTGAAGACCTCTCACTGGCAGATTTCGGCACCCGCCGCCGCCACTCCTATTTGTGGCAGGACTGGTGCGTGCAGGCCATGATGGAAGGCCTCGGCAAGAAGTTTGTCGGCACATCCAACTGCCTGATCGCCATGCGCCGCGAAGTAGAAGCAATCGGCACCAACGCGCACGAATTGCCAATGGTCTATTCCGCTCTGGCAGAAAGTGATGATGAACTTGCCGACGCCCCGTATCAGGTGCTGAATGAGTGGCAGGAAGAGCACGACGGCAACCTGCGCATTATCTTGCCCGACACGTTTGGGACCGAAGGCTTCCTGAAACGTGCTCCGGGATGGCTGTCCTCCTGGACAGGCATCCGCATCGACAGCGGTGACCCAGTCAAAGGCGCAGAAGCAGCAATCAAATGGTGGAAAGCCTGCGGTGAAGATCCAACACAAAAGCGCGTCATCTTCTCTGATGGGTTGGACGAAGACATGATTGCCCACCTCCAGCGCAAGTTCCATGGCCGTGTCCGGTGTAGTTTTGGTTGGGGAACCATGCTCACCAACGACTTCCGCGGGTTGGTGCCAGATGATGCCTTGGCGCCGTTCTCACTGGTCTGCAAAGCCATTTCTGCAAACGGCAAACCAACGGTCAAGCTCTCCGACAATCCCAATAAAGCTATGGGATCACGAGAAGAAATTGAACGCTACAAGCGCGTTTTTGGGGTCGGCAAACAGATGAGCCAGAAAATTATCGTGTAACGCGGTGTATTTTGGCCATCACTCAAAATAATCCACTTGCATAGTTTCCCTATGCGTAAACTCTGTGTAGCATGCGTCACGCAGCACAGTTTATACGTGTGGGGGAGCGACGAAGATGAGAAGATGGAACGGTTGGGGCGATGATACGCACCAGGCGGAGCTGGCCGATTTTGCTAAGGCCTTGATCGCAGAGCTTTTAGGCAAGACTCATCCGCTATCTGACGCCACCTTGCAAAGCGCCATTGAGCGTGTTCCGGCGTCTCGCGCACCAGACCATCCCTTACTGGATAAAACGCCCTCAACGCGCATCAGGCATGCATCTGGGCAGAGCTTTTCGGATTGGCTGCAAATGCGCAGTGGCATGTTTGAAAACATCCCCGATGCAGTCGCTTTCCCGGAAACCTCCCAGCAAATCCGTGAGCTTATGGACTGGGCAGCGCAGCAAGATGTCATCCTCGTCCCGTATGGCGGAGGCACGTCCGTTGTCGGCCATCTGGCATGTCCTGCTGGCGAGAAACCACAGATCACCATCGCACTCACGCGTATGAATCGCCTGCTGGACTTCGACAAGGAAAGTCAGATCGCGACTTTCGGAGCTGGCGTGCGCGGGCCGGATCTTGAAGCTCAACTGGCAGCCATCGGTTACACGCTCGGCCACTTCCCGCAAAGCTTTGAGCTTTCCACCGCAGGCGGTTGGGTCGTCACACGTTCCTCTGGCCAGCAATCTCTGCGGTATGGCCGCATTGAGCAGCTCTTTGCCGGTGGTACGCTGGAAACGCCAAAGGGCACATTGGAAATTCCAAGTCTCCCCGCATCATCTGCTGGCCCTGATCTGCGGGAAATGGTGCTCGGCTCAGAAGGCACACTTGGCATTCTGACTGAAGTGAAACTGCGCGTCACGCCATTGGCTGAGGCGGAGCAGTTCTACACGGTCTTCATGCCGGATTGGGAAAGCGGTGTTGCAGCAGTGCAGGCCATCACGCAGGGCCGCATTCCGCTCTCCATGATGCGCCTGAGCAATGCAACAGAAACCGATGTCAGCCTGAAACTGGCCGTGCCGGAGAAGAAGCTCTCCAAGCTCAACATGCTCTTCAAGCTCAAGGGCCTGACAGATCAAAAATGCATGCTCACCTTCGGGCTGACAGGATCAAAGAAGCAAGTCTCGGTAAACCAGAAACTTGCGAACACCTATCTGAAGCAACACGGCGCCAAGCGCGTTCTCTCCAAGATGCTGGGCGACAAATGGAAGGAAGGCCGCTTCAAAGGACCATACCTGCGCCACCCATTATGGGAACATGGTGTGGGCGTCGATACTTTTGAGACGGCGATGGATTGGTCGGCCCTGCGCCCCTACATCAACGTGGTTGAACAGAACGTCACCAAAGCATTGAAGGAGCAAGGTATTCCAGTGTTTGCGTTCACGCATCTGTCTCACGTCTACCCGCAGGGCTCCAGCGCATACACCACCTATCTGTTCCCCGTTGCCAGCACCTACCAAGAGACGCTGGAACGCTGGAAAATCATCAAGAAAGTCGCGTCTGAAACCGTGGTTGCCCATGGCGGTACCATCAGCCACCAGCATGGTGTAGGGCGTGACCACGCACCGTACTTGCCTGCAGAAAAAGGCGCGCTGGGCATGAGTGCCTTAAAAGCACTGAGCCACAATTTCGATCCTGACCAGCGCATGAACCCCGGCGTTTTGATCTCCGAGGAAACCGTAGGCAACACAGAACCCGCATAACTCTCAATATTGGAGGAGGGTGCAATGGCAAATACAGGGCAACTCAGCAGGCACGAAAAACTGTCGCTCATAAAACAGCGCAGTAAGCCTTGGGACATGGTTGTTGTTGGTGGTGGCATCACCGGAGCTGGTGTTGCGTTGATGGCAGCGCGAGCTGGCCTCGATGTTTTGCTGCTGGAAAAGCAGGATTATGCATGGGGCACGTCCAGCCGTTCCTCCAAGATGGTGCATGGTGGCTTACGTTACCTGTCTCAGGGCGAGTTCCGGCTGGCACGGGAATCTGTGCGCGAGCGCGAAAGACTGATGAAGGAAGCTCCCGGCCTCATTGAACCCATGAGCTACCTTTTTCCGTTCCGTGAAAAGCAATTCCCAACCCGTCGCGCCTTCTCTGTCCTCCTCAACATCTATGGATACTTCGCCAGAAAACGCGACCACAAATATTTGGACCGCGACCAGACCATCGCTGCTTTGCCGGGGCTCAATGAACATGGTTTGCTGGGCTCAGCGCAATATACTGATGCCCTCACAGATGACAGTCGCCTTGTCCTGCGCGTCCTTGCTGACGCCAGTCGAAGCGACGCAACCACGCTCAACTATGCTGCTGTGAAGATGATCCATAGTGACGGGGCAGGATCAAAACTCCTTGAGGTGCAAGATCAGGAAACCAGCGAAGTCTTTGCAATCTCAACCAAAACAGTCATCAACGCGACCGGGGTCTGGGCGGATGACCTGCGTGAGCAGCTAGGCCAGACCAAACGCATTCGCCCTTTACGGGGCAGCCACATAGTCGTCCCGTCCTGGCGCATGCCAGTCCATCAATGTCTGACCTACCTGCACCCGCAGGACAAACGCGGCGTCTTCATTTACCCATGGCAGGGCCGCACGGTGATTGGAACGACCGATCTGGATCACTCGGAGGATCTGGATCAGGAAGCTGCGATCAAGCCGGAGGAGGTGGCGTATCTTCTAGCTGGTGCCAACCATAACTTCCCCGGCACAAAGCTTACTGAGAAAGACGTCATTTCAACATGGTCTGGCGTCCGGCCAATCGTAGGCAATGAGGGCGTCGATCCCAAAGAATTACATCCGTCAAAAGCCAAACGCGACCATGTGGTGTGGGATGATGATGGC
Source organism: Pseudovibrio sp. Ad26 (assembly GCF_001623285.1). Taxonomy (NCBI): domain Bacteria; kingdom Pseudomonadati; phylum Pseudomonadota; class Alphaproteobacteria; order Hyphomicrobiales; family Stappiaceae; genus Pseudovibrio; species Pseudovibrio sp. Ad26. Next base: position 28,731 of record NZ_LMCE01000047.1, read on the forward strand.
ACCATCACTGTCACAGGCGGAAAGCTCACCACCTTCCGCGTGATGGCAGAGCAAGTGCTGGAAACCTGTGCGACCTATCTGGAAGGGAAGAACACGGCGCGTGCTGGAGACTATGTGTTCGAACCCCAGCAAAGCACCCTTGACGACAAAGCCAGTAGGGACCTGCCAGAAGCAGAACTCAAACGGCTTCAGGGTTACTATGGCGCTGATCTTCCAACACTTATTGCAGCAATGTCTCCCAATGGCCTTTCCTTCATCAGCGGTACAAATCGTATTTGGGCAGAGCTTGAGTGGGCAGTCATGCATGAAGAAGTCGTGCATTTGGACGATCTCCTTTTGCGCCGCACGCGAATTGGCTTAGTGTTGGAAGAAGGCGGGGCAGCATTAGCTGGTGAGCTGGAAACACGGCTGAGAGATAAATTGGGGTGGTCCATGGACAAATGGCAGGATGAGTGGTCGCGATATCGGAAGATTTGGCGAGATCACTACAGCTTGCCGTCAACATGTACATCGCAAGAGCAGGAAATGATGCATGAGGTGACTGCTGGATGACGGAAACACTTCTCGCCATCGACTGCGGCAGTCAAAGCATCCGGGCCTTGCTGTTCTCTCCAGACGGGACGCTCCTGTCCAAGGTGCAAAAGCCGATCACGGATTATCGAAGCGACAACCCCGGTTGGTCAGAGATTGACCCGCTTATCCTCTGGGAGCTGCTGGGTCGCTGTTGCCGTGAGTTATGGGACCGAGGAGCTGACCCAGCTGCCGTCAAAGCCATGAGTGTCACCACACAACGCGGCACCCAAATCTCAGTTGATGAAAGAGGCATCCCTTTGCGCCCTGCCATCACATGGATGGATGAACGCATTGAGGACCAGCAGAAACCATTGCCACTGCTTTGGAAAACAATCTTCGGCGTGGCAGGCTTGTCCCGGTCCATCAAGAGTGTACGCAGCGAATGCGAAGTCAACTGGATCGCGGTGAACCAACCCGGAATTTGGAAGAAGACCTATAAGTTCCTACAAGTTTCCGGCTACCTCAACTTCAAGCTAACGGACCTCTTTCGCGATTCAACAGGCGCTCAGGTTGGCTACATTCCCTATGACTACAAAAAGCAGCAGTGGGCGAGTGATAACCACTTTCTCTGGAAGCTTTTCGCATTCAAACGCAGCCACCTACCAGAGCTCATAGAGCCCGGAAATCCCATAGGATATGTGAGTGAAGAAGCCGCGCAGCACACTGGACTGCCAGAAGGTTTGCCGGTCATCTCCGCAGCTGCTGACAAAGCATGCGAAGCCGTCGGCTGCGGCGCAGTAGATGCCAGCGTTGGCTGCCTGAGCTACGGAACACGGGCAACGGCGACCATTCATTCCAGAAAATACTTCGAGGTGGAACGCCCTCTGCCTGCCTATGCTGGCGGAATGCCGCGTATGTTCACGCCAGAAACCTCTGTCATTCTGGGGTACTGGATGGTCAATTGGTTCAAGGAAGAGTTCGGCCACCCAGAGCAGGAAAAAGCCAAAGAGATTGGCAGCCCGGTCGAAGTGTTCTTTGATGACCTGCTCAACAGCACGCCTCCTGGTTCCCATGGCCTGACCCTATTGCCCAAATGGGGCCGCGATAACGGACGCTCTACGCCAGTGAAAGGCGCGATTATTGGCTTTGGAGATGTCCATACCAGAGGCCATATCTACCGGGCTATCATTGAAGGTATCACGCTGGAACTGCATCGTGGTCTGAAGCGGATCGAACGCAAAAGCGGCGAGAAGATCAAAGTCTTACGTGTCTCCGGCGGCGGCTCTCAATCTGACGCCATCATGCAGATCACCGCAGACATCTTCGGCCTGCCCACTGAGCGCCCGCATACCTTTGAGACCGCAGGTCTGGGCGCTGCCATTGCCGCAAGTGTGGGTGCTGGAGTTCATCCCGACTTCACGCAGGCCATGAAAGCCATGACACGGCAGCATGAAGTGTTTAAGCCGGACCCGAAAACGGTCCAGCTCTACAAGAAGCTATTTGAGGATGTCTACCTGCCCATGCCGCGCAGGCTTGCCCCGCTGAACAAAGCACTCAGAAAGATTGTCGGCTAGGCAACATCGCTCTTGGGCTGAGACGCTGTTTGCACAACACCAGCCTTTGCGAGCGCCTGTACGCGTTTGGACGCCACAATTTCCTTTTTATTCGCAAATACTTCGTGGTTCTGCGAGATTTTTTGCAGGTCATACAGGTAGTTCACCATCACCCCTGCCGATTGCTTTTTGCCATTCTCGGAAGTGTCCGCCCCCACATGCACATCATGCACCAGTGCGCCGTTATAAAGATGGAACCGTGCTACCGGATCAAACGGCATATCGTTCTTCCGCTTGCCTTCAAGAAGGTAATAGGCGGCCAGTTCCTTCAAAGCTGCATCAGTCTCCGGCATTTCAATCTCTTGCTCTTTAACCCACTTACAGAAGGTCGGGAGCGGAGACAGCGTCACAAACGTCTTTAACTGGCTGAGTTCACGCGAAAGATCCTGCACCACCTGTTTGATCAGAGAGTTACCAAAGGAAACACCGGCAAGTCCGCTCTGACAGTTGGAGATCGAATAGAAAACCGCCGTATCCACGTCATCAACTGGCACAATATCCCGCTCTTCTGCAAGCACGCCTTGAATGGAGGAGGGAACCCCTTTGGTCAGCGCCACTTCCACAAAGATCAGCGGCTCATCTGGCAAAGACGGATGGAAGAACGCAAAACAGCGCCGGTCTTCAGGCTGCAAGCGCCGCCGCAAATCATCCCAACTATCAATGGCATGCACGGCCTCATAGGCGATGATCTTTTCCAGTATCTGCGCCGGACTATCCCAACTGATAGGCCGCAGTACCAGAAAACCACGGTTGAACCACGAGTTGAACAGGTGCTGAAAATCCAGATCTGTGCGTGCCAGATTCGGCTGCTCCTTCATGAAACCCAGCAAGTCCTTGCGCATATGCACCAGTTGATGAGTGGCACCGGGAACCTGATTGAGCCGCCGCGCCAACTCCTGCCGCTTAGGCTCCGCAGCCTCTACTAGCTTTCGGTAATTGGCTTCCGTCCGCTCTGTTTTATAACTGGAAACAACGGTCTCCAGCTTATCTGGATCAATGTCCATTTCGCGGTTCAAATGCTCAAAAAACGACCGCTTTCCCTCAGTGTCTGTGGTGGCATAACCATCCAGAATCTCGTGAGCAATGGCAGCACCGGAAACGTCTCCCTGACTGCTCATCAAGGCATTGCAAAGCTCGGTAAGGGGGCGCTCATCCCGCTTGCCCATAAAAACATAACGACGATCGAAAAGGGTAGAAAGTAAATCTGCCAGCAGGCTCATGGTCAGGCGTCCCGTAGTTGCACAGCGCAGTGCATCAGAAAATCGCCGGAAGCCTAACAAGGGACTGCTGGGAACGGAATGCAACAAACAGCTTAACAATGAAGTGATCCCTAACAGCACGCTAACATCTGTAAATGAGCGACAAGAGTGCTTAACTTGAGAGCATCATGTGATGGAGGCTTCAGTGAAGATCAACGGTGATTTTTCAAAGCGAGTGGTTGAGTTCAGCGACGATATTCCTTGGGTCGCGTCCCCAATGAAAGGCGTTGAGCGTAGACCGCTTGATCGTTTGGGAGATGAAGTTGCACGAGCAACCACCGTTGTTCGCTTCGCACCGGGCAGCCATTTCTCTGAGCATGTCCATACAGGCGGAGAAGAGTTTGTTGTACTAGCGGGAGTATTTCAGGATGAGCACGGGGATTTCCCGGCTGGCTCCTACATCCGCAACCCACCTGAATCCAAACACACACCAGCCTCTGAGCCCGGCTGTACCATCCTCGTCAAGCTCTGGCAGTTCGACCTTGCAGACCGCACCCATGTGCGTGTGGACACCAACAAACTTGGCCGCGTAAACGATGCCACACGCGAAGGCGTTGCTGTCTCACCTCTGTTTCAGGATGAACGCGAGAACGTGCGCATGGAGCACTGGCAGGCAGGTGCAAACCACGCGGTTGAGGCCGAAGGCGGCGCAGAGATCTTCGTGCTGGAAGGCTCAATCATCGAAGACGGAGAGGACCTTCCCAAACACGCATGGCTCCGCGTTCCCGTCGGTTATGACCTCAACATCACAGCAGGAGAAGAGGGGGCCAAGCTCTGGATCAAGTCCGGACACCTCCCCTATGTCACTGCCCCGCATGGGGGATAAGAGGACCGCCTAAAGCTGCTCCTGCAACCAGACCCGACTGCTTTCTTCCAGTGCGTTGCGAGCTGATATGATGTTCGCAACATGCTCCGGGAAAGAGGATAGCTCATAGCGCAGCGTATATTCCAACTGTCCTTGCTCCCCGTCAGGATGCCACGTCACCTGCTGCACCGCAGGTGTGCTGCCATCTAAAACCGCTGGTTTCTCCAGCCACGGTAAAGCAGAAAGCGTTGTTTCTTCAGAGAGTTCAATCTCAGGCGAAACCCCTTTTGCAACATCCATCCGCTGCGAGACCTGCGTCGAAATCGGCAAAGTCCAAAGCACGGTGAGAAACCAGAACAGAGCTGGAACACGCGCGACCTCAACAAAGCGCAGTTGATATTTGCCCTCCAGAAACTGCGAGATCATCACGAGACCAGCCAGAATAAGCACCACACCAAACGCCAGCTCCCGCGCACTCAGTTGTGGGGACAGGAAGATAAACATGGTCACCAGCAGCACCAGCAACGCAAATGAAATTCCACAATACAGCTTGGTCAGCGGTGAGATCTCCGGATCAAATTTAGGGCGATTGGTGACACCTGTTTTCTGTAGTTTACTGGTGTTCCGCCGCCTGTCTTCCGGTCGCCATCCCGTTGGTTTGAACCACAGCCGGGCCTTGTCCCACCAGCTGCGCGTGTGAAGGCTGTCGCGAAACAGCATGGACCAGTGCTGCAAGTTGGCTTTCACCGGATTCCACGTTTTCAGCGGCGTTGTGGTGCCATAATGGCAAGGGTGCTCTGCGACCTCCGGCTGCCAGCTGCCAAACATACGATCCCAAATCACCAGTGTGCCGCCGAAGTTCTTGTCGATGTAAATCGGGTTCTTGGCATGGTGGACACGATGGCTTGAGGGCGTGGAAAACACACCTTCTATAAGGGGGATACGATCAATCGCCTGGGTATGCAGCCAGAACTGATAGGCCTTCAGCAGCATAAACTGGATCAGAAACACTTCTGGCGGGCAGCCAAGGAAGGCGAGAGGCAGATAGAAGACCCACGAGAACGCATACTGAAACGCACTCTGCCGCAGCGCCGTGGTCAGGTTATACTCTTCACTTTGGTGGTGCCCTACATGAGCGCCCCAAAGGAAGTTGTAGGTGTGTGCAATGCGGTGGAACCAGTAGTAACAAAAGTCCACGCAGAAGAAGGACAGGACCCACGTGATCCAGCTGATGGAGCTGAAATCAAACAGCCGATAAGACGACCACGCCCAGATAAACACCGAGAATGTAAAGGTTTTTAGCAGTGCATCTGATACGAGCAGACAAACGCCCATAGAAAGGCTGGCAATGTTGTCACTAAACCGATGCAGATCTTGCCCACTCATGCGCAGATAGGCGTATTCCATCAGCATAAAAAACAGAAACAGCGGAATAGCCAGCGCTGTCACATTATACTCTGCCATTTTACTCCCCCTCGCACTGCATTCCAAAGAATGGTCGCGCAACAAAAAAGCTTAGAGCTGCAGGCCCTTGTGTATACCAACGAGGTACTGCAAAGGCGCTTATGTTGACTTTAACGTAAAGGCAGAGAGGTGGGCTGACAATACAAATCTGAGCTCATGAAAATGGCGATAAGTAGAAGTCCTGTAAGAAAACGCAGGAGTTTTGCGCAGAACTAACATAAATGATTGCTGATCAACATATTGATTTAACTCAGCTAATTAAAACAACAGTGCGGCAACTGATCGCATTTTGAATATTTTTTCTGCAAATGATTTTTTTTGCGTTAAAAGTGCAATTACAGGGTAGGGCCCGCCTTGTCGGGCGACCTGAATATTCAAGGACCTTAGCTGGCTGTCCTTCACGGTTTTCGGTCATACACTCAGGGGACTGCAGGGGTATGGGCGCGCAGTAAAAGCAGGGGCTGTAGTTCAAAGAAAACAGAGTTTTCTGAACAATAAGAAAGAATTAACGGGAGACACCATGGCTGAACTGCTTATGTCAACACTTGCTGGCTTCATTATTGGAGCGATCTTCACCGCAATCAAACTGCCTATTCCCGCTCCACCAGTTCTGTCTGGTTGTGTAGCGATCCTTGGCGTTTGGGGTGGTCATCAGATCATGCTGCAGATCACTGAGCGCTTCTTCTCCTAAAGTGCGTTCGGTTTGATTGAGGCCAATCAAACCCTACAGCGTATCTCTGAAAAGTGGAAACCGGCTTTCGGATAAAGATACGCAAAAACAAAGACTAAAGCAGTGCAAGTGTTTCAGTTTAAATGCGAACTGCTTTAAGTGTTCGCTAGAATAAAGAAGTGTTTACGGTCAAATTTCAAAAAGCGGTGCTGAAGTTTAGTACCGCTTTTTTGTACTTGCATAAAAAAGAAACAAATATGTATATAAAAATAAAAATATTATCATATGGAGTTTCCCATGCATATCCTCCTCATCTCAGGAAGCACCAGAGAAGGCTCGTTGAATAAGAGCCTGCTGGATGCCGCTGAAGAAGAAGCGCATAACCTGAGCCATCAGACAACCAGCTTGCCGCATCAGCTTGCTTCATTTCCTCTCTTCCACTCCGATCTTGAAGCAGATGCCGCCGTTCAGAACCAGCTCTCGATGCTACGACAACAGATTGAAGCTGCTGATGTAATTCTGATCTCCTCTCCCGAATACAACGGCTTCCACACCCCGCATCTCCATAACATATTCACCTGGGCGTCCAGGCGTGCTGCTGGCAAATCCCACTCCGTGCTTGAGGGAAAAGTAGTTGGTCTGCTGGCCGCTGCACCGGGTCCGTTCGGGGGGGTAAGAATGCTTCCGCGACTGTCGTCGTTTGCAGCTGATCACGGTTGTTGGGTGCATCCGCGATATGTCGCTGTCGGCAACATGGCAGCAAAGACTGATGAGAGCGGTCAGCTAACCTGCTCTGAAACCAGACAGAAACTGCGCAATCTGATCAACCAGACATGCAAAATGGCCGAACCAGTACAGATCGCAGAACCTGCCTGAGCTGATCTGCGACATCTCAGAGAACGACAAACCCGGTGCCTGAAACGCCGGGTTTCTTTATGTCTGATTGCTTAGCAGGCAGGCAGACTGACCAAACAATGGGCAGTATTATCGATTTTCAATTCTCGTAAGATACACACGGAAGACGTCCTAGTGCCGCAATATAATCAGATTTACCAATGCCTTATGAGTAAATTCGCGCACCCTCAATAATTTGGCATGCCCCTTGCTTTTATGCGGACCAACAGAGTTTGCACAAACAGCGCGCGGAGAGGGGGCAGCCAGGGAAACTCACAGTGCCACGTTTGGAGAGGCGGGCCTTAAGGCTTACGGCAAGTGAATTTCTAATCCGCGCGCGAGGGGAGATGAACCATCAGTCATCTCCCCTTCGCATTCCCATTTCTGATTTGCGTTCGTTTGTGCGTTGCTTTGCGTTTTTTATGTGTTTCTAGCGTTGAAATGGAAAAACCATGGAGCTTCTCACGTCTTTTGACGCCACTTTGGTGTTTGGGTTTGTCGTCACCTTCATGGCGCTCAACTTCACACCCGGTCCCGCAGTCCTGAAAGTGGTTGGTGACAGCATCACAAACGGTATTGGTAAAACCCACGCCAGCATGGCAGGTGTCTTCGGAGCCAACCTCATGTACGCGCTCCTTGCTGCCGGAGGCATGAGTGCGCTTTTGCTGTCTTTCCCGGTTCTGTTTGAGACGGTCAAATGGATTGGCGTAGCTTATCTATTGTATCTTGCATATGGCTCCTTCAAAGCTGCCTTCTCAGCCTCACTGGGCGAAGCGAAAGAACAGAAACCAGCATCGGCTCTGAAACTGTTTCTCACCTCTTTTGCAATGCAAGGCGCCAACCCAAAATCCGTCCTGTCCTTCGGGGCTATGCTGCCTGTGTTTGCCGGGGAAGGTGATGGCATGGCTCTGCGCATGATGGCGCTGGCCGTCTTCAACATCGCCCTCGAATACCCGGCTCTGCTGTTCTACGCCTATCTTGGAACCCGCGCGTCGAAATTCGCCGTCTCTGCCCGATCCCGCGCCGCCATGGACGCTTTCGCCGGCACAGCATTGGCAGGTGCCGCTTACATGATCTCCAAAAGCACACTGAAAACGCAGTAGGAGCTATTTCAAATAACCTCAACCAAGAATTGAGCTGTCAGTTTCTTATTAAGTGTGCTGATTGTAACTGACCGGTTCTGCAACGAATGCTTTCTTTCAGATCAAGATTTCTGTCGATTTGATTTAGGAGCATACTTTGACCGTTGAAAACGTACGTGCAGCCATCACCCAACTTGGAGTTTTTCAGTCCGACGGTGGTGCCAAGCTGGATTTTGACTTGGAAACCTCCCACCGTACCTTGCTGAGTAACAAGCACAAACTTGTTGTCAGTGATGCATCCGGTATATCGGGCAGTTCCCAGCCAGACTTAAAGCAGGAATCTGGTGTCTATAAGAAGTTGGATAAACTAATCAGCTTGATTGAGAAAAATCAGGGTGGCTTGGATCGAGCCTCTGATTTGCACAAACTGTCAAACCTTCACAAACTGGTTTCTCAGTCCCAGACATTAACTGATGCTCATCGTGCGTCTATCACAGGCCGTTTGGAAGGTCTTGATGTTTTGAGCAACCTTGCAGATGACAAAGCTCACCATAAGCAGGCAAGCTGGGAGGGAAGCCAGTATGCGCAGTTTGCTCAGTCCGTCCAGGCTCGTACTGGAGGGAAAGTTGATAATCTCTCGGAAAAGCTTCTATATGGCGAAACTGGAATTAAAACGCAGAGTGAAGTCCTCAGCGAAGTGAAAGCAGGTCTTGATCTTTCAACTCCTGATGAAAAGCGCGCTCACGATTTTCTGTCTGATCTGGAAAAGAAAGCTGATGCAGGTCAGACTGTGAATATTCCCAAGTACTATCATTGCACCAGGGAAGATGGTTTGTTTGGTGTCGCTTCTGAAGGTAAGATCAAAAAGCTTCAGCCAAAAACAGGAACAGGTGCACCGGGAGCTTGGGTATCGACCAATCCTCAACCAGGCGCTTATGGCCAGAATATTTATGCTCTCTCAGCGCGCTTGGAATATCTTAATTCTCCAGCCAATCTTCCTACCCATGAGATGATGAAACCGTCACAAAATGAAAATGGGGGTACCAATATCGGGCTGCAGCAGCATATCTATATTTCAGAACAGAACTCTCAAAGTGTAACCAACACAGCGCTTTCGCTTGTTGGTGTTGATGATCGACTGCCAAATTTTGATAGCAAAAAGCAATACCTTGCGCTGACCCTTGGGAATGAGCTGCGCTTTGAAACTCCTGAAGGAGGCGAAGATTTTGCAGTGTTTAAAGCATCAACGGTCCTTAAACTGCACCAGTTGATAGAAGCCAGCCAGCCGTCGCTGACAACAGAAGCGTGGAAAGCGGTATGATTAGCAAACGACGGCTGTCCCAAGATATTTGGAGAAAGAAATGAGCAAAGCTTACTTCAATGAGACTATGGCAAAACTTGCAGCTTCCTGGCAGGGCGCCCATTGTCGTGAGTTAGACGATGCCAGTTGGCTTCTTGTTTTCTCGCAAGACCTGACGGCCTCAGCAGATTATTGTCCATTTACTGAGCAGCTGGTTCTCTTCGCTCCTGTTATCACGTTGGACTCGCAAACCAGAAATACCGATTTTTTGCTGCGCTTGCTCAATGCAAACTTCAGTTGGGATGAGACAAAGGGTGCCTGCTTTGCAATTGAGCAGGATATTATTGCTTTGGTGTGGCGTCACCCTCTCAAAATGCTGGAACAGATAAAGTTGCAAGACGCGCTTCTTAGTTTCTCTGAGACAGTTAGTCACTGGAAATCCAGAATGCAGGAGGTTGAGCAAACAGCAGAAACGATGGCGAGTTCTGTGCCTGACAATGGAGTGTTATGCTGAACTGGCTCATTCACGAATTCAGAAAACCCAGTGCCTTCTCATTAAAGAGCGCTGGGTTCTCGAGCATCAGGAAGTGACTGCCTCTTTCGGCCTCACTGAAAACCTCTAGTGAGGCATTTGGGAGTGTTGAGGCGATGAACTGTTGCGATGCCAACGGATGCCAGCTGAGTTCCCCGGTGAACACCAGAGTAGGCTGGTGAATGTTGGGCAGCAGAGGGCGCCAGTCCTGCATCATGAGGTTTTCTATAAGGGAAGCAGCATATTCTCTGGGCAGCTTCAGGTTTTCGGCAGCCAACTCACGCAAAGCGGCAGGATTGACCTTGCTCGTGAACATCCCGCCAATGATTTCGAGATGATCCTCAATACTGCGCGTCTGGCGAATAGCCGTCACCATCTCATCAAGTGACTCCAAGTTGGGATGGATAGAACCTGCCTCGTTGATCTCTTTTTCTGTCCAGGAAGGCCTTGCCATGAGGGCCGCGGGCTCGTCGATGCAAATCAGACGGCGTGCAGGGCGCTCGGTCCCGAACATCTCCATATAATCCCAAAGCATTGCAACACTAAGAGAATGCCCAACCGCGTCGAAGTCGCGAAGGTCCAGAGCCTCCACCACATCAAACAGATCCTTGGCAAACCGTTCGATGCGGTAGCCACCTGTAGGCTTTTGCGAGTCTCCATGCCCCCGGTTTTCAAGAGCATAGGCCGTGTGACTCTGGCAAAAGTCAGCGAACTGTCCCGCATATACAGCCGCAGTCTGCGACCAGCCTCCCAGCAAAAAGACAGGCCGCCCTTGCCCTCCTGTCAGATAGGAGAGCTCCACGCCATCGCGGGTTTGCACAGTCTTGCGTTCCATCCTCATTGGCCTTTCGCAGACAACTCAACACTCTGCTGCGAGTATAAGGCCGAACCCGTTACTCAGCCGCAAATGAGACCTCAACTGCGAAATGAAGGGTCTCACCTTGAATAACTGGTCCTAGATTTTGCAGGCAGATTGCATAACAGCAGCCAAGCTCTTTCATCCGCCACACCTTGTTCCAGCAATGCAAAAACGGGAATGCGTGCCACGTTAGAAACAGAATTGCAGTCAAAGGCTTACACAACCTGAAAAGCCTGGAGTTGTCATATGACCAAGAATGTTCTGATAGGTTTTATTTGAAAGAGTTAAAGTAATTATCTGCTCATTTCAAATGTAACACCAATTCTAAAATATGGATCTATTTAGGTGACAAGGTGTTGACAGATCCAGTTGAGAAGAAGTTATGCTAGTGTTTGTTCTTGCAGAAGTGAAACGCAAAAATCTGCCAAGAGCAGACGCAAATTCAAGCAGTTAGCACATGCACTCAGGCAACCCGTTGCATTCGACGTGCTCACTGCAACATCCAAAAATTGGTGAGGAGTCGCAGGCATGGAAGCTGTAACCTGTGCTGATACTACAATCAGAATGGAAACATGGAGAACGGAGGACCGGCAGGTCAACTGCATTCTCTCTGCCAAGTGTGATGCGCCCATCTCCAATTACACCCTGTGCTTCAGCATGCTGGCTCCTTGCGAAGTAGTTGAAGGCGCCACTTCCAAGAAAATGACGGCGGGCTACATTGAGCTTGGCTTCGACAGAGATGTTCTTGGAACAGGCCAAGCACTCGCGTTTACACTCAAGTACAAGCGCAATATGAACCCGTCCAACCGCAGTTGGCTTCCAAAAGGCGCCTATCTGCGTCTGGAGGACGGCAGTATCCTGCCAGTGCAGATTGCACCACGCGGCATCGATCAGGCTTTCAGCACCAAGTTGCCAGAGCAGCAAGCCGATCCTTTATCTGATCAACTCATGCTCGTCCCAGCCCCGCAAAGCTGGAAACCCTCCGGCAATCAGTTGGACGTGAGTGCCGGTTTTAAGCTGGATCACTCATGGGAGGGGGACGGCGAAACCGACAGTGCTGCCTCCGTTGAAGCTCTCGCAGAGCGCAACAACATCGGACCATTCCTGCACGAGGATGGCGTCACCCTCCGCTTTGCCATAAACGAAGATCTTGCGGAGGATGCCTATGAGCTCACAATCACGCCAGAGGGCATCACACTTTCAGCGTCCGCCGCTGCTGGTGTATTCTATGGTGCGATCACACTCCTCAATCTCAAGCTGATTTACGGTGGAGCCATTCCTTGTGGCCATATCGTAGATGCTCCCCGCTTTGAGTGGCGCGGCCAGCATCTGGACTGCGCACGCCACTACTACGAGCCGGAAACACTGCTTCGGCTTGTCGATATGCTGGCCTTGTTCAAACTCAACCGCTTCCACTGGCACTTCTGTGATGATGAAGCCTTCCGTCTGGAAGTGGACAGCTATCCGGAGCTCTGGAAGAAGTCAGGCATGCGCGGTGAAGGTCGTGTCGTGCCGGGCATTTACGGTGCAGCAGACGGACCACAAGGCGGCACCTATTCCAAAGCCTTCGCCAAACGACTGGTTGACCACGCCAAAGCATTGAACATCGAAGTCTTGCCAGAAATCGAAGTTCCCGCTCACTCTTGGGCCGTTCTTCAAATCCACCCGGAACTACGCGATGCAGCGGATGAAAGCGGTGAAATCTCCGTTCACGGCTACCTGAACAACACCATCAATCCCGCCTTGCCAGAAGCGTGGACCTATATGGAAACGCTGGCCAAGGAAATCTCTGGCATCTTCCCATTCGCTCACCTTCACCTCGGTTGTGATGAGCGCCCGCCAGCAGCATGGACCAGGTCTCCTGCCATCGAACAGTTGAAGGCAGAGCAGGGCCTCAAAACAGCGGATGACGTGCAGGGCTGGATGATGGACAAGCTCGCCTCTTACGTCAGCACTCTCGGGGTACGCCCCGCAGCGTGGGAAGAAGCTGCCAAAGGTGTGAATGGAGGCATCAACAACGACGCCATCCTGTTCTCGTGGACACAGCAAGGACCGGGTCTGGAAGCTGCCCGTAAAGGATACTCGGTGGTGATGACCCCAGCTGCGCATGCCTATTGGGACATCGCTCCCTCCAGCAACTTCAATGAGATCGGCCTCAACTGGGCCGGCATCACCAGCCTTGCAGACAGCGTGAACTGGGATCCGGTGCCGGAAAATGAACCAGAGCTGGAAGGCAAGATCATTGGCGCCCAGGGCTGCTTGTGGTCAGAGGTCGTCCTACGGGATGCCAACATGGAAACCATGATGGCCCCGCGCATTCTGGGTATTTCGGAAATTGGCTGGGCAGCTCGCGCCAACAAGCCGGATGCAGAGACGATCACGCAAAAGGCGGCATGCTACAGCAAGCTGTTCTCGGCTATCGGGTGGCGTCAGGATGTAAGAGACTAAACAGCAAAAACCCCGCTCCAAACCTTGGCAGCGGGGCTTTTTGCATCTTACGCGTTGCGCAATTCTGCAACGAAATCATAGATATCACCGCGATACACGCCCGTTGTCAGCTCAATCACTCGGCCACTCGGCAGGTAGGCAGTGCGGTCAATATAAAGCGCGGCATCCCCCTCACAAACTTCCAGCAAGGCAGCTTGCTCTTCTGTCAGCTTGCAGGCTGAGATGCGCTGAATAGCACGGGAAGGGCGCATGCCTTCCAACGACAATTTTTCATAGAGCGACGTTTCAATCCGCGATGGATCAGGCACAAACTCGGTTGAGAGCGAACTGGTCTCAATCGCCAGAGGAATGCCATCCGCACGGCGCAGACGGGTAATCCGCGAAACCTGACCGTCAGACGCAAGCCCAAGCGCAACAATTTCCTCAGGTGAGGGAAGATAAATCCCGCAGGACAGCGTCTCGGAGGAGGATGTCTTCCCGCGCCGCTGCATGTCCTCGGTAAAGCTGGTAAGCGCCGACAAGGACTGCTCCATGCGCTTCATCTGCGGAGCCACATAAGAACCTGAGCCCCGGCGCTGAATCACCAGACCATCCACCACCAACTGCGAAATGGCTTTGCGAATCGTCACGCGGGACAGCCCGGTCAGTGTCGCCAGCTCACGCTCTGCCGGCAGAGTGGTCGCCGCTGCTAACCGTCCATCTTTAATGGCAGATTCAAGGTGTCGGTAAAGCTGTAAGTAGCGTGGACCGCCACTCCTCTGCTGCCAGGATGTCGTTGAGAACAGATCGGTATGGGTATCTTCTTGTGCGCTCATTCTGCTCTTCTTTATGTGAATCCGTATTATCTATAATACCTTTTTGATACCAATGCAAAACAATACCGATGGGATACCAATGAAAGAAATGAAGCTTATCCCCTTGCGATTTTCTTGAAAAATCGGAGTTTTTTCGTCTGAAACAGAAATATTTCACAGGAGGTACTGAAATGGTAGACAAATGGATTTGTTTTGGTATTATTTTGGTGCTCGCAAAAAACACGCGGTTCGTCTCCCTGGCGATAACAAGACGCAAGCGGCGAGTGACAAGCGATCACCTTTGGGAATTGGGGAGAGCGCATGACACATGCGTCAGGGGACCTGCTGCCTTATCAGGGCGAGCGCGGCGGTTCGGCACAAAAGAAACAAGGGATGCTGCAAGGGCTTATGCGCTCACAGGCAACCTTTGCATGGCTACTGATTGCTCCGGCAGCATTGTATCTCGTATTAGTCGTGGCCTGGCCGCTGGTAGAGACAGTCCGTTTGTCTTTCACCAACGCCAACATTGGCGGCGAAGCCTACATCGGCACTGCCAACTATGAGAAGCTGCTCAGCTCTCGTAAATTCGGTCAGACAGTGTCCAGAACGTTCTATTGGATGTTCCTGTCTGTCTCATTCAAAATCATTTTCGGTCTGATTGGCGCAACGCTGCTCAATGCGGCAATTCCGGGGCGGGGGCTGTTCCGCATGCTGGTCATGCCGCCGTGGATTGTGCCTGTTGCGATTGGCTGTTTCGGCTGGTTGTGGCTCTACAACGGCCACTTCGGCATCATCTCAGGAGCCTTGCAATACGTAGGCATTCTGGATGGCCCGTTTGAGTTCCTCGCCTACAAACAAAGCGCGTTTTACTCCGCCGTTGTGACCGATGTCTGGGTCGGCCTGCCCATGGTGACCATCTTCATGCTGGCAGCCATGCAGGGTGTGCCGCGCGATTTGTATGAAGCAGCCTATGTGGACGGGGCATCCCGTTGGTACCGCTTCCGCCGCATCACCATTCCGCAAATTCTGCCGGTGATCATCACCATGTCGATCCTGTCGATCATCTGGACCTTCAACTCCTTTGAGATCATCTGGATCTTGACGGAAGGCGGTCCGCGCAACGCAACCACAACGCTGATCATCGACACCTACAAGATGGCCATTGCAAACTTCAAGTTCGGGCAGGGGGCTGCCCGTGCTGTGATCGTGGTGACACTGCTTAGCGTGTTCTCGCTGGTCTATCTGTTCGCACTTCACCAGATCAAAAAACGTTTCGAGGCAGCCTAAAATGATGGATCGTTACTCGCTGCCACATAAAGTATTTCTCTACTTCTGCGTGGTGCTATTCCTCGGCTTCATTCTGCTGCCGTTTTTTGAGATGTTCATGACCTCGCTGCGGCCACTGGAACACCTGTTCCGCTCGCCCTACCAGTTCTGGTCAGACGACTTCTCGTTCAAAGCCTACTCCCAGATGTGGGAGACAGTGCCAATGCTGCCGCGCTACATCGCAAACAGCATGCTGATCTCCATCTCGGTGACAGCTCTGGCTTTGGCGTTCGTCATTCCCGCCGCTTATGCCTATGCCCGGTTTGATTTCAAAGGCAAATCACTCAGCCTCGGCATCTTTCTGGCGGTTAACATGTTCTCCGGTGCTGTCCTGCTTATTCCGCTGTACAAGCTCCTGAGAAACTACGGCCTGCTGAACACCTACTTCGCCATGATTGTTCCCGGTGCAGCGTTTCTGGTGCCAATGGGAATCTGGCTCCTGAAATCCTATCTGGAGAAAATCCCGCGCGAACTGGAAGAAGCAGCTTTCATGGATGGCGCCAGCCGTCTGTACACTCTGCGCCGCGTTGTTCTGCCTTTGGCGGTTCCCGGTCTCATTGTGGTGGGTGTGGCTGTGTTCCTGTCAGCCTACGCACAGCAGTTCCTGTTCGCGATCACGTTCAACAGCGTCAAGGAGTTCATGCCTCTGCCAGCGGGCATCCTCGAGTTCATTGGCTATCAGTCAGTCAAATGGAACCAGATGATGGCAGCAAGCATTGTTGGAATACTGCCCGTACTCGTAATTTTCCTATTTTTACAACGCTACTTGGTGGCCGGCCTCACAGCCGGTGCGATCAAGGAGTGATTTTTAAAAGTGTCAATGGTTACTACTGGGAGGAGAAACCATGAGAACCAAACTACTATTTGCAGCGGCTGCAGGGGCAGGCGCAATGATGGCAGCAACATCTGCACAATCAGCTGAACTACATTTCATCCGCTGTGGGGACAACGGGTTGGATGAAGATCGCAAGGTTATTGCCGCATTTGAAGCCGCCCATCCCGGCAACACCGTCAACATGGAAAGCCTTCCATGGGGCACCTGTCAGGATAAGTCTTTGAAACTTGCATCCGCAGGCAGCCCGCCATCTGTGTCCTACATGGGCTCTCGTACGCTCAAACAGCTGGCAGACAACGACCTCGTTGTTGATGTGAAGATCTCTGAAGATCAGCAGAAAGCCTATCAGCCGGGCGTTTTGAACACCGTGAGCTATCGCGACAAGTTCTGGGGCTTCCCGCGTGCATTTTCCACCAAGGGTCTGTTCCTCAACTGTGACATCTTCGAAGAAGCCGGTCTTGCATGCGAAGCACCAAAGACCTGGGACGAAATGTACGCAGCTGCGAAGACCATCAAAGACAAAACCGGTAAAGCAGGTGTGGGTCTGACGGGCAAAGACTTCGACAACACCATGCACCAGTTCCTTAACTACCTGTATTCCAACGGCGGTCAGGTCATCGATCCATCCACCAACGAAATCACTCTGGATTCCAAGAACACTCTGGAAACTCTGAAGTTCTACGGCAAACTGGTGGAAGTTGCTCAGGAAGGTCCAACCGCATTTGAGCGTACGCAGGTCCGCGATTTGTTCAACGACAACAAAGTCGGCATGTACATCGACGGCCCTTGGGCACGCGGTCAGCATAAAGAAGGCATCACCACCAAGGCTGCTCCAATTCCAGCTGGTCCAAGCGGTGTCAGCGGTACGCTTCTCATCACTGACTCCCTCGCTGTCTTCAAAGGCTCTGGCCATGAAGAACTGGCGATGGAATTTGCGCGCATGATGACCACAGGCGACTCTCAGTACACACTGGACAAACCAGACGGTTGGGGCCTCACACCAATCCTGAAATACGAAGAGCTGGGCTATGAGAAGCCTTACTACATGGATGACCCATACTGGGCAGTCTTCGTAGACTCCATCCCAACTGGTGGTCCGGAGCCTCTCTTTGTTGATTACAAAGCGATGCAGACAACCATCAACTCCATGATTCAGGGCATCATCCTGAAAGACGATACCGCTGAAAACCTGGTGGCAATCGCCGCTGAAGAACTCGAAGAGTTCAAGTAAGCAAAACCCGGAGAGGTTGGCGACAGCCTCTCCCCGTTCCTTAGTGCGAGAAGACGAATATTATGGCCACGCTCCAGCTACAAAACATCGAAAAATCATTTGGACCAACAACCGTGTTGAAAGACGTCAACTTGTCCATTGAGGATAAGGAATTCGTCGTCTTCGTTGGCCCTTCTGGCTGCGGAAAAACAACGCTCCTGCGGATCGTGGCAGGTTTGGAAATAGCCTCTGAAGGCTCCATCATCATTGATGGCAAAGACGTTTCCGATGACCACCCTATTGACCGTGGCATCTCCATGGTGTTCCAGAGCTACGCGCTCTATCCTCACCTCTCAGTTTTCGAAAACATCGCCTTCCCGCTGCGCGTCGCAAAACGCCCGGAAGAGGAGATCAAGGACCGCGTCAACAAGGCTGCTGCAATCCTGCAACTGGAAGAGCGCCTGAACCACAAGCCGGGACAGCTCTCCGGTGGTCAGCGCCAGCGTGTTGCCATTGGCCGCTCTATTGTTCGCAATCCAAAAGTGTTCCTGTTTGACGAGCCGCTCTCAAACCTTGATGCAGCGCTGCGCGGGGACATGCGTGTAGAACTCTCCAAGCTCCATAAAAGCCTCGATACCACAATGATTTACGTCACCCACGATCAGGTGGAAGCCATGACCATGGCCGACCGTATCGTGGTGCTCAACGGTGGTGTGGTGGAGCAGTGCGGCACCCCGATGGACCTGTACCTGCGCCCGCGCAACAAATTCGTGGCTGGCTTCATCGGCCATCCAAAAATGAACTTCCTACCCGCCATCGTCAGCCGTGTTGAAGACCGCATGCTGCACGTGAAGCTCGCCAATGGCGGTGTCATGAGCATGCCAGTGTCGTCTGAGGGCGTGAAGGCCGGTGACAACGTGGATATCGGCATCCGTCCTGAGCATATGCAGCTTGATGAGAATGGACCAGTTTCCATGCATGTAGAAGTGCTGGAGCGCTTGGGAGCGCATTCCATCGCCTACGGTAAAGTAGAGGGTGACGGTGCGTTTTGTGCATCTTTGCCAGGCATGACAGAGATCCCTGAAGGCACATCTATAAAACTCAGTATCAAGCCGGAGGATGCCTACGTCTTTGACGAAAAAGGTATTGCACTGCAACGCCTTGGTGCTCTGGAACTGGCATAGGAGAAACACATGCGTATCATCGTTGTTGGTTTGGGTTTGCGAGCTGTCAGTGTTCTGGAAAGACTGCAGGCTCACATGAGTGAAGCGGAAGTGGTGGCCTATGTAGACCCCAAACCGCACCAGATTGAACGCCTCAGAAACCACGAGGCCATCAAGCCTTACGGCACGCTGGAAGAGATGCTGGCTGGTGAAAAGGCGGACCTGTTGTTCGTCAGCTCTCCAAACCATATGCATCTGGAGCACATCCGCCTCGGGCTGGAAGCTGGCATCCGCATGTTTGCAGAAAAGCCTGTTGTGATCTCCATGAGCGAGACCATGGAACTGGCAGAGCTGCTTTCCAAACACGGTGCAGATCAGGTGCTCATCGGTCTGGTTCTCCGCTACGCCCAGCATGCAAGAGATCTGCGCGCAGCGCAGGCGGCTGGCCAGATCGGTGATGTGGTTTCCATTGAGGCCAACGAGCATATTGCGCCGTATCATGGGGCTTTCTTCATGCGTGACTGGCGCCGTCATGAAAAATACTCCGGCGGCTTTATGCTGGAAAAATGCTGCCACGATCTTGATATCTACAACATGGTGACCGGCTCACGCCCAAGCCGTGTAGCCAGCTTTGGCGGCAGAAAGTCCTTTGTCCCAAGCAATGCACCAGCAAAAGAAACAGATACGAAAGTGTATCATGTTAAAGAGTCCATCTGGGAAGCTGCGGAAGACCCGTTCCTCTCCGATGGCGATATCGTCGATCACCAGACCGCGATCCTCGAATACGAGAGCGGCGCCACCATGGCCTTCCACACCAACATCAACGTACCGGACGAACACCGCCGGTTCTGCGTGATTGGTACCAAGGGCATGGCAGAAGGTGACTTCGTGCGCGGTTACCTGAAAGTGACCGATGCCCACACCCGCGGCACATTGGTGGATGAAGATTACAACAAGTCCATCGACCGCCCCGGCGCACACTACGGCGCTGATGACATGATGTGTCAGGACCTCTGCGCCTATCTGCGCGGTGAAATGGACAGCCTGCCAGTTTCCGTCGTGGATGCGCTGGAAGCAGGCGTTGCCGCACTGGCTCTCGATCAGGCGCGCACAATCGGTCAGGTCGTGGACCTGACGTCCTATTGGCAGAAATTCGATAGTTTCAACCTGCGAGAAACCGCAGCAACAACAAAAAAGATGGAATCAATACAGTGACCAAACTCCCCGGCGCGTACATGCGCGCTGAGATAGATCAGGCAATTCCGGCATTCGCAGAAGGGGTCCGTCAGGACCTCACAGAGAGTGTCAAAGCAGCAGCGCTGGACAAGCTCGACACGTTCTACACCATTGCGCGTGGAAGCTCAGATGCAGCCGCCAACTTGATCTCCTATGAACTAATGGCCGAACTGCAAAAGCCGGTAACAACACTGCCGCCCTCTGTGTTCAGCCTGGGGAATGGATTGCAGTTGGGCAATGCTGGCGCACTTATTTTCTCCCAATCCGGAGGAAGTAAGGATCTGGTCAGTGCTGCAATCGGGTTTAAAAGCGGCGGCGGTAAAACGCTCGCCATCACAAACACACCGGGTTCTCCGTTGGCAATTGAAACGGACGCCTGTGTCGATATCAAAGCAGGGCTGGAACAAGCCGTTCCAGCCACCAAAACAGTTATCTGCACCATTGCCGCCGGAATGGCTCTGCTGGCAGCCCTCAAACCAGACTACGCTAAAGCCTGTGAAGCAGCAGCAAAAGCCATGCTGGCCAGCGCTGAGGCGAAACTTGAGCAGGCTGACGAGATCATCGAGGCTGTGAAGTCCACGCCGCATGTGTATGTGATCGGGCGCGGGTGTGGGTTCGGCGCAGCGCAGGAAGTTGCGTTGAAACTGAAGGAAACAACAGCCATTCATGCAGAAGCGTATTCCGCTGCTGAAGTGCTGCACGGTCCGCTGCAACTGGCCACAAAACCGCTGTGTGTTCTCATTCTGGATACGGGAGAAGAGGTCAGCAACCAGAGTCTGAGCCTGGCTGAAGAGCGGTTCCGCTCTGTCGGCGCAAATGTTTTCCGCCTGACACCAGAAACTGTTGGTGCGCAGGGCCTTACCCCCGCAGCAAGCTCGGCCATGCTGCTGCGTGCATTGTACCCAGTGATTTTGGAAACTGCTCTCCAGTTGGGTCTGGACCCAGACCAACCGGAAACACTTTCTAAGGTAACTGTAACTATTTGATTTTATGAAGGAATGCTGCGATGGTTGATCTGACCAAATGGGCAACTACGCGCGAAATTCAGGCGCAACCGCAAATCTGGGCAAGCTGGGGGCAGGAACTCGCTGCATCCTTAAGTGAGCTGAGCGAGTGGGTGGTCAACTCCGGGGCTACGGAAGTCTGGTTCTGTGGGGCAGGCACATCCGCTTATATCGGCGACCTTCTCTGCAGAGCACTGGATGCAAACTCCGTGTTGCCAATGCGCTCAGTTCCTTCAACTGATCTCGTCAGTGCCCCGCATGCGTTTAAACGCAACGGTGTCATTCCGCTGGTCGTTTCCTTCGGTCGTTCCGGCAACTCCACCGAGTCCATAGGCACGTTGGACCTGCTGGATGCGATCTTCCCCGAAGCCCCACGGCTGAACATCACCTGCAACAAGGACAGCGCACTGGCGACCCGCCAGCCTGCTTCAAAGGCCAGCCAAGGTGCTATCGTTCTGCCAGATGAATGCCACGACAGCGGCTTCGCTATGACCTCCAGTTTCACTACCATGATCCTGACAGCCATGGCAGTTTTCGGGCAGGAAACACCGGAAGAATTCACCGCCAACATGAATGAGATCAGCCATGCAGCTGAGATTGTGTTGACGCAAGCGGATCAACTGGCAGACAAACTCACCATCCCCCAGCGCGCCGTCTTCGTAGGCTCCGGCCCGCTTGCCTTCGTTGCCCGCGAAAGTGCGCTCAAAGTGATGGAGCTGGCTGCAGGAAAAATCCCGTCTATCTGGGATAGCTCCCTCGGCTTCCGTCACGGACCAAAGTCCTTTGTCGATGACCAGACCCAGGTCTTCGTGTTCCTCTCCAACAACCTGCATTCCCGCCGTTACGATGAGGATCTGGCAGACGAGGTGAGGGCGCAGTTCGGCGAGCACACAGTCATCGCCATTGGCAATTCTGCAAAGGCAGATGTGCACATTCCATGCAAACTGGAGGATGGCTGGATGTCCGTGCTCCATGTACTCATTGCCCAGTGGCTGGGTGTGGCTTGGTCTGACAAGCTTGGTTTCAACGTCGACAATCCGTTTGAAGGGCAGGGCACGCTGACCCGCGTTGTCTCTGGCGTCAAGCTCTACGCATTGGAAGAGGCCTGATATGGTTCGAGCTGGCGGCATTGATCTGGGTGGCACCAAAATCGAGGCAACAGCCTTTGATGAGGACTGGGCCTTGGTTGAAACCAAGCGTATCCCAACGCCGCATGATTCCTACGAAAATCTGGTTGATGCGCTCTGCGAGATGGTCGTATGGCTGGAAGAAACCTCAGGCTCAAAAGGCTTGCCGGTGGGCGTTGGCATTCCCGGCTTCCATTCCAAACGAACCGGCAAGTTCCTCACTGCCAACCTGCTCGCCTCGGGTCGGAAGGTCCATCAGGACCTGATCGATAAACTGGGCAGAGCCGTCGCGTTTGAAAACGACTGTAACTGCTTTGCCCTTTCTGAAGCCATGTTGGGCGCAGGCCGCAGCTATGCCAGCGTCTTCGGCCTGATCATCGGCACAGGTGTTGGCGGAGGCTATTGCTCCACCGGCACGTTGATCTCGGGTCTGAATGGTGCGGCTGGTGAGTTTGGTCATCTCGGCATTCCCTACATGACCATGAAGGAACTAGGGCTCGACGCTATCGAATGCGGCTGTGGTCGCACTGGCTGTTTCGAAACCTACCTCGCTGGCCCCGGCATGCGCCGCTTAGCGAAACACGTCACCGGCAAAGAAGCCGATGCGAAGACCATCACCACGGCAGCCGCTGCTGGTGATCCGCTGATGCAGGAAGTCATGCGCATGTGGGCCCGTATCGCGGCTGAACTGGTAGCAGCGCTCCAATGCACGGTAGATCCGGACTGCATTGTGCTCGGCGGTGGCCTTTCCAAGATCCCGAATATCGACCAGATCATCTCCGAAGCTCTGCCGGGCCACTTGCTGGACCAGACTGAGCCACCAGAAATCCGTGTTGCGGAATATGGTGACAGCAGTGGGACACGCGGAGCAGCGCTTGCTGCGGTCCAAAACTATCAAAGACTGGAGGAGCCGTCATGAGCAACCCTTTGCTTGAGGTGATCACTGCCAACCGTGCAGGCGCCAGAGCCGCGCTTCCCTCCATCTGCTCCGCGCAGCCGGATGTCATCCTTGCTGCTGCTCTGCTCGCAGCAGAAAAAGGCACGACCCTACTACTGGAAGCGACCAGCAACCAAGTCAATCAGGACGGTGGCTACACAGGTATGAAGCCTGCTGATTTCGTCAGCTATGTCAAAGGCATTTGCGCCATTGCCGGATTGCCGGAGGACGCGCTCATCCTCGGCGGTGACCACCTAGGCCCGCAAGCCTGGCGCTCCATGTCTGCCGATCAGGCCATGGCAAAAGCCAAAGAGCTGATGAAAGCCTACGTGCAGGCTGGTTTCACCAAAATCCATCTGGATTGCTCAGAAGGGTGCGCAGGTGAAGAGGCTCAGGTTGGTGACGCACTAAGCGCCAGCCGCGCTGCGGAACTGGCTGCGATCTGCGAAGAGTTTGCACCAGACCCAAGCCGCCTCAACTACATCGTCGGTACGGAAGTTCCTCCTCCCGGAGGCGCGCGTGAAGAAGGCGAGGCTCATAGCATTGAGCCAACCCCACCCGCGCGTGCCTCCCGTACCTTGCAAATGCATTTTGATAAGTTCGATGAGCTGGGCTTGCAGGATGCCAAAGACCGCATCTGCGGCCTTGTCGTGCAGCCGGGCGTCGAGTTCTCACCCTTCCACATCGACCATCTACCAGCAGATGACGGCAAAGCTCTGCGAGCAGCGCTTGACCCGTTCCAGAATGTAGTCTTCGAAGCGCACAGCACCGACTACCAGCTGGACAGCGCTTTCCCACGCCTTGCCCACATGGGCTTTGCTATCCTGAAAGTCGGCCCTGCGCTCACCTTCGCCTACAGGCAGGCCATCTACGCGCTGGACCAGATGCTGGATTGGCTGGAAGAAGACAAACGAACAGCACCAAAAATCTCGAAGATTTTGGAAACAGAAATGCTGTCAGAGCCCAAATATTGGAGCTCTCACTATCAGGGATCTGATCAGGAACTGCGCTTGCTGCGTCACTTCAGTTATGCAGATCGCATCCGCTATTACTGGCCTCAGGAGAAGGTACAGGATGCCCTAAAGGCACTCTTTGCCGCCTTACAAACCCATGAGATTCCAGAAACGCTGCTGCTTCAACTGTTTGCATCTCGCACTGTTGAACGTGCACGGGCTTTGCAGAGCCACGGTTTTGGCATAGAGAAGGCGCTGGTGATTGCTGAAATCCAGCAGGCACTGGACCCATATTTCTTTGAGAGAGTTGAGACACCTCAGCTTGAGGAGGCTCTATGAGCACCGCACCGGGCAACCAAGATATCTGGCTGTGTCCAGATCAGCTGTTTGATGGCCAGAACCTGCTGACCGATACCGCCATTCATCTCGTGAATGGCAAATGCGTTGGCCTGTCTTCAGCAGACCAGTTGCCCGCCGATGCGACCGTGAAAAAACTCTCTGGCCTCATCACACCGGGCTTCTTTGATATCCAGATCAACGGTGGCGGTGGGGTTCTTTACAACACCTCTCCAACTCCAGAAGGTCTGGCTGCCATTGCGGATGCGCACCGTCAGTTCGGTACCACAGCCTTGCTACCAACAGTCATCACCGATGCACCAAATGTGCTGGAGGAAGCTGTTGAAGCCATGAAGGATGCTTACGGCACTCATGGCATCAAAGGCATTCATATCGAAGGCCCGCACATCAGTGTGGAACGCAAAGGCACCCATGAAGCGAGCTGGGTTCGCCCACTCAACGAGCGCAGTTTACAACTGGTACGCGATCTGCGGGATCGGGACATCCCTGTTTTGATGACAGTCGCACCAGAAGGTGTTGCAAAAGGCGATGTTGCCAGACTGGTTGAGATGGGTGCGGTGGTCTCTATTGGCCACACCGATGCAGGCGCGGCGCAGATCAAACCTGTTTTGGAAGAGGGCGCAAACCTCTTCACACACCTGTTCAACGGCATGTCCCAGATGGTCAACCGAGAGCCCGGTGCAGTTGGAACGGGCATCAACAGCACCGCCTATTGCTCGCTGATCGTAGACGGGCATCACGTCGCCGACGATATGCTCCGCCTTGCCATTCGTGCGCGCCCTGTCAAAGATCATATGATCATTATAAGCGATGCCATGCCAACTGTCGGCGGACCGGAAAACTTCAACCTTTACGGTCATCAGGTCTATCTGGAAGACGGCAAGCTCATCAACAAAGCCGGTTCTTTGGCGGGGGCACATGTCACCATGCTGGACTCTGTAGCTCGCATGATAACGAAGCTTCAGTTCCCGGCAGAAGAAGTGCTGCGAATGGGCCTGTCCAATCCAGCTGCCTTGTTGGGACTTCAACAGTCCGTGGCTTCTCTACGAAACACCGGTCTAAGTGATATGCTGCTGATCGCGCCAGACTACAAATCCTTTTCGTTCCTCTCGCATATGCTCTAGTTTTCTGCGGGGGAAGCCTCCGCATTACCGCTCGCGAAGTGCCTCTGCCTTCACCTTAAGCAGCGGTTTGGCGATGTAGCTCAGCACGCTCTTCTCGCCTGTCAGGATGTCAATGCTGGCCGTCATGCCCGGCGTGATGGGCAGTGGGTTCTCCTCTGATCCCAGATGGTTTTGCTTGGTCCGCACAATCACCTTGAAAAACGCCTGTCCCCGCTCGTCCTCTGAGGTGTCTGGACTGATCCGCTCCAACACTCCGTCCAATCCGCCATAAATAGAATAATCATAGGCCGTGATCTTCACGCTCACATCCTGACCCGGATGCAGGAAGGCCACATGTTGCGGCTGGATTTTTGCAGCAATCAGCAAAGTATCTTCCAGCGGAACAATCTCTATCAGTGGCTCACCAGTCTGAACCACCGCGCCGATGGTACTGACATTAAGTTTGTTGATCACCCCGCGCACTGGTGCCACCAACGCACTGCGATGCACCCGATCCTCCGCCCCGCGCAGCCGCTCCTCAATCACAGCAAGTTCCGCTTTGGTCGCCACCAGATCCGACTGTGCCTGAGAGGCAAACGCCGTCTGCGCGGAAGCTACCTTCTGTAGAACTTCTTCCTTGGCAGAGCGGGCACTTGCAAGAGAAGCCTCCAGCATCTGCCGTTCTCCCTCCAGAGTTGTGTACTGCCGCTTGAGCCGCAAAAACTCGATTTCAGGCAGCACACCACGTTTATAGAGCTGCTGGTTGATCTCCAGCTCCCGCGCAATAAGGGTGAGGTTGGCACCTAGCATCTGCGCTTCAGCTTCAAGCTGCTTCAGATCCTGCTCTTTTTGGCTGAACTGACTTCGAAGCACTGCAACTTCCGCGGTGAGCTGCTCTTTGCGGGCCTTGTATACCGCGAGTTCCCGCTGCAAAAACGCAGCGATGTCGGCAGGCGTGTTTGAAAGATCAAGCGCCAGATTTGCCTGACGAGCCTCAGCGGTCAACCGTGCAAGGCGAGCCTGCAATGCATATTTCTTCTGCTGAAGTTCCCCCAGCTGCGAGGAAAAGCCGGTATTGTCCAACTTCACCAAAACAGCCCCTTGTTCTACGATTTCACCCTCATAGAACAATACCTCAGAGACAATCCCGCGCTCGGGTGCTTGCACAACCTGCATCTGGCGTGAAGGGATGATGCGCCCGTTGCCTCGCGTGACTTCCTCCACATGCGCAAATGCTGACCAGACGAACAACAACAGCATAATTGCGGCACATGAGAAGATCAGAACTCTGGACTGCTTTGGGCTGTGAAACTCTGGCAAATGCAGCGGTGTAACGGGAAGCGACCAGCCCTTCATGCTCTCAGCCTTTCCTCAATCGGCACCTGTGCAGGCTGCGGCACTTCATGCAGACGCGGTTGCTGCATGGACTGCTTCACTTCCTCGCTCGGCCCATCTGCAATGATACGGCCTTGATCCAGAGCGATTAGCCGATTGGTGAGCTTCAGGAGGGATGGACGGTGCGTGCTGATAATGAGCGTCAGTGATCCGTTGTTATAGCGCCGCAAGCCACGCAGCAACCGCTGCTCAGCGGAAAGGTCCAGCTGACTGGAGGGTTCATCCAGAAACAGGATCTTAGGTTTGCGCAAAAGAACACGAGCCAAAGCCACACATTGCCGCTGCCCGCCAGAAAGCGCAGCCCCGTTTTCACCGACAATCAGATTGTAACCAGCCGGATGTCTGTTCACGAGGCTATGCAGCCCCGTTACATGGCAAACCTCCTCAATCTCCTCGTTGGAAAGATGAGGTAACCCAAGGCAAAGATTGTCTCTCAACGTGCCTTGAAACAACGTGTTGTCCTGAGACAGGTATCCAACAAAATGGCGCAGGTCTGTGGGATCAAACTGGCGCGTATCAATACCATCAATGAGAACAGCCCCCTCGGAAGGATACCGAAGCCCACTCATCAGCCGCCCCGCAGTCGATTTGCCGGACCCGACACACCCAACCAGCCCAATCGTATCTCCCGGCTCAATCGAGAAATTGCAACGGGTCAGGCTGGCTTTTTCACTGAGCGGATAGGAGAAACTGACATTTTGAAACTGGACTTCACCACGACAGTGACGCAGGTTCGCAGTTGCTTTCCCTGTCTTGCGTTCTGTTGGCTGGCTTAGGAGATCTCCAAGCTGACGATAGCTGTGCAGGACTTGACGAAACCGGACCAACGCATTGGCGATAGAAGAGATTGGCGCCAACACACGGGATGACAGCATCATCGCAGCAATCAGCCCGCCCATGTTCACAGCACCTGCCTCAACCTGATAGACGCCCCAGACAATAATCAACACCGACACCATGCCTTGCACATGCCCTGTTCCCACCATCGCCAGATTGGACCAATGACGGCTCTGCAACAGGATCTCGCTGCTGCGGTCAACGGACTGCTCCCAGCGGGATTGCATGTGGGCTTCTGCATTTAGGGCACGCACAGTCTCATGCCCGCCCAATGTCTCCATCAAAATGTTCTGCCGCTTGTTCCCTTCAAGGCTTGAGGCTTGAACAGTTCGCTCCAAAGGTAATTGAGCAGCCAGATTAAGCAGGCAAACCACGGGCACAGCGAGTAGAGGGATCCAAGCAATGGGGCCAACGATAAAAAACAGGATACAGACGAAAAGCCCGACAAAGCAGAAGTCTAGCAGGGCGATCAAGGCTGTTGAGCTGAAGAACTCACGGAGCTTTTCATAGTCATGAACAGTCCCGGCATATTCTCCGGCACTCTTGGTTTTGGCAGAAAAGTCAATGTTCTGCACATGAGAGAAAATCTTGGAAGCCAGCCGCTGATCTGCCTTTTTACCAAGGCTGTTGAGGATGGACGATCGCGCCACCTTCAGCAAACTATCTCCCGCCAGTGCCAACGCCACGCCAATCGTCAGAGCCCATAGCGACGCCACAGCGAAGTTGGGCAGGATGCGGTCATAGACATTCATGATGAACAAGGGAGAGGCGAGGGCAAGGCAGTTGATCAGCAAGGTCCCGAGCGCAACATTTCCATAGTCAGGCCAGAACCGCGTGAATTCGGACCAGAACCAATGCTTGTTGTCTTGATGAACCTGCCCACTGCTGTCACGTGCATGAAGAGATGAAAACAGGATCGCATACCCGGAGTACGCGCGCTGCAAAATATCCAAGCTGAGATACTGCGGTCTTTCCAAGTCCAACGGGTCCAGCAGTTTAGCCTGCCGTGTGGCTGCGTCATAACCCACCAGCAGGCGCAAGGCTCTGTCATGAAACACCAACAGACACGGAAGGCTGCTGCTGGAGATCTTGCTAAGAGCAATCTGTTGCTTTTCGGCTTGTAACCCACAATTCTCGGAGGCTTTTTCTACCTGAGAGAATTGTAACCGCCCATTGATCAGCGGAAGCCCGGCAGTCAGCGCTGTTTTACTGAGGAAATTCCCATGGGCGCGGGAGACATAAGCGATGCTTTCAATCAGGGCGTCCAGCACCTCATGCATTGGATGGCTACCTTCCTCAGTATTGAGGGCATGAGGGCTGGACAAGCGAAAATCACTCACGGCGTGTTCCCTTGATTTATGACAGTAATCGCAGTTTCATTTACTTGTTTTTTTCGAGGGGCCACGCTTTGTTTGGTCTTCTTGCGAGAAGCAGAAAGATTAGGAGATACAACGCATTACAGGTATCAAATAATCTCTCAGTTCTCGCTAAGAAGTTTCGGTGTTCTTGTGGGATCTAAGAAAACACCCTGAGTAAAATGTGGCAATCTCGGGAACTTGTACTGTCAAATAAAGGGGCAAAAATAGCAGGAGTGTATTTGCCAAGGCATTCGCTATAAGATCAGCGCCTTAAAATTCTGATTGTCCGGAATCGCAAGTTTCCCAATGAACACAGCGTTTCCCTCCAAACCAACATATCCGAAAGTTTGAGAGTGAGCGTGTGTACGAAAGGGGATAGTGGGATAATTTCCCCTACGGCAAGTTATCCCATGCATTCTTAGGGGTAAAACGCAAGACCAGTGAGGTTCAGCACCCAGAACCCCTCAATCACAATAGCTTAGGCAGTTTTCCGGCTAAGAAGCCAAAAAACAGCTTTATGCGTGGAATTTGCTTGAGAGTGTGCGGCGAAGCCAGCCAGACAGGCAAAGCAGGCAATGGGTCCTCCAGATCAAGGCGCACAAGACTGTCATCCTCAAGGCCGATTCCAATCTGACCAAGACCAACCCCGCATCCGGCACGCACCAATTCCCAGTAAGTTACCCTGTCATCACACCGCACACTAAAGAAGTCCCGGTCCACGTTCAGGCCAGCTTCCTGCATGCCGCGCAGGATCAGGTCAGACCTGTCGTACCCGATCCAGTCAAGCGCTAAGAGTTCCTCTCTTGTGCTCGGCATGCCAACCCGCTCTACAAACGCACGGCTTGCGAAAAGCCCCAATGGCGTCTCGCCAATCTTCTTGGCAACAATGTCCAGCTGCGTCGGCGTAAACATGCGCACTGCGATGTCGGCTTCTTGAAACAACAAGTTTTGCGCATCGTCAGAAGGGAGAAGCTCAATCTGGATCTCAGGGTAGCTCTGCCGAAACTCTGCAATAAGCTTTGGCAGCACATAATGAGAGATCACCTGACTGGCGGTGACACGCACAGGCCCAGCAAAACCGCTTTGCTTGCGCTCTTCTGCATGAAGCAGAAACTGAGCTGCCGCTGAATGCATGGCCTTGGCGTGGGGCAGCAACGCTTCCCCATCCTCCGTCAAGCCAAGCCCGCGCTGATGACGGTAAAACAACGAGACGCCCAGCTCCGCCTCAATCGCCTTCACTTGCCGCCCAATTGTTGGCTGGCTCTGGTTCATCTTCTTGGCAGCAGCTGAAAGACTACCTGTCTCCGCAACCGCTACAAAAACACCAATGAGATCCCAGGAAAGATGATGTAGTCTGCTATTCATAATTGAATATCATATCTGCAATTCATTCGAATTTACATAGGAAATGGAGCTACTACTATCATGTCTAACGCGTGTTCCCGAAACGTGACTGCCGGTTTTCAGATAAGAATACGCGATTTGGAAAAGAGTATTGGACAGGAGCGGTCATGAGACCCGTAGCTTTGATTTTAGGTGCCTCTGGCAGATTTTCAAAAAACATGACTGAGCAGTTGGAAGCTGCAGGCTGGGAAACCCGCGCCTTTGATCGTGCAAACCAAAATATGAAAAAAGCTGCAGAAGGTGTTGATGTCATCGTGAATGGA
The DNA here is from genome assembly GCF_001623285.1 of Pseudovibrio sp. Ad26. Classification (NCBI taxonomy): domain Bacteria; kingdom Pseudomonadati; phylum Pseudomonadota; class Alphaproteobacteria; order Hyphomicrobiales; family Stappiaceae; genus Pseudovibrio; species Pseudovibrio sp. Ad26. Next base: position 59,472 of record NZ_LMCE01000047.1, read on the forward strand.
GCAAACCCGCAATATCCGCACTGGAAGCGGGATGTGCTTCCCTTCACCCACAAGGTGATTGAAGCAGCCAAACATGCCAAAGCCACAGTCATCATCTCGGGCAACAATTACTGCTTCGGCCCAAACATGAGCTCTCCCATTGGCCCGCAAACACCTCAAAAAGCAACCAACGAACTAGGTGTGATCAGAATAGAACTGGAACGCCTCTACAAATCATCAGGTGTGCGGACCATTTTGCTCAGAGCCGGAGATTTCATCGACACCTCTGCCAGCGGCAACTGGTTTGACCTGATCATGGCCACCAAGCTGGAGAAGGGGAAGCTCATCTATCCCGGTAAGACCGATATACCCCACGCATGGGCGTATTTGCCGGATATGGCGCGTGCTGCCGTCCAACTGCTGGAAATGCGAGACCAGTTGAACACCTATGAAGACATCTCTTTCCCCGGCTACACGTGGACGGGGAATGAACTCAGCAAAGCACTCACAGAAGTCACCAAACAGAATGTGAGCATCAAACAGTTCAGCTGGTGGCTGATCCGTCTGAGCCGACCTTTCTGGCCCATGGCAAAACACCTTTTGGAAATGCGCTATCTTTGGAATACCCCGCATTGGATGGATAAAACACGGTTTGATGAGCTGCTCCCTGACTTTGAGGCAACGCCGGAACGGGAAGCCCTGAAGCAGGCCATCAGCCATTTACCCGCTTTCCAGCTGAACAAGCCGATCTCACTGAAACAGCCCAAAAGAGCGGCATGAGATTTTACCTGAAGTGGTCTCCAAGAGTTTACAGAGGCAAAGCCGACAGGATATAACTGAGTAGTCCAATCAGATGTATTATGCGGCATTTGCCTCTTTGAATTTTGGAGTGCTCTTTGACCTTTAAACTTGGAATTCTGGAAGTTGGCCGACCACCCGAGAACCTGAGCAAGACATTCGGTGATTACCCGTCAATGTTCGAAACGCTCCTGAAGGATCAGGGGGGCAACTGGCATTACATGTCTTACCCTGTGGTGGATGGCCAACTGCCTCAAAACGTTCATGACTGCGACGGCTGGCTGATCACAGGCTCCAAGCACGGTGTCTATGATGATCTTGAGTGGATCGACCGGCTAAAGACTTTTCTGAAAACGGCCTATGACGAGCACGTGCCAATTGTCGGCATTTGCTTCGGACATCAGATCCTTGCTGAAGCGCTGGGCGGTAAAGCTGAAAAGTCCAACAAAGGCTGGGGCTGTGGCGTCTTCACTTACTATGTCCTGGAAAATCCCAATTGGGTGCCAGAGGGCCTGACCAGTTTTTCCATTGAAGCCTATCATCAGGATCAGGTGACAAAACTGCCAGCAGATGGAGAGGTCATCGCGTCCTCAGATTTCTGCGAGTTTGCAGCGATCGATTACAAGGGCAGGGCGCTCACGCTACAAGGGCATCCGGAGTTCAACAAGGACTACTCAGTAGCCCTGTTTAAGGAACGCCGGGGTGACACGCTGCCTGAAGACATCGCCGATCATGCAATCGCCTCCTCGGAAGCGCCCATGCAAATTGGAGAGGTCGCACACATGATCGTAAACTTCATTCAGCAGGCAGCAGTGAAAGAAAAGCAAGAAGGGCACTAACTGTTGCCCTGCGCTGTTTAAGAGGCTCGGGTTTGCAACCTGAGCCTTCTCAAGGACTTATATGGCTATTTCCCAAGGCTTTCTTCACGCCAATGATAAGGCAGGCCAATACCCAGCCTCCTACTACACCGCGACCGCAAACAAGCATCTCTCCTTTCCCGCACTGGAAGGCGAGCATACCTGCGACGTCTGCGTCATCGGCGCTGGTTATGCGGGCCTGTCTTCTGCCTTACATCTGGCCGAGCGTGGCTACAAAGTCCATCTCCTTGATGCGCACCGTGTTGGATGGGGAGCCTCAGGCCGCAACGGTGGCCAGCTTGGCAGCGGTCAGCGAAAAGATCAGGACGAGCTGGAAAGCCTTGTTGGTCTGGAGCGTGCCAAAGAACTCTGGAACCTTGCTGAAACCGCCAAGTCCCTGACGAAAGATCTCATTGCAAAACACCAGATCCAGTGCGACCTGAAACCGGGAATTCTCCACGCAGATCACAAACAAAGCTATGTGAACCACAGCAAAGCCTATGCCGAAAAGCTGGCAAACACATACGGTTACGAAGAGCTTCGCTTTGTAGACTCTGCCGAAATACAAGAGATGCTCGATACAACGGCGTATCATGGTGGCACGCTGGATACGGGGGCAGCTCACTTGCACCCGTTCAACTTCGTGCTGGGCCTTGCTGACGCCTGCAAGAATGCTGGAGTGCAGATCTTTGAAAACTCTGAAGTACTGGAGGTCGAAAAAGGCGAGCCAGCTAAGTTGAAGCTTGCCAATGGACAAGTCACAGCACGCTACGTGGTCTTCGCCTGCAACGGTTATATTGATAGCCTTGAAAAGCGTGTGGCGGCGCGGGTCATGCCCATCAACAATTACATCATTGCCACCGAACCTTTGGGCGAAGATCTGGCTCGTTCCTTGATCTCCAATGATGTGGCTGTGGCAGACTCCCGGTTTGTGATCAATTACTACCGCCTGTCCGCTGACAATCGCCTCTTGTTCGGTGGAGGGGAAAGCTACAGCTTCCAGTTCCCGCTCGATATCAAAGCTTTCGTCCGTAAGCCCATGTTGCAGGTCTACCCGCAGCTCAAGGACGTACCCATAGAATATGGCTGGGGCGGAACGCTGGGCATCACGCTCAATCGCATGCCTTACTTCGCTAAGCTCGCCCCCAACATGCTCAACGCCAGCGGCTTCTCCGGTCATGGTGTCGCCATGGCAACGCTTGCGGGCCAGCTGATGGCAGAGGCCATTGATGGTCAAGCGAGCAGGTTTGACGTGATGGAAAAAGTCCCAACCCACGTCTTCCCCGGTGGCCGCCATTTACGATGGCCCCTGATGGTCCTTGGAATGCTCTACTACAGCCTGCGGGACAGGCTATAGGTCTGGCACTCAGCTTTTCTCCAGCTCTTGCTCCATTTCTGGCTTGTCCAGATACAGCCGTTGCCGCTGATAAAGCTTGCCGTCAACCTCCACCAGCAATCCTTGCCTGCGCAGCGAGGCCACATATTTTGCCATGCCCCGTCGGCCTTTCTTCTCAAAGAACGGCAAAATGCGCGGCATCATATTGGGCAGCACCATGGCCAGTCGTGTTAGCCAGGAGTCACTGGCTTTTGGGTACCGCTCCAGGCATGGCTTTTCCAGATGCTTCACGAACTGATCAGCCACCACGCTCGGTGACTGCGGCTCATCAATGAAATTAAGCACGCTGCCACCTTCCAACGCTTCCTGGCGCAGCATGTAGGTGTCTGTGGCTGTCGGTAAAACGCAGCTCACCTTGATGCCGTGCAGGTCTTCATCCAGTGCAAAGGAAAGCATGGCCCCGCGCAGACCAAACTTGGTCGCCGCATAAATCGGGGTTTCCCGAAGTGGCTGGATGCCGCCAAGCGAAGTGGTCGTGATGATGCGTGGATCATCACCTTTCAGCAGATAAGGCACCGCCAATCGGCTCAAGACCAACGGGGAGATCATATTGATGGTGATCTCTTCTTCAATGCTTTCTGGTGTGCGTTCATGAAACCGATCCACTTTGGTGATCGCCATGTTGTTGATCAGCACATCCAAAACACCAAAGTTCTCTTCCACCTCGCGCAAGAGTCGGATCATCTCCTCGCGTTGTGTCAGATCTCCTTCGAACACATGCACACGCAAACTGTCCAGTTGGGCCTGAAGCTCCCGCGCGGCACGGCCATTCTTGTCTGCCAGAACAAGATTCATCCCTCGTTCGTGCAGGCGTTTGGCGATGTGCCCGGCGATGTCACCACCACCACCGGTTATCACCGCCGTACGCCCCTGAAAACGATAGGTACTCATGCAGCCACCTCCGCTTTCTTTGCGCTCGACGAACCCTTTGGCTTGAGCGCAGCGCGCTTGAAGCGAATATCCTCAGGGAAGGTCCAGCCCATCCGCTTGTAAAGCTTCTTCACATACTTGGTGTGCGCTGTGGCATCACAATATCCCGTATGTCGGTCCGTCTTCAAAAAGTGGATGCCACCAGAAAGGTCCGGTGTTTCACTCCGAATAATCGCGTGCATCTGGCTGGCGCGAGATGGATTATCTTGCTGGTCTTTCAGATAGTTGGCGACCAGTCCGGCCATGTAGTCAAACCGCTTGTAGGCACCGGAGTTGGTCTCAATATAGCTGATGCCAAACAGGTTCTTGTGCTCGCGAGAAGCTGCCTGAATGAACATCTTGGGCCGTCCGCCCTCATAGCTGAAATACTCACCGGCAAAGTCCAGATGCTGGTTGAATCCGGTCGCACACAGGATCAGGTCAATCTCTTCCCGGCTGCCATCTTTAAACACCACTTCTGATCCATCCAGTCGGTCCACATCCGGCTTCACCGTCACATCCCCATGCTGCAGCGAATGCACCAGTTGAGTGTTGAGCAGAGGATGCGTCTCAAACAGCTTATGATCCGGCTTGGGAATGCCGAACCGTTGCAAAGTGCCGTTAAACATACGCAGCAACAGCGTGAAGAACGGGCGGATCATCCAGATGGGTAAGTTTGGACCACCATCAGCAAATACATCTGCTGGCATACCAAAAACATGCTTGGGTACGATGTAATAACCGCGCCGCATGGAAAGGAAGGCTTTCTCCCCCAAAACGCCTGCATCACAGGCAATATCGCAGCCAGAATTGCCCGCTCCAATCACCAGCACCCGCTTACCGTCAAACTCGCGAATGTTCTTGTAAGTCTGGCTGTGGCGGATCTCGCCATCAAACGAACCTTGCAACTCCGGCATGTTGGCCTGCCATTGCGAGCCCGTTGCGCAAACCACGGCCTTATATTCGCGGCACTCCCCGTTAGACAGATGAACCTGCCAGCGGTCATTCTCGGTCTTGGTCAGCTTTTCTATCTTGGTTGAGAAGGTAATCTTCTCTTGCAGCCCATAAGCCTCTGCGAAATCATGCAGATACTTCAGGATCTCGGTGTGCTTGGGATAGTCGGCAAAATGCTCCGGCATCGGGAAATCCGCAAAACCAGACAAGCTGCGAGAGCTGATAAAATGCGCACTCTCATAAATGGCCGTACCTTCGTGTTTGATGTCCCAGAGACCACCAACATCCGGGTTTGGGTCAAACTGATCCCATTCAATGCTGTTGTGTTGTAATGCGCGGGCCATCACAAGCCCTGCAGGGCCTGCACCAGCAATGCAGACCGCGTCACCCCTATCTATAATCTCCACGGTTCCCTCCCCGAACTGTGAAAATCTTACCCTACGGCAATAAGAGGGACGTTTAGAAGGACATATACGGACGTAGGGCGGACAATTTCGGTCATATCTTGCGGTCACTCCCGTGTTTCCGTAGCATGATTGCATTGGGAGAGGGCATGCATTCTGAAAATAACCAGTCGGCACCGCCAGAAATGGCTCAGCATTCAAAGGTTCCACCACACCTGTTGCGCTATCTGTTACAGGAGCTGGAGCAGCGCGGCATCGCCGCAGGAAAGGTGCTGCCTCATACATTCCTGGGCCAGAACACTGACCCTTCGGTGTTTCTGTCTCACGAGGCCCGCCTGACCTATCAGCAAAGCCGCCTCATCATCCTCAAAGCACTGGCGTTGACGGGAGATGAAAGCCTCGGTCTTGCCGTCGGCCATCGTCAGTCCATCACCTCTCTGGGGCTTGTCAGCCTTGGCGTTATGGCAAGTGCAACGGGAAGAGCAGCCCTTGAGTTCGGTATCAAGTACCACCGCCTGACCGGAAGCATGCTGGAAATTGATCTGGAACCTGCAATTGATAATGCGCTCACAATGATTGCGCGCAGCCGGTTCCATGAGCCGGTCCTGCTCACATTCTTTGTGCAGGAACTGTTTGCCGCCATGGTGGGTGTTGTCCGCTTCACAACGGGAAGCAAGCAAGCCATCCAGCGTATTGAGATGATGCAAGCACAACCAGCAAAGAAAAGCCTCTATCAGGAGGCGCTCGGATCATCTGTCAGCTTTGATGCCTCGCGAAATGCAATATTTTTTGACGCAGAGCACCTGCAACGTCCGCTGGCAACGGCAGACAGGTTTGTTGTGCAGGAAGTTGAAACACTTCTGACATGTATGGTGCAGGAAGAAAGCAACCGTTTGGGCTTCCTTAAAACCGTGGAGGAAGAAGTCCGCCGTGGCCTGAAAAACAACCCATCCATCGAAGAAATCGCAGGTGGGTTCTCCATGAGTGAACGCAGTTTTCGGCGTAAACTAGCCGCTTTTCAGGTCTCCTTCCGCGATATCCTCTCGCAGATCCGCCAGTCGCAAGCCATGGAACTGCTCTTATGGTCGCGCCTATCATCTGAGCAGATTGCAGCAGAGCTTGGCTACTCGGATCCAAGGGTGTTTCGAAGGGCATTTAAGCAATGGACAGGGGAGACTCCAAGCCAGTTTAGAAAGTCCGCAGTTCAACTGTGAATGGTACATACCGCACCAAAAGTCCCATTGGGTATCTCAACGTTATTTTATATTCTCCGAAAATTCCTTATAAAGGCGCAGGAAGCACATGTTGCACTGCGCAATTCCGAAAGACAAAGAGTGGCTTTCGGTGAGGTCGCGCAAAGACATAAGTCTGAAAGCACAGGCACAGATCAAAAACCAATAATAATAAGCGTACGCCGGTTTGGGGATGAACAGACTGGCAATGAGTGCGCGGAATAACAAAGAATGAAGGCAGTTGGATTGCTCCAGACAAAGGGCCAGCTGCTTGGATGAACGAAACGGGCACCTAAATCAATGTCTCATACATCTGCGACTCAGCGGAAAACCATTAAAGACATCATGAAGGCAAAAGGCCATCACAAGCTGGTCTGCCTCACGGCCTACACTGCACCAATCGCACAGATGCTGGATGAGCACTGCGATCTGCTGCTGGTGGGAGATAGCGTCGGCATGGTGCTCCACGGCTTGCCAGACACGACAGCTGTCACACTGGACATGATGATCATGCACGGCAAAGCCGTCATGCGTGGCTCTCAAAATGCGCTTGTTGTTGTTGATATGCCTTTCGGCTCCTTTGAAGAAAGCCCGCAAGCCGCATATCGCAACGCGTTGCGTGTGATGCAGGAAACCGGCTGTCAGGCCGTCAAGCTGGAATACAATTCCGCAGCGCCTGAAACCATTCGCTTTCTCGTAGATCGCGGTATTCCCGTGGTGGCCCATATCGGCCTGCGCCCGCAATATCTACATGTGGAAGGCGGCTACAAGGTTGCTGGTAAAAGTGAAGAAAGCCGCAAAGAACAGCTGGAATGCGCACGTCAGGTGGCCGATGCTGGTGCATTCTGCGTTGTGGTTGAAGGCACCAAAGACGAAGTCGCCCGCGAAATCTCTGACAGCGTGCCAATCCCGACCATCGGTATCGGTGCTTCCGTTGATTGTGATGGCCAGATTCTCGTCACCGATGACATGCTCGGCATGTTCGACAAGACCCCAAAGTTCGTGCGCAAATACGCTGAGCTGAAGTCTCAGATCGAGCAGGGCGTGAAGTCATTTGCAAACGATGTTCGCCGTGAGCAATTCCCAGCTGAGAACGAAACCTACTAGACGAGATAAGAACCGTCGGGATCCATAGATACCAGTAAAACTGCTGGATGATCTTGGCGGTTCAGCTCCCTAAAATTTGGAAATGTCAGCCCCCCCTCAACAGCATGATATGGTGTGGGGACTGGCATGACTTGGCTTGGGGGAGCAAACGGTGCTTATTCTGGTTTTAGGAGCTTTACTTTGCGTGGCAGCTCTTGCTGCCTATACCTTTTGGGGTGTCCTCAACATTCAAACACCAACCAACGGCCCGTCAATCATGTTTGAAGGCCGCCGAGGCACTGCGTTGTTGGTGATTGATGTTCAAAGTGACTTCACCAAGGAAACAAGCTCTCGGAAATGGGAGCCAGACTACCTGCAGGCTCGCATCGACTACATAAATGCGCTGGGTGCGTTGGCACGGGATAAAGGCTGGTCCGTCATCTCCATTCGCCATGTATATAAGGGATGGTACACCAACTTGTTGGTCCGGCTCCTTGGAGAAGGCTTGGGGGCAAAGGGCTCTGATGGCCTTCAGATGGATCCACGCCTCACTACTGAGCCCGATCTGGATCTCGTAAAATCAAAGAGCGATGCTTTTGGTGAGCAAGCGTTCTCCGAGTTCCTAAAAAATCACGAAGTTGACCACCTGATCGTGACAGGTCTGGATGGCAATGCCTGCGTCAAGAACACAACAATCGGTGCGCTTAACAGAGGGTACCGCGTCGAACTTTGCGACCCCGCCATTCTCGCCCAAAATCAGAGCGCATGGAAACTGCAGAAGGAGGCGCTGCAGGAAATGGGCGCCGCCGTCTCATGGGATATTGTTGAGAATAAAGCTGATCTCAAAACAGAGAAAGATCCAGCTTAATCAATCAGTTTGCCATCCTTATCAAAGAATGGATGTTGACCACCAAAGTCGCCGATAAAGCTCAGATGGTTGATCAGTTCTCCCTCACTCCAGCGGAAGATACGCACCGCAGGCGGGTCCATAACAAAGCCAGGTTCCCCATGCGGATCCAGATCAAGCGTCACCTGATGACCAGAGGCAGGGCAGATGCTCACCGGAATGCCGTTCTTGAAGACCTCGATCGCCCGGTGCACATGGCCACAAGCGATCTGTCGGATTTGCGATTGCCCTGTAACAACAGGCCAGAAATCCTCATCAGCGCGCATCAGCATGATGTCATCCATGTGCTGAATACCAGTCTTGAACGGCGGGTGATGCATGAACACCAAAGTCGGCTGATCTTTGTGCGCTTCCAGCTCATCGCGCAACCATGCTTGCTTATCAGCATCAAAATGGCCGTCATGCTTACCCGGAATGGTCGTGTCTAATCCGATAATGCGCAGGCCTTCCTTCTCGATGGAAAACTGAAGCGCACCCTCGGATGTTAGGTAGTCATGATCCGCAAACGCATCCCGCATTGCATCCCGGTGATCGTGATTACCGGGGATCACATAAAACGGCATTTCCAGCTGATCAATCTCTTGCCGGAACAGCTCATACTCATCCGCATTGCCCAAATCCACCAGGTCGCCGCTGATCACGACAAAATCAAGTCGTGGACGAAACGCGTTGAGATGCGCAACGGCCTGACGCAAATGATAGAGTGTATCAACACAGTTGTAGGCGAATTTTCCGCCAGCCTTGATATGAATGTCAGTAAGCTGCGCGAAGATCATGTGTGGTACCCCAAAAAATAGGCTGCAAGTCAGAATAAACTCTAAACGATGAATAAGCCTGCATCAGCGGAAATTGCGCTGCTGACTAATCCGTCTTACCTCAAACAACAAGTGAACTTTTCATGACAGGGGCATGGTTGCAAGACATCACTCTGGACAATCAGAAGGGGTGGGCAGGCGATGGGCGCAATACAACCACAGACCTCCCACATATTAGCATCTCCTTGATTTGCTCATTTTTCGCCAGTTTTAGGCAATAAAATCGCCTAACTGCGGGTTTTGACGCATTGAAAGGATTTTTAAAACATATCACAGTACACCCCTGAAATATGAGAGGCGAATTTTCGGGAGATATTCGGCTCAGGACAGTTTCGAGCCGTAGCGGAGGAGGAACCGCGAGCGGTTCATTGGGAGAAGGGCGTGTTATGGGGATAGCACGCCCTTATTTTTTGCTGGGTCTGTTAAATGATCAGACTTCTTAAGGCGTAAGAGACCACTGCGATGGAGGCAACGCCTGCCACCCAAAGGGCTGCAAACCAAAGCAACCGCTTCCATAAAGGTTGGTCAATTTCGCCGGTTTTATCGAGGCTCATCAGTGATACCCTTCCGTTGATTTGATCTTGCCACGGAACACGTAGTACGCGTAGGCCGTATAGGCGAGGATCATCGGGATGAGGATGACCGCTCCCACAAGCAGGAATTTCAGACTACTGTCAGGCGCAGCTGCTTCCCAAAGGGTGTAAACATTTGGCACCACATACGGGAAGATGTTGATCCCAAGTCCCACATAGGTCAGCAGGAAGATCACAAGTGACGCGAGGAATGGTGTGTAATCCGCATCGCTCATCAAAGCCCGCCACAGCACCAGCGTGGTGACTGCCACAAGAAGTGGAACCGGGAATGTGTAAAGCAGATATGGGAAGCTGAACCACTTCTCCATAATGCTCTCATTGATGAATGGCATCCACATGCTGACCAGCAGAAGGAAGCCAATCAGAATAAGAGCGGCGTACTTCGAGACGCGGCGGAAATGCGCTTGCGGCACACCTTCCAGCTTCATCACCAGCCATGTAGCGCCAAGCAGGGCGTAGCCGGAGATCACGGCAAAACCGGTCATGACAGAAAATGGTGTCAGCCAATCCCACCAGCCGCCGGCATAAGTGCGGTCAACCACCTCAATGCCTTGCACAAGCGTGCCAAGCACCAGTCCCTGACAGAACGCAGCAACGATAGACCCTGCAAAGAAAGATATATCCCAGAAAGGTCTGCGCTCAACAGATGACTTGAAGCGGAACTCAAAGGCAACGCCTCTGAAGATCAGCCCGATCAACATGCCAATAATCGGTGCGTAGACCGCAGGCATGATGACTGAATAGGCCAGCGGGAACACGGCAAACAAACCACCGCCACCAAGGACGAGCCAGGTCTCATTGCCATCCCAGACAGGGGCAACACTGTTCATCATCAATGTGCGTTCATCAGCGTCTTTGGTGGTCGGGTACAAGATCCCGATGCCAAGATCAAAGCCATCCAAAATCACATAGGCGAAGATCGCGACTGCAATGAGAAAACCCCAAATGAGTGGATAATCAAGAATCATGGGAACGATCTCCCTCATGTGGTTGCAGGGCCTGCGCAGGAGTGATGCCTGCGGTTCTGACGGGTACGCCTTCCTCAACGCCCTGGCTCGCGTCCGGAGACTTCGCCATGGATCGGAAGATGTAGAAGATACCAACGCCAAAGACGATACAGTACACCGCTACAAAGATGACCAGCGAAGCCCAGACGGCAGGCGCTTCAACGGGTGAGACGGATTCTGACGTCCTGAGCAACCCGTAGACCGTGTAGGGTTGGCGGCCAACTTCCGTTGTTGTCCAGCCCGCTATGACAGCGACGAAACCAGCAGGCCCCATAACGATGGAAGCTCGCTGAAGCCATTCACTCTCATAAAGCCGGCCACGGATCCGAGACCATAGGCCCCATACGCCAACAAGCAACATCAAGACACCAATACCAACCATGATGCGGAAAGACACAAATACGATAGCTGCCGGTGGCCAGTCTTCCCGTGGAAACTCATTCAAACCAGGGACAACACCATCGAGGCTGTGGGTCAGAATAATGCTGGAGAGATAAGGGACTTCAATCTTGTACTTTGTTTCTCCAGCTTCCGTATCCGGCCATCCAAAGAGGATGAGCGGGGCAGGGCCCTGAGAATCAAAGTGCCCCTCCATAGCTGCAATCTTGGCAGGCTGATGCTCCAGAGTGTTGAGGCCGTGATAGTCCCCGGCAAGCATCTGGATTGGCGTGACAACAATCATCATCCACATGGCCATGGAGAACATCACCTGCGCCGCCGCATTAAAGCGGTTCTTCAGCAGATGATAGGCACCCACGGCACCAACCACGAAGGCGGTGGTCAGGTAAGCTGCCAGCACCATATGCACGAGCCGGTAAGGGAAGGAGGGGTTGAAGATGATCGCCCACCAATCCGCAGGCACGAACTGGCCAACGTCATTCATGGCGTAGCCTGCTGGTGTCTGCATCCAGCTGTTTACGGAAAGAATCCAGAAAGCGGAAAGGGCGGTGCCAATGGCAACAACCACAGTGGCGATGAAGTGAAGCTTCTTGCCTACGCGGTTCATACCAAACAACATGATGCCGAGGAAACCTGCTTCCAGAAAGAACGCAGTGAGCACCTCATACCCCATGAGCGGCCCAATGACCGATCCGGTTTTGTCTGCAAAGGCAGACCAGTTGGTGCCAAATTGATACGCCATGACGATGCCGGAAACGACACCCATGGCAAAAGATAGTGCAAAGATTACGATCCAGAACTTGAAGACCCGCAAGTATACATCGCGACCTGTCCATAGCCATAAGCCTTCGAGCACGGCAAGAAAACTCGCCAAGCCTATAGTAAAGGCGGGAAATATGATATGGAACGCGATTGTAAAAGCAAATTGGAATCGAGCTAGATCAACTGCTAAACTGTCCATGTGACCACCTGTCGATGGGATGTGCTAATTTTAAATCATGGAATTCCGTAGCGGAACACTGTTAATAATTATGTTTTTTCCGCGATCCATGACCAGTGCACCCCAAAAGATAGGGCACTTGTCTTTGCTGTAGTAACTGTTTCCTTGAAAAAGTGAGTTGCATTAGGAGCTATGCGCTATGCAAAGTGTCGCATAATTTCTGCTTATGCCCGATCCGACACAGCACTATCCAGTTTGTATTAATTCTAATTCTAATATTTCGTTTTGCCATGGAATGATGGCTGCACAAACCAGTAAAGCAGCAGCAAACCACCTAGAATCGGTATGAAAGCGATCAGCAACCAAAAGCCAGATCGATTGATGTCATGCAGCCGCCGCACGGCCACGGCCAGATTGGGCAAGAAGAATGCAATGCTCATGATGGAGCTTAACGGAGCACCATCCTGCACACTCCCCGCAGGCAATCCCAGAGTAGGGGCGATCACAAAGTTATCGATAAGGTGAGCGGCAACCATCACGATGAAAACGAACAGAGCCCACCACCAGTATTCGGACCGCGGTGCGCGGCCAGTGAACTGCACATACTTCTTGAAACAAGTTCTGATGGCTCGTTCAAAGGTCATAGCGTCCTCACATCGTTGTTTTGCTTCGTGCACAGCTTGAGTGCCAGAATGCCCAGGAACACAAGCGGGCGGCAATCACTGAGATGATGCGGGTTCACTGATAACGGGCAATCACAACTTCTCGGGATGGCAGGACGTGAAGATAGAGTAAGAACACCCAGCCTAAGATTGGCAAGAGCCAGAGAAACAACCAAAACCCGGAATAGTTCACATCATGAAGGCGACGAACGCCCACGGCTAATCCCGGCAGGAGCAATATAGCTGAGACGATCAAACCTATTGGCTGCGTGGTGTGCTGATTGCTCTCAGGAATTTGCTGAAAAAGACTTTCAAGGATCAAACCGTCAACACCAGCTGCGATTAGGCCCATAATGGAGCTGAAGAGAACCCACCACCAAAACTCAGAACGTGATGCCCGACCATAGAAGTGAGCATACTTCTTGAAACAGGTTCTGACAGCTTGGTTAAAGGTCATCGCATCCTCACGTTAATTGCCAAATCTATGACGGTCCGAAGGTCAGAATGCCAAGCAACGTGTTTCAACTGCAATTACTGAGATGCAAGGGGCCTGTGACTGTGGTTCAATTGAAAGCCCAAATGCAAAACAGGAGAGTAAAGAACCGGTCTTTACTCTCCTGTTTGTGTTTATTTGCTTAAGCAGAGCTTACTGTTTGAGCTGATACTGAACCGTCGGCGCAAAGCTGCATCCCCCACAGGAGCTTGCACAGCTGCTGGAGGCGGAGCTTGAGGAGCATCCCACTTCCTCAATGCGCCCCAATGCTTTGAGCTGCGAAACCATCGCCATGGCAAAGTCACTTGGGATGTTCATATCCTGAGCGATCTCACCCACGGTGGCGCCGCCACGCTTTGCCAAAACACCTTCGATCTGCTGCAACATTTTATTCTGCGGCCTCCAGTGCTGCCTGATGCGCAATGGTGCTCTCTGCTTTCTGACGCATGAAGACCAACACACTGGCAATTGCAGCCAGCAGTCCAATGATCCAGAGCGCAGAAGACGTTGGATGGCGAGCGAAGGTGCCAATCTGATAAGCCAGAGAAGCGCCGGAATAGGCCAGCAAGGTGGTCCAGCCTGCCGCAAACAGAGCCCAGTTGCGACCAACCTCACGCCAGATAGTTGCTAGAGCCGCAGTGCAGGGAATGTAAAGCAGCACAGCAACCATGTAGGCGAATGCACCGACCTTTCCGTCAAAGTGCGCTGCAAGTGCAGTGAACAAGCCAACCTCAACCTCTTGCTCTTCTGCAGCCACATTGAAGCTGGAGGTGTCACCAATATCGATGCCAAGTGGATCAAGCATCTGCGAAGTCAAGTCCACAATGCTGGTCGTGAAGGTATTGATGGCCTCTTGCGCGGTTTCCAGCGGTGCAGGAGCTCCACCTTCTTCATCAGTGGTGACGTAGAGTGTCTGCAAGGTACCAACCACAGCTTCCTTCGCAAAGATGCCAGTGACTAGACCGACTGTGGCTGGCCAGTCATCTTCACTCAGCCCCATAGGGGCAAAGATTGGTGTTACTTGCTTGGAAACCACTGCTAGAACAGAGTTGCCATTGGCCTCGTTGCCAACGTTTCCTTTGAAGTCCACGGAGTTCAAAATGGTCAGAACAGCGACCACCGTGACAATGATCTTACCAGCGCCAAACAGGAAAATCTTCAGACGCGTCCAGACCAACTTCATCACCTGCGCAAACTGTGGCATCTGATAGGTTGGCAGCTCAATCGCAAGACTGGTGGATTGCCCTTTATAGAAGGATTTGGACAGCGCCCAGCCTGTAAAGACAGCAACGCCAACGCCCAGTAGATAAAGCGCGAACACGATGTTTTGGCCATTGACTGGGAAGAACGCAGCAGCAAACAGCGCATAAACCGGCAGACGTGCACCACAAGACATGAACGGCGCCATCATGGATGTCACCACCCGCTCACGCTCCGTCTCCAGCGTACGGGTCGCCACAACAGCAGGTACAGTGCAACCAAAGCCCAGAATAAGCGGCAGGAAGGCACGACCGGGCAGTCCGATCCGGCGCATCAGGCCATCTGCAACCACTGCGGCACGAGCCATATACCCGCTCTGCTCAAGGAAAATCTGACAGAGGAAAAGCAAACCGACGATAGGGGCGAACGTACCGACAGTCTGTAAACCTCCGCCAAGTGCTGTGATCAGCATTTCCAGTGCACCACCTTCAAGCCCAACTGCATAAAGCAGGCTCAACGGCGCCTGAATAAACAAGGCGTCTCCCAATCCATCAAACAGATCGATGAAGTAGGAGGAAACATTAATCGCGATGAAGAACATCGCATACATCGCGCCAAGGAACACAAACGGGCCAGCCCACTTGGAAAGCACAAAGCGGTCAATCTTATCTGAGAAGCTGCGCACATCCTGTGGCTCAGGCAATTCCATCAGTTGCGCGAGAGAATAAGCCCGATTGAAGTAACTCGTCGCCATCACCAACTCAGTTGGATCTTGCAGGCGAAGCTCACATCTTTTGGAAACAGCTTGAGCCTTCTCCAGCACAGCAGCAGGCACCATCTCACGCGCCAGCTTGTCTCCTTCCATTAACCGATGCGCCAATGGCATGGATTGATCTGACAACGCCGGAGCCAGTTTGGCGATCTCATCAGCGAGCTCTTTGACAGGCTCAATCAGATCAAACGGGTCTGTCAGCAAACGGGAGGGGACATCTGGTGAGCGAACAGCAGTCGACAATTCATCACGCAAACCAGCCAGAGAATGCTCGTCGTGGACGGAAGTTGCGATCACCGGCATAGCAAGCGCAGCTGAGAGGCGATCAGCTGCTGACTGCAAAACACCGGCAGGCCAAAGATCTGCTTTGGTCATCACTGCAACGATTGGCACATCAAATGCGAGGGCCTGCAGCAAAATAGCGAGAGAACGCTCCAGCGCAATCGGATCAAGCACAACGGCCAGTGCAGTCGGGCGATCAGACAAAAGCGCTTGACGGGTAATACGCTCGTCAATGCGGTCATCTTCAGGGGAGGAAAGCGTCGCAACACCCGGCAGGTCCAGCAGGGCGAGCGTGGTGGTCTGAGTCTGGCAAATGCCAGTCTTACGATCAACAGTAACACCGGGCCAATTGCCGATAACCTGACTGCGGCCAGTCAACTTGTTGAACAGGCTGGATTTGCCGGAGTTGGCAGTTCCAAGCAAATGAACTTGGGGTTTGTCTTCACAGCGACAAGAGCCGGTGTCGTGGCAGCTCATTGGCTAACCTCTTCCACCAAAATGGTGTCAGCCAGATCAACGCCAACTGCCACGCGCTGAGAGCCGATGGAAAGGATACGTGCCCGCTTGCCGCTGCCTTCAAAAATGGAAAGTGGACGGTCACTCGTCAGGCCAAGAGAGCGCAACTTCAGGGCATCTGCCCGGTTTCGCCCAAGGCGAACAACTTTCAACTCAACACCTGCACGTGCTTCTGTCAGCGGCTTGGCCTGTACTGGTGGAACGAATGTTTCGCGGTAAGGCGCGAAGACTTCTTTATGGGGTGCTTGCTCGAATGTTTCTCTGGCTAGCAAAGACATCAACGTCTCCAAAATCTTATTTCTTGAAGACATAAAACTGCAATTGCGAATGACTTGCAATGACAGCAATCAAACAAAAAGGGAAGATTCCCTCATAATAGAGTGCTGCTATCACTTTGGAATTATTATAAAAAATGGAATATTACTGTAATTGAGACGGCCCTGTCACTCTACGCGCTTGTTCTAAAACAGCTTCTTTGGATTTAGCGCTATCCAGCCTAACCCAGTGGATCTCGCCCAGATCGTAACTTTGCTGCATCCGCACCACCTCAGAGTCTGCATCTGATGCGTCGCCGTGTCGCGCATCAACACGGTTGATAAGCGTCTCCACATCAGCTTCCAGCCAGATCCCCTGAAATTCTGCACCCGTCTTTATGGCAAGTTGCTCAACTGAGTCTCTTTCTGCCGGCTTGCTATAAACCCCATCGATAATGACGGAGTGTCCGGCTGCCAGCACCACTTCAGCCCGATGCAGCAACTCAGCATAGACCTTATTAGAAAACTCTGGTGTGTATGTCTCTTTACCAGCAGTCTCCACCTCACCAATCTCCAACATCTCCTTACGCAAAACATCCGTACGCAGATGTACAGCTCCCGGCATGCGCCCAAGTAAGGGGGCCAGGCCTTGAGCAAGCGTGGTTTTACCAGTGCCGGAAAGACCACCAACCACACAAAGAACAGGTGGTGTTGGTTCAAGCGCTCTTTGGCAAATCTTGAAATACTCTTGTGCCTGATACTCGGTCTTCCGCCGTGTTTCACCTTCTTGGTGCAATGACGCCGCTGCCCCGATCTTGGCGCGGATCGCAGCTCGCATCATCAGGTAGAACCTTAATACGCGAAGGTCTTCCAGATGCTTCGGCTGTCGCGCCAGTTGGAGATAGGTGTTCAACACGACATTCGCTGCTTCGGGCTCTTTTCGCTCACATAGGTCTAGTAGTAAAAAGGCGAGATCATAAAGAACATCTCCCGTCGCGATTGCATCATCAAACTCAACCGCATCAAACAAAAGCGGCTTCCCGTCATGCATAACGATATTGGCCAGGTGGGCATCACCATGATTGAGACGCACAAGCCCCAACTTGCCGCGGTCCCGGATCATGCATTCGATATGTTGGTGCTCTTTGCGGGCAGCTTCGTCCAGCGCTAACACTTGATCACCGGGAAAAAACTGCGGGAACTCTTGGAATGCAACAAGGTTTTGGTCGGTGTAATTGAGCAGATCATCAATCCACGGCTGGGCTTCCCGCAGTGTTGTTCGGCTATGGGCATCTACCATCAGTTTCGCTAAGTCTACCGCCAGCTCTCTGCTGATACCCTTTTCCTCAGCAACTCTGTCCAGCCCGAGGTGTTCGTTAAAGCGGTTCATATGGACCACCCACTCAACGACAGCGCCATGACCGGCCAGCTCTAAAGAGCCATCCGGCTCCAATGTGATGGGCAGGGTACTGCGGTAGATCTGAGGGGCGTACTGACTGTTGAGTTTGATCTCGGCTTCACAAGCTGTCTTCCGCTTCTCCAGAGTGGAATAGTCAAGGAACGGAAACTTCACATCCCGCTTCATCTTGTAGGCGTCATTCCCAACCAGAAAGGCAATATTCGCATGCGTGTCGATGCGCTTGACCTCTTGCCCTCGGTGCGCTTCGGGAGAGGTGAAAAAGCTGATGATGTCGCTTTGGGTCAGAGTATCCACGTCAAAACTGTCAGCGGTCATTGGTCCATCCATCAAAACTACGCAAAAGCAGACTCTCTGGAGGTGTTGTGCACCTTCAGGCTGCAATTGCCAATCTATCAATCGGGCTTAAGAGGTATTCTAGGGCCATAGATTTATTGTGAAAGTGAAAAACAGGGGTAACTCAACAAACTACTCAATCTGTCATGCAGGCTTCATCATTCACACTGTGTTTTGCCCAGTTCATTCCATCTAGGAATAATAAAGAGAAATACTGCAGATTTTCACGAGAGCATAATCCGCGTATCTTCCCTTCAATTGAATTAGGACTGGAGTGAGGGATGAGCCAGACAATGCGGACCGGTGGTCAGTTAATCGTGGATGCGCTGGAAGATCAGGGCGCCGAACGTGTCTTCTGTGTGCCGGGTGAGAGCTATCTTGCTGTTCTGGATGCGCTGTATGATGCCTCCGTTCCCATAACCCTGTGCCGTCAGGAAGGCGGCGCGGCCATGATGGCAGAAGCTTGGGGTAAAATGACCGGGAAGCCGGGCATTTGCATGGTGACACGCGGCCCGGGTGCAACCAACGCATCTGCTGGCGTGCACATTGCGCAGCAGGATTCCACGCCGATGATCCTGTTTGTTGGCCAGATCGCTCGCGATATGCGCGAACGTGATGCCTTTCAGGAAGTCAACTACCGTCAGATGTTTGGCAGCATCGCCAAATGGGTTGCTGAGATTGATCAAGCGGATCGTATCCCGGAAATGATCTCGCGCGCTTACCATGTCGCAACATCAGGCCGTCCCGGTCCTGTCGTTTTGGCCTTGCCAGAAGATATGCTGATAGAGCTGGCAGAGGCACAACGTGTTCCGGCTATGCGCCCAATTGAGACTTATCCGTCCAATCATCAGATGGAAGAGTTTAAACAACTGCTGGAAGGGGCCGAGCGTCCATTCTTCATTCTCGGCGGTTCCCGCTGGTCAGAAGAGACCTGCGACGCCTTTAAGGCTTTTGCTGAAAAGACTGATTTGCCGGTTGGTGTATCGTTCCGCCGCCAGATGCTCTTTGACAACGGCCATGCCTGCTACGCTGGTGATGTGGGCATCGGCATCAACCCGAAGCTCAAAGCTCGCATCGAGAACTCAGATCTCATTGTTCTGCTCGGTGATATCCTCTCCGAGATGCCAAGCCAGTCTTATTCCATGCTGAACATTCCAGTACCGGCACAAAAGGTCGTTCACATCCATCCGGGTGCAGAGGAACTTGGGCGCATGTACATGCCAACGCTGGGTATCAACGCCAGCCCTGCAGGCTTCTGCGAAGCTCTGGCAGAGTTAGACATAAAGCAGCAAGCTGGCTGGAATGCACAGGTTGAAGAAGCGCATGCGGATTATCTGGCATGGTCAGGTGCTCGCCCAACGGTGACGGGTGATCTGCAAATGGCTGAGGTGATGGAGTGGATTGAGAACAACCTCGATGACTCCACCATCTTCACCAATGGTGCGGGCAACTACGCCACTTGGGTGCATCGCTTCCATCGCTTCCGCAAATATAACACGCAGCTGGCTCCAACCTCCGGCTCAATGGGCTATGGCCTACCAGCAGCCGTAGCAGCCAAGCTCAAGTTCCCTGAGCGTGATGTGGTCTGTTTTGCGGGTGACGGATGTCTGCAGATGACCATTCAGGAGCTGGGTACTGCAGCGCAGGAGGGTGCAAACATTATTGTAGTTGTTGTCGACAACGGCATCTACGGCACAATCCGCATGCATCAGGAACGTGAGTATCCAGGGCGCATCAGCGCAACCACACTGCACAATCCAAACTTTGCTGATGTTGCAAAAGCCTATGGCTTCCACTCAAGCACAGTGAAAACGGCTGATGAGTTCGGTCCCGCCTTTGAAGCTGCAAAAGCAAGCGGCAAGCCAGCTCTGTTGCATCTGCATCTGGACCCAGAAGCGATCACGCCAATCCGTTCGCTGTCACAGATTCGCGAAGCCTCTATGGCGACGAGTTAAGCGAAACATTGCGGAGACGATGGCTTAGCTCATCGTCTCCCGGTCAAGGGTTGTGACGTCCAAAACAACATCAGCAAGCGCATCGTCATCAGGAGAGCGCTTCACGCGGAAACCGAGGCTGCGGCACATATCCAGCATGGTGGTGTTCTCGCGTAGAACCTCACCTTTGACGGTCTGGATGCCGTCCACCTTCGCATAACGAATAATCAACTTCATCAGAACCCAACCAAGACCCATGCCCTTGAGGTTGGATTGTACCATCACGGCATACTCGCCCTCGGTGTGGTCCGGGTTTGCATGAAGCCGAACCACTCCCAGAATATCGCCCGTTTCAGGATCAATAGCCGAAAATGCCATGGCCCGCGCGTAGTCCAGCTGCACGAGCCGAGCTAGAAACGTATGCGAAAACTCTTTGACGGGAGCAAAGAACCTTAGCCGCAAGTCTTCAACCGAAACCTTCTCAAAAAAGTTCTTCAGCTTGCCTTGGTCTTCAGGTCGTATTGGCCGGATCAGGATCGTCTTGCCATCCTTCAGCTTATGTGTGTGTTCCCATTCAACAGGGTAGGGCACGATAGACAAGCGAGACGCACCTTGTCGTCCAGGCCGTTTATCTGGAGCACTGATCGCGACACGCGCATCAAGCACCACGATGCCATTTTCATCGACCACTACCGGATTCAAATCCAGCTCTCGCACTTCCGGGAAATCAACGGCGATCTGAGAGAGCTTCACCAGTAGATGCTCGACCTCTGCAACATTGGCAGATGGACGATTACGGAACCCCTTCAACAGCTTGGCTGTGCTGGTACGGGAGATCATCGCCTTGGCGAGGTTAAGATCAATTGGCACCAGATCAATCGCCCGGTCACCAACCACCTCAACGGATGTGCCGCCTTTGCCAAACACGACCACGGGCCCAAACACCGGATCATCCGCAAGGCCAGCATAGGTTTCTAATCCAAACCTGCGCGTCACCATTGGTTGGATTTCAACACCGGTAATGTCAGCATGCGGATAGGAGTGCTTCACATTGCCAAGGATTTTCTCAAAAGTTGCTTTCACACCTGCAACACTGTCAACGCCAAGATGCACGCCGCCAACATCAGACTTGAAGGTTAAATCAGGGCTGCTGACTTTAAGAACAAGTTGATCGTGTTTATCGAACAAAACCTCAGCAACCTTGGCAGCTTCCTCAACGGTTTTTACCAGATGCAATTCGACTTGATTAACTGAATAGGCTCGCAGAAGTTCCCGCGTTTGCAAAGGGGTCAGCCACTTCTGTCCATTCTCCAGCGCAACGCGAATTGTCTCTTTCGCCAACCGCAAGTTCGGCTTGTAATCGCTGGGCAAACTGTCCGGCACAGCAGAAAGGTGATCCTTCGCTTCCTTGTATCGAACCAGGTGCATAAAGGAGCGGATTGCGCCAGACGGGCTTGGATAACAAGGCACACGTGCTTCATCAAGAACTTGTCGCGGAATATTGGCACCACCAGCCAGCGTAGTCACAAAAGCCTGATGCTTGCCGAGCCGTTTGCGGTCTTCCTGACCTGCCTCAGCAAAGGCTTTCGCAACCTGAGAGAAATCTTCAAAAGCTGTCGGTGCAGCAATGGCCAGCACACCGTCGGAATTCGGGTCTCTCAATAAAGCGCTGATGCCTTCTTTGAACTCCTCAGGACTCGCAGCTTCAGACAAGACCAACGGATTGTCCGCCCGCGCATCAGTCCGGGTCAAAGAGCAAAGCTTCTCTTTGGTTTCCTCACTGATAGGAGCCAGCTTGCCACCAACCTTCGCAAGGCGGTCAGCAGCCAGCGTTGCCAGACTACGACCATTCGCGATGATAGAAAGTCGCCGCCCCGCTGATGGAGCAACGCGGGTGACAGTCTCTGCGGCTTCAAACATCTCATCAAGGTCGTAAACACGAAGCACGCCAGCACGCTGCAAAGCTGCATCATAAACAGAATCGCGCGTTGCCAGACGGCTGGAGTGGGCGGTGCCTGAAATGTGCTGGTCACGGCTCGCACCACTGCGAATAACGATCACTGGTTTAGATCGGGCCGCAGCACGGGCTGCTGACATAAACTTGCGAGGGTTTGCAATGGTCTCAAGGTGCACAAGGATCGCTTTGGTCCGATAATCCTGCGCATACCAGTCCAACAGATCAGAAACATCAACATCCAAGCGGCGACCAAGAGAAACAACACCAGAGAACCCGATGGAGTTGGCTTTGGCCCAGGACAAGGTGGTGTTGAAGATAGTGCCGGAGCGGGAAATAAGCGCCAGTTCCCCTTTCAAAGCTTGCTCACTTGTCAGGAGCGTAGAGAGCTTGGAATGTGGGGAAGCGATCCCGAGGCTACCCGGGCCGAGAATTCGAATATTGTACGGATGTGCAGCTTTCAAAAGCGCATCAAGGTGTTCATCACGCCAGCTGTCAAAGCCGCTTGCGGGAATAACCACAGCGCGTGTGCCTTGCTCGCCGAGAAGCCTGATGTCATCTGCTGCTGTAGTATGGTCTCCCAGCAAAATGGCAAGATCTGCTTTACCATCCACCTCTGGAATTGAAGCGATACTCCTAAATCCATCTGCTGAAGTTCCGGGCAAGTTAATAAACGCTTTAGGGCCAGAAAACCCGCAGCCGACAAGGCTGTCGATGAGACGCTGCAGGACCACCTCCTGCTTGCTGTTTGGGCCAACAATGGCAATAGAGCGTGGAGAGGTCAAACCCTCTAGATTGCAGATCGTCATAGCGCATTTCCCGTCAAACTCTGTTGAGTTTTAGGTGCTGTTACTCAGGTATTCAATTCAGACCAATGCCCCTCACAATGGAGCTGAAGGGCGTTTGATCTTCAAAATAGAAGAGAGGTGCGACAGCAAAGCGACACCTCTCTCCCTTTCAAAATGGGCAAGGATCGGGAGACAAAATGGGACGTCCCCCAACTAAATTAGTGAGCCATCAGAACTGGAATAGTCATGGAATGCAGAATGTCGCGGGTCGCTCCACCTACGAGATATTCACGCATACGGCTGTGACCGTAACCACCCATAACAAGCAGGTCTGTTCCATTTTCTGAGACATAGTTGAGAAGCGCATCGCCAACACCGATTGGTGGGTTGTTGATCACATCAACATTGATCTCCAGATCGTGGCGGGCAAGATACGTTGCAATGTCGGAACCTGGCTCACCTTCAAGAGGCAGACCTTTGTTCACGATCACGATTGTAACATGCTCTGCCATTTCCAGAATTGGAAGCGCTGAATGCACTGCACGTGCTGCTGTCGCGC
Source organism: Pseudovibrio sp. Ad26 (assembly GCF_001623285.1). Taxonomy (NCBI): domain Bacteria; kingdom Pseudomonadati; phylum Pseudomonadota; class Alphaproteobacteria; order Hyphomicrobiales; family Stappiaceae; genus Pseudovibrio; species Pseudovibrio sp. Ad26. Next base: position 82,915 of record NZ_LMCE01000047.1, read on the forward strand.
TGCCATCCCAAGCCAAAACAACTTTTTTCGGCTTGAAATCACCTTTGGAGATGAATGGAACGATCAGCGTAGGTACGCCAGATTCGAACAGCAGACCTTCGATCAACATTTCGCGCATTGGCTCAGGTGCCTCAGGATTGTCCTGACCAATCACAACCATGTCGCTCAAGCGGCAATGACCCATGATGGATTCAAGGCTGCCACCGGTGACGATCTCTTCCACACGAGTTTCAGTGGAGATACCAGCAAGTTCTGCGTAGCCTTTGAACTTCTCAGTAGAAGTCTTAGCAGCATCGATGGCCTGATTTTTAGCAACCTGCAAATAATCGGTTGGCATTGGTGCTGCCAAAAAGCCGGGAACGATTGGCTCGAATGCCAGTGCAAGCCCAGTTGCATGTGCACCTGCCTGACGGGCAAATTCAACAGCAACCTTAGATGCTGTTTGATCGCCGTTCAGGTCTGTAATGGTGAGAATGTCCTTGATTGCCATAAGCCTTGTCTCCTTGCCCTCTATTTCTTAGCGGTACGGGAGGTTGTCCCTCGCCTGAAATATTAGGTCAGCATTGCAATAGCTGCTTTGATCCTTGTCAACCTTAATCATTGGGATAAGGTTTTGAAAAATAATGCAGTTTCACTATTATTATAAGTAAGGGAGTGTAAGGTAGCCCAGTTTCGCTCCAAATAGGTATACTTAAAGTCTTTATACTTTAGACAAAGAAGAACTCATCAGCTGAATAAAAGCAGAGTTTTTATACACTTGCGCCCTGCAAAGATATTTTGGACGAACGAACCTAGGGGCATGTGAATAGTCATTAAATCTTCGAATTACTAAGGTTTATTACTGAGAAAATTGTGATATTTCTATATTCGACGGAATTCAGGGAGGGGCTGGATTTGCACCTATTGCAAGGACGGCCAATTTATTTTCGGGAGTTGATAAATGAAAAATCTTAAGGTTGCGACCGCTGCGCTCGCAGCAACAATGGGCTCCGCGTTTGTGGGCGAAGCTCTGGCTGCAGATGTGACCTGGAATGTCTCGTTGTGGGGCAAACGACGTGCATTTACCGAGCACGTTGAAAAGCTATCGGAAGAAGTGGCAGCACGCACAAACGGCAATTTCGAAATCAAGCTGCATTACGGTGGAGCACTCTCCAAATCTCGCGAAAACCTTGATGGTATCTCCATCGGTGCGTTCGAGATGGCGCAGTTCTGCGCATCTTACCATGCAGACAAAAACCCGACATTGACCACCACCGATCTGCCATTCCTCGGCGTGCCTGATCTGGAAACTCAGGTGAAGGTAGATTTTGCGCTCTACAATCACCCTGCAGTTCAAAAAGATCTTGGTCGTTGGAATGCAAAACTGCTGATGCCATCTCCAATGCCGCAGTACAACCTGCTGGGTAAAGGCGATGCACCTGCAAAGCTGGCTGACTTTGAAGGCATGCGTGTACGTGCTCTTGGTGGCGTTGGTAATGCTATGAAGACCATTGGCGCTGTTCCGACAACCGTGACAGCTTCAGAGGCGTATCAGGCGATTGATTCTGGTACCGTGCAGGCCGTTGCTTTTGCACCTCATGCACATCTGTCATTCAAAACGGTTGAAGCTGGCAGCTGGTGGACCAACAACCTGAACCCAGGCACCGTGAGCTGTCCGGTTGTCGTCAGCACAGATGCTTACGACTTGCTGTCACCTGAATTCCAGAAGGCACTGGATGAAAGTGTTGCACCAGCAGTTCAGCACTACCTGGACACCTACGCAAAGGTCTACGACAAGTTCTATCCAGCTCTGGAAGCAAACGATGTTAAGCAAGTCTCCTTTACGGAAGAAGAGCTTGAAGGCTTCAAAGCTATTGCTGGTAAGCCAATCTGGGACAAGTGGGTTGAAGATATGTCTGCAAAGGGCCTCCCAGCAGCAGAACTGCTCACGCTCGTACAAAACACAATTGCTGGTAAGTAATTACCTATCAAAAGGCGCACCCTGTTTGGTGCGCCTTTTTTATTCCGATGGCTGCTCATCGGAGTTTTGTTTAAGAGCCTGCTCAAATGTATTCGCTCTGAGCAGGGCACAACATTTCTCTTAAAATCGGGCTGATAACATGTCCAAATCAAACGGCCCCGCATATCCCAAGTCGGATATGGCCTATCTCCGCTTTAACGGCGTGCTGGGGAAAATCGAAAACCTGTTCAACCTCATTGCAGCAACATCCATCCTCGTCTTGATGTTGCTGGCCGTCGTTCAGGTCGCTGGACGCAACTTGTTCAACCAGCCCGTACCCGGTTTTATTGATATTACAGAGCAAGCCATGGCCGTGTTCGCGTTCATGGGCATCGCTTATTGTCAGCGTGTTGGCGGCCATATCCGTATGGAGTTGGTAATCGGCGTCTTCAGAGGTCGTACTCAGTGGATTGCAGAGTTCCTCGGTGTGCTGGCAATCCTCCTCGTTGTATCGGTGTTGATGTATGGCTCCTTCCTGCACTTTGATCGTGCATGGACCTTTGGGGACAGCACGATGGATATTTCCATCCCGACCTGGCCGTCCAAGTTTATTGTTCCACTTGCATTGTCTTTGTTGTGGCTTCGCCTCGTTCTTCAGCTGTTTGGCTACTCCCGCCTGATCATCAACCCGTCAGCCTCAGTTTTGGATTTGCCGCACGTGATGGATGCTGCTCAGCATGCAAAAGCTGAGATTGAGGAGACATTCCATTCCGCCGAAAACGGAGAAGAGGGGCCTGAAATGAGAACACCTGCCCACGGAGGTGCATCATGACCCCGTTTGATATCGGTCTCATCATGACCGGGATGCTCTTGCTCCTCGTCATCATTGGTGTTCGTGTTGCCTTTGCGGCAGCGTTCGTTGGCATTATGGGCATGGTCGCGATCTTTTCCATGCGCCTCGGGTTTGAACGCGGTGTCATGACCGCTGCAAAAATGGCTGGCACGATCCCGCATTCCAAATCTGTAACTTACGCACTGTCCGTTTTGCCCACCTTCATCCTGATCGGCTTTCTGGCCTATTACGCTGGCCTGACAAAGCAGCTGTTTGAAGCCTCAAAACGCTGGCTAGGTTGGCTTCCAGGTGGCTTGGCAATCGGCACCGTTTTCGCCACAGCAGGTTTTGCGGCTGTATCAGGCGCATCGACTGCAACCTCTGCCGTGTTCGCCCGTGTCGCTATCCCGGAAATGTTGGAAGCAGGCTACTCCAAACGCCTCTCCGCGGCTGTGGTTGCGGCTGGTGGAACACTGGCCTCGCTGATCCCACCAAGCGCTATCCTCGTGATCTACGCCATTTTGGTGGAAGAGAGTGTTGGCAAACTCCTCATGGCTGGCTTTTTGCCCGGTGTTGTTTCCGTTCTCATATATGCAGTCATCATTTATGTCATCGCTGCATGGCAGGGCGGAGCACCTGCAATCGGTGGCTACAGCTGGAAAGAGCGCTTTGAATCTGTACCCGGCACGTTCCCTATCATTGGCGTGATCCTGATCATCTTCAGCAGCCTCTATTTTGGCTTTGCAACACCAACAGAAGCTGGCGCGTGTGGCGCGTTCGTGGTGCTACTGGCTGCGTTTTACAAAGGTATGCGTACCAAGCAGCTTTTCCTGGCCCTTCACGAGACAGCAAAGCTGACGGTGATGATCTTCACGCTCATCTGGGGCGTACTCGTCTATGTCCGTTTCCTCGGTTTTGCAGGCCTGCCAGATGCGTTCCGAGAGTTCATCGTCGCACTGGATTATCCGCCAATGATGATCATTGTTTGCATTCTGCTTGGCTATGCTGTGCTTGGCATGTTCATGGATGCAATTGGTATGCTCGTGCTGACCCTTCCGGTGGTCTTCCCGGCAATCATGGCACTTAATGGTGGCCTCGATGTTAGTGCAGCAGAAAGCACACTTGGCATGTCTGGGGCAGCCTGTGCGATCTGGTTCGGTATCATCGTGGTGAAAATGGCAGAGCTCTGCCTGATTACACCGCCCATTGGCTTGAACTGCTTCGTGGTCTCTGGCGTGCGTCCAGACATTCCGGTTCAGGAAGTCTTCCGTGGTGCAACACCGTTCTTCGTAGCGGATGTGGTGACTGTAGCTGTCTTGGTGGCTTTCCCGGCAATCATAACTTTCCTGCCATCCTTGATGTAAAATGGCTGTTCAATTGAGATAATGGAAAACCCCGGTCAGTGGACCGGGGTTTTTTACTGCGCCATACTCTGTGGTTTCAAACAAAGAGCATTGCCATGAAAATCAAAAAATTATCTAATCAGGATCAAGAGGCAGTTTGGTCGTTCTTGATGAAGCACGTCTACAGCTCAATGTTTCTGCTCAGCAATATCGAAAAGGCGGGCCTGAAGTACACGGGCGAGCTATATTCAGGAGAGTATTGGGGCGCTTACGATGAGGCCGGTGAGCTAATAGGTGTTCTGGCGCAATTCTGGAACGGTAACCTGATGACACAGGCACCTGACTTGAACGCTCTGGAAGCTCTCACCACGCATTTCTGTGAAGTTGTTAACCGTCCCATTGCCGGATTGGTTGGCGATGGTGAGCAAGCCAGTTTTGTGTTGAGCAAACTGAACTTTCCCGTAACTGCCTTCAATACCAACCGCAGCGAAGGCCTCTATCAATTGGCCTTGGAGGAGCTGCAACTCACTGAGAAAGCAACTAGAGATCAGTTCACTCTGATCCCAACGTCAGAAGCTGATACGTCATTACTGTTCGATTGGCTAAAAGCGTACGAGCTGGAAGCCTTTGGCGGTGAAGCCAACGAAGAGCATGACAAACACATCACAAACCGCGTGACGCAAATGCAAAAAAGCGGTAATGCATGGGTCTTGTTGGACAAAGAGCAACCTGTTGCGTTGAGCGGGTTTAATGCAACCCTTGCGGAAATCGTGCAAGTCGGCCCTGTCTGGACACCACCTGAACATCGCAACAACGGATATGCCAGAGCCGTCGTTGCACTCACACTGGATCTTGTGAAGAAACAAGGTGTACGGAGATCGGTTCTGTTCACCGATAATCCCGCGGCAGCAAAAGCTTATGAGGCTATCGGTTTCAAGCAAAACGGAAGCTTCCATCTTGCCTTGCTTAAGGAGCCAGTTGAATTATCGAGAGTCTCCGCCTGATCTGTTTTTGTCTCGCTTGAACTACACATACCCCTTAGTGTCTCGGATAGTGATTTCTACCGAGGTTCGATAGCATCCAGAAACCCATCTCCTTTGCAAAGCAGCAGCGTGAGCCAGTCCACGCAATCGGAGAAATTAGGCACTCCGATCGTAGCAATGCCTGGTGAAGGAGGTGGTAGATGGATGAAATTTGAACTGAAGTTCAAAATAGAAAAAGCACGGAACAGACTGGTACTCTGGTTCCGTGCAATTCTAAAATAAGCCATCGGGAAAGGAGGCTGTAGCTCCCTTTCTCTTCCTCAATATAGTCCTGATCCCTTAATCACGCAATCTTGAAGGGGGCTGTCGCTATGCCAGAATATCAGCCGCCAGAAGAAAGAGAATAACTCCACCCTTTTCATTCATAAATAGCAGAGGCTTGCAACAACTTGTAAAGATCGGCCCACGTAACATAACGATCAGATGGCTCATCAAACAAACTGTTGCGCCCCTCAAAAGCCTCAAGCCAAGCCTGCATGGCTTCAATAAATGCAACAGTTCGAATGTTCTCCTCTGGAAACGTGGGATCTTCCAACAAGAAACTCAACGCCTTACAAAAATCTTGCGTTGATTCAATTTTTACATCTCGGTTATTGTCCTCGGACCGCAATATCCTGCCCTCCGTTTATCGTAGAAAATTTAAAATGAGGAAATAGAGGGTATTCCTCCGTAATCACTTCTAAAACAAGCTGCCTTGTGCGTCTGGATCAACCACACTTTTCTTCTTTCTTGGAGCAGGCTTAGTCTGTTTTGCTTTTGTCTGAGCCACATGCTCCTCCAGGTTCTTTGGAGGAGAAGTTGGCTCCGCAGTAGCCTCAACGACGGTTTCTGACATCGGCTTCATTGGTCGCGGAGGCGTTGGCGTTACCCCACCCCCATCAGCCACAGCTCCAACAGTGCCACCCTTCATCTCCAGTTTCAGGGATTGCCCTGCCTGAACATCCTGTGCGCTGGCCAGTGGAACACCAGCCTGATCACGCACCACAGCGTAACCACGCTCAATCACTCGCTCATAGCTTAGTGAGGCCAAAAGCCCGGCAGAGTTGGAAAGGCGCAGGCGTTGCCGTTGCACTTGGTTGGAAAAGGCTGCAATGGCACGACCTTTCAAAACCTGAAGCCGCTCGCGCCCTTGCGCAACCTGCCGTTCAAGTGTGATAGGACGTAAGCCGGAGGAAACTGCTGTCAGAGAATTCCGGTGGATTTGCGTGTTCGTCTTCAGTCCCTGCTCAAGACGGCCTGCCACCATATCAAACCGCTGGCGTGGAAGAGCAAGAAGATCTCGTGGAGCAGGCAGTGCAGCACTTGCGGCCCGCAGCTCCGTGCGGCGCGTTTGGACCAAGCGCAACAGGCCTGTTGAGAGGCGGCGGGACAGATCATCCACCTGTGCGGTCATCTCAGCCTTTACCGGAACAGCAAACTCAGCAGCACCAGTTGGCGTTGGCGCACGTACATCGGCGGCCAGATCAATCAATGTCCAGTCTGTCTCATGTCCAACAGCTGAAATCAGCGGGATTTGGGAGTCTGCTGCAGCACGAACCACAGCTTCATCATTAAAGCCCCAAAGGTCTTCAATCGAACCACCACCGCGCGCAACGATCAGAACATCTGGGCGTGGTATCGCTCCGTTGGCCTCAAGCGCGTTAAAACCGCGAATACCAGCTGCAACTTCAGAGCCGCAGCTCTCACCCTGTACGCGAACTGGCCAAACCAAAACATGCAGAGGAAAACGGTCGCTGATGCGATGCAGGATATCGCGAATAACCGCACCAGTTGGGGACGTAACAACGCCAATCACGCGTGGCATACGTGGTAAGGCAACCTTGCGCTCTTCTGCAAACAAACCTTCTGCCGCCAGTTTGCGCTTGCGCTCTTCCAGCAGCGCCATCAACGCCCCGGCGCCAGCGGGCTCAAGGCTATCAATCACCATTTGGTACTTGGATTGCCCGGGAAAGGTGGTGATTTTACCCGTCGCAATGACTTCAAGACCTTGCTCTGGCTGAACCTTGAGCCGTGAAGCATTGCCACGCCAGATAATGCCGGAAAGCACGGACTTGTCGTCTTTTACATCCAGATAGATATGCCCTGAAGCTGGTTTGCTCACACGTCCTAACTCGCCACGCACACGGATATAGCCAAACTTGTCCTCAAGCTCGCGTTTGATATCACCGGAAATCTCGGAGACGGTATATTCAGCAATGTTGGAGCGTTCAGACAATGTCAGACTTCTTTCATATGCGGCAAAAAGTAAACCATTCTCTCTTAGTGTAGCCCGTGACAATTGCAAAGGGGAACCGTGAGAAGCGCTTCCACCTGTTGAGACATTGAGTTCTCACCAGCAAATCTTTAAGCGCAAAGTGGTATCTGCCGTGTGCTTGGCATATGGTGCCCCCATGTCCCGCTATGAGTTTCGCATGCAACGCTTATTTGTCGATCAAGATCTCCGCGCAGGCCTTCAATTGGAGGCAGACCGCGCACAGGCCAACTACCTTCTGAATGTCCTTCGCATGAAGGAGGGAGGCGATGTGCTCGTCTTCAACGGCAAGCATGGAGAGTGGCGGGCTCAGATACTGCCGACGGGGCGTAAGTCCTGTCACCTGATTGTGACTGAGCAGTTGCGTGAGCAGACACCGATGCCAGACTTGGACTATCTGTTTGCACCGCTGAAACTGGCGCGTCTGGATTACATGGTTCAAAAGGCCGTGGAGATGGGAGCAGGGCGCTTACGCCCGGTGCTCACCCAGTTCACCCAAAACCCAAAAGTGAAGCTGGAGCGCATGGAATCCAATGCGCTTGAAGCCTGTGAACAGTGCGGCGTGCTTTCAATCCCCTCCGTAATGGAGCCGCAGCAACTTAAGAAACTTCTTTCTACGTGGGAGCAAGAGGAAGGTGATCGTCAGATTATCTTCTGTGACGAAGGCCATGGGACGCACAATCCGTTGGATGCACTGAAAGATGTTCCTAAAGGACCTCTGGCCGTATTAATCGGCCCGGAAGGCGGTTTCTCTGAGGAAGAGCGTGCGCTTTTGCATAGCAAACCATTTGTACATGCTATCCCGCTTGGCCCACGGATTTTAAGAGCAGACACAGCTGCCGTCGCGGCTTTGGCCGTTGTTCAGGCAAAATTGGGAGATTGGTTCTAAGGTACTTCCAAATGGAGGCCTGAATGGACCTGAACAACAAGACTGCTGGCGCTAAAAAGCAGCCCCAAAAAGAGAGTTCAAAAAAGAAAGACCGCAAAAGATGGCGCCTGTCCATCTCCGCCGTCTTCAGCATTGGTGCGGCGATGCTGCTGGCCTTAATTGGCGGTTCCATGCTCCTTTATGTATCTGATGCCACAAACCGTCAGACAACCGTCATTATGCGCGAAACCGGGGCTCTCATTGTCGAACGTGGTCTTGAGGTTGTTGAAGATTTCTTCCGCAATGAAGAACGGATGGGGCTGCTGGCGGCTGAAGTCCTATCAGATCCACTGATCTACAACGCGCCTGTCGCTTTGCGTGAGCAGTTGATTTCCATCCTATCACGCCAGACCAATATTAAGCGGATTTCCTACACTTTCCCGACTGGACGACGGATCTCGGTTCAGTTAGATCACGCAAACCAGCCGGTTCAGCAGATGATGGTCATGCCTCCTAATGAACAGGATATGGAAGTCGGCAATCATCGTTGGGCTCCGCCGTATTATGATGAGGGCATTGGCGAAACGTTTATGCAGTTTGCCGTCTACATCAGAAATCCGGTCGACAATACAATCTCTAAACTCACGTTGGATTATCCAATATCTCTACTCGGTCAACTGATGGCTCGCATCAAGTGGCGGGCTTCTCAGATTCCGTTTATCCTTTATGGGCGAGATCAAGTGTTGGCGAGCTCAGAGCAAGCGTTTCTGAGCTTCAAGCCGAGTAAGGCAAAGCCGATCCCATTAATCTCAGATCTGCAGGACACACCTCTGAGCAATATCTGGTCCGAAAATGCCAACCGCAGGTCTCTCAACACCAATTATAAAGCCCACATCGACACAACCACCCATGGCACCTATCTGTATCTTTATGACGATTTGAGAAACGGAAATCGCTTCCCCATCATCATCGGTAGCTATGTATTAGCCTCTGAGTTCAGTGTTCCCTTCGAGAACCTGCACAAAATCTTTGTTGCTGCCACGGCTTTTCTGGCTGTCGGTGTGCTTCTTATGTTTTTGATTGGCCGAAGACTTGCAGGACCGTTTGTGGCTCTCGGAACCCAAGCAAATGCTATCCGTAAACTTAATATGGAAGGGTTGAGTGCGCTGCCAAGATCGCGGCTTAAAGAGGTAGATCAAGCCAACCAGGCCTTCAACTCAGCAGGCGTGGCTCTGAGTGCATTCTCCAGATATGTGCCTAAGGACTTAGTCAGAGTGTTGCTGGAACGAGAATTTGAAGGTCTCAACAGCACAGAGCTTCGCGAGATGACAATCCTGTTCTCTGATATCGCAGGGTTCACTGGTGTCGCCTCAAAGCTGACAGCAGAAGAGACCACGTCCTTACTCAACACGCATTTTCAGGAGCTTGCCGATTGCATAAGCCACACTCATGGAACCATCGACAAATACATTGGTGATGGTTGTATGGCGTTTTGGGGAGCCCCGGAAACCATGGAAAACCACGCGCAAGCAGCTATCGATGCAGTACATCTCATTGCACAAAGGCTGGAGACAGAGCTCAAAAACGAGGAGGGTGCGACTGAGAAGCCACGCTTGCGTATAGGAGTTCACACAGGAACAGTCGTTGTCGGCAACATCGGTGCCATTGAACGGATGAACTATACTGTCGTTGGAGATGCAGTGAATGTGGCTGCACGTCTACAGGAGCTTGGCAAAACGGTGGATCCTGATGCCAGAGTGATTGCCCTTGCCAGCAACGCGACGGTGGACCATCTCCGGGATAAATCTCATACGAAACATTTGGGAGATTATCAGTTGCGTGGCCGTGAGGAGGCCGTTGATGTCTACCGGATTGTTTAGAGCGGGCATCACTATTGAACCCAATTCAATCAAATTTCGTCTCTTAGACATAATATTTGCAGAATACTACATCCAAAATTAGGGAACTGACGTTACGTCTGATGAGTGATTAAATAGCCGTGAGAAGCTTACGAGGGGAAAACCTCATGTTACGACATGCCAATAACAATATGTTTTCCCTTATGGAAATGCTCAGCCAAAACTATGCAAAAGCCTATAAGGACTACTGTGAGACTAGCCACGGTTTTATGCCCTTCATGCAGAAAGAGGAAACGCCCTCTGGAAAGTCGGGTGCAAAATCTGCAGGTGTTCCTGAGTTCCCATACATGAATTGGGCTGATCCGTCTAAATGGCAAGGGATGACCGGGTTGCCACAGCAGGCTATGCTCTCTCAAGTTATGAGCATGTTCAGTGGTGATAAAAACATCAGTGCAGCCATGCAACGCCACCTCAGTCGCAAAGATGCCATGAATGTTGAAAGCTGGATGGAGCTAATGCCCATTTTACTGATGCTTTCCTATGGCAACATGATGAAGAATTATCTGGCAGGACCTCAACGCACTATGATGGAGGCCTACTTGCAAGGCTTCGCAAAAGGATGTCCAGAGTTACATCAGGACACGGATGCTGCGCGTAACCCAATCTTGGATGCACGGGAAGCTTTCTGGTCGCAGATGATGCCATTAGAAAATCCGATGCTTGAATTCTGGACAAATGCTCTGCAGGGCACAAGCACAGCTTCTGATGAGCACAATGAGTCACCAAAAGAATCTACAACGCAAAACACACGAGCCAAGAAGCCATCGTCTCCGGGGAATGGATCAGGCCGTAAGGCGCATCAATCCACTGCGAAGGAATCGGGTGTGCCATCCTTGTCTGGAGGTTTGGCAGCAATGCAACAAGCTCAGGGCGAGGCTTGGCAGCAATATTGCGACGTTTTTTGGCCAACTCGATCTCATAGGTAACAATATTTCACATATACCTGAGGATAACTTTTTGTGATGAAGATCACTAATTGAGGAAGTTGTTTACTGCAATTTCCTCCGTTTCCGTTCAGACCGAGAGTTCAGAACTAGCCTGATCGTCCAAGCTAATACAAACCGACATGAATTAATCTAGCATAACTCTCTATCTCAGTGAGAATTACTAGATGTTTTTTATATCGTAACTCCAAGTCGATTGGTCTTTTTCGGTTTTTATTTCAACTATTGGATTCTTTCGAGAGTCTCGTCGAATATAAGAGCAAGTTTGATTATATTAATTATTGTGATGAGTTGGTCTAAACTCCCTAAGAGAGGGAAAAGACTGCGATAATTAAGTATTATATTCCAACTCTCGGTTTTCTTTCCACCAGTATGCTGTATGTTCATATCAAATTGTTATGGATTGGGGACATGACAGCACTATTAGACTTAGATTCTCTGCGAACTCTGGTAATGATTGCGGATACTGGGAGCTTCACAAGAGCAGCAGAAGAACTTGATAAAACGCAATCAGCGATTTCCATGCAAATGCGCCGCATGGAAGACAAGCTTGAGCGCACGGTCTTCCGGAGAGAAGGGCGGCACTCAAAACTGACAGAAGATGGTGAGCTACTGCTGCGCCATGCCCGTCAGATGCTTCGTTTAAATGACGAGACATTAGCTATGTTCTCAGAGCGCGAAGTGACCGGTAAGGTTCGTCTTGGTCTTGCGGAAGGCATTGACGAAACCAGAACCGCAAAGATCATTTTCGAGTTCTCTAAGAACAATCCAAAAGCTGAAGCATCCATCGTCTGCGCACCAGCGGCAGATCTTCGTAAAGCTTTGGGAGAAGGCAAACTGGATCTTGCCATTATCGGCAGCCTTGCAGATGAAGCTGAAGCTGGTGAGGGGAGTGTTCTCTCCAGCGAGCGACTCGTCTGGGCAGCAGGCAGCAATTTCAAACTTGCCAGTGAAAGAGAACTGCCATTGGCTGTTGGTCTGGAACAATGTCGCATCCGAAAAGCCGCTGTTGAAGCGCTTGAGGATGACGAACGTGCATTCCGTATCCAATATAGTTCAAGTAATCCTGGTCTTGTTGAAATGACAGCAGCAAGTGGCATGGCAATTACAATTCAGCCACGTTCATCCCTTGTTGCATCGGATGCCGGGCTGTTGGAACTGGAAGGCCTGCCAAAGCTGCCAAACTACGTGGTCAAGCTGGTTCGCGGTAAGGAAAGCCACTTCAAAGCAGCGAATGCTTTGAGTGATTATCTAGCGAAATCCTTCGAGAAAACCGCAGCCTCTGCCTGAGTGGCATGATGAGAATAAGTTCCGTAGACCGGAAAAGAAGAAGGGCCTGCGTAATGCAGGCCCTTTTCATATGTGGGTGATGAATTTTTGGCGGTTCAATTAGGGGTAGAGCCGCCAATTGAGGCTCCCACAAAAATTATGCGCGTTGGCGGCGTTTTTCCATTTCTGCGCAGCGGCGTTCACTGGCACGAATACGCAGATGCCAGCTTGGGTCTTTACCATCACCAGCAGAAAGCGCGCTGAATACGTCATCGCGAGTAATGCCAATGTCGTCCAGCATACGGTCTTCCAGGCGTGCAAGCTCAACCATGGCACGTCGGTCCTGGTAGTGCTTCCAGAGCTTAAGAGGCAAAGCAGTCAGCACATGCAGTGTGTGAGCCAGCGTCAGCGGTTCAAAGGTGCCTGCATTAGCGCGATTTGGGTTGCGATATTCAGAAGGGGTAGGGAATGCAAGCGTCATGGTATCACTCTCCCGTTTGGATAAGCTGCTCTGGCTATCCATTGGAACTGGTATAGGGGGTTTAAAAAAGAGGGAACGGTGTCGTTCGATACGTCAAATATCACCGAAAAGTTGTAGACAAACAAGAGAATGTTTTCGATTGAAATCCATTCAAGATCGTGATTGATTGATCATCGTCAAATGGGAGGGAGCCCATGCCTTATTCGATCGATGTCGATCAATTGAGAACATTTCTGGCCGTCGCAGAATTGGGAAGTTTTACCAAGGCTGGCGATGCAGTACACAAAACTCAGTCCGCTGTTTCCATGCAAATGAAAAAGCTTGAGGAACGTATAGGACAGCCAATATTTGTTAAAGACGGACGTAACTCTAGGATAACAGAGCACGGAAGACGTCTTGTCGAATATGCGCGGCGCATGGTTGCTTTAAACGACGAAACGCTCTCTGCGTTTCATGAGCCTGAGATTGCCGGACGCATCCGACTCGGGCTGCCAGATGACTACGCAGAACGACTGTTGCCACAAGTACTTGCAGCATTTAATCGGCTGAACCCTTGCATCAATTTGGATGTGGAATGCTCCAGCTCAAATGAAATTGGGCGGCGAATCCAGAAGGGTGATCTGGACGTGGGAATCGTCACCAGTGGTGACTGCACCAGCGTACCGGGACAGATTGTGCGCCGTGAGCCTCTTCAATGGATAGGCTCTCGTGAGCATATCGTTCATGACCAGCGCCCATTACGTCTTGCGGTTGGCCCAACAACGTGTTCATGGAGACAGGCAGGTGTTGCCGCGCTTGATCATCTGAACGTTCAGCATCAGGTGGTGTACACCAGTGCCAGTGCTGCAGCTCTTGCTGGTGCCGTAAATGCCGGACTAGCGATCGCAATCCTGCCAGCCAGTGCGTTGCGTCAAGGGCAACGTATTCTTGGAGAAAAAGAAGGCCTGCCGCCACTGCCACCTTGTGACATCACCATCATCAGATCTCAAATGGCAATTGAGCCGGTTCATGATGCGCTCTGCCATCACATTGTAGCGTCCATTGGCAACGTCACTATGGAATATAACGGAATGGAAACAGAAGCCGCTGAGTAAGCGACTTCTCTATTGAAATGCTTCAAGTCCGGTGGTTCAAAACACCGGGCTTATTTTTTGGCAGAACGGCTGAGCACGATCCAGTTACCACCTAAAGCAAACATCAAACCAAGAATGGATGTTGCAGTCCAGGTGTAACCTTCCATCACCGTGGAAACGCCAAGCGCCACAATCGGAAACATCACTGTCGCATAGCCTGCACGCGCAGAGCCGATCCGCCCCAGCAATGTCAGATAAGCTCCAAAGGCGACGATGGAACCGATGACCACCATGTAAAGGAAGCTCCAGATAAACTCCGGCGTAAACGGAACCTCAAAGCTGGCACCTTGTAACAGGCCATTCAGACCAAGAAGAACAGTGCCGTACACCATGCCCCATGCACTGGCTGAGATCACCGAGATCTTTTTGGCTGTCGCACGTGCAGAGACGATGTTGCCAAAACAGAAGCTCAAAGTCCCTAGAGCACACAGACCAAGCCCGCCCAACGCTGCAATGTTCCAGGTACTGCCTGCAATCTCTTGATAAAACATCAGACAGATGCCGGAGAAGCCAAGCACAGCACCAACCACAAGCGCACGGCTCACTTTCTGTTTGAACAGAATGAAGCCAAGCACGATGTTGAAAACGGATGCTAAGGAAAATACCACCGACAGTAAACCTGAAGGCAGCTCACGCGAGCCGTGATAAAACAGTAGGAAGTTGGTTGAAAATAGTAACAGACCAAGCCCACCAAAGCTCAGGTGAGCGCGCAACGGAAAGGCCATCTTATGTCCGCCAAAGATTGCCCAACCCCACATCAAGATTGTCGCAAACAGAAACCGCCAGAACAGCGCAATCTCAGGGGTAATGACCGCCTGCAACTTTAAGGCATACCAGCTGAAGCCCCACGCAAATACGGTTGTGCCGTACAGTGCAAGATCGAACATACTAAGTGCTTGAGGCCTTTGAGAAATTGCAATGCCTGCATCAATATCGCTAGCACTCGTCATGAAATATTCCTGCTAATACAAAGTGTTCCAAGCAACGTCCTGCATGAAATCGCATGATGAAACAAATGAATAAACGTCATCAATTCATTTGAAAAGCGAATGATTTACGGTGCTATAGGTCAGTATTATAGATTAAAGATGCCCCATTTCGGGCTATAGCCATCATTCAGGATCGCAATGATCTGCAGTGGCGTAATCAGAGTCACATCTTCGGGCAACTCCCGCTCAGCCGCCGTATATCCTTCAAAACTCCAGCTCCACCATTTGTGGTTCTTCAGAGCATAAAACCTGTCGCCGCAATGAACCACCGTCCCATCCGGCCAGTCCTCATGCGGATTGATCTGCGGAGGACAAGCCGGTGATTTCTTGTGCCCGCAACGTTGCGAATGCAAAACCAAATCCATTTCATCGGAACTTGGAGCTACTTCTAATCCTTCGCAGTTCTTCCAATGCTCAGCAAAACGACGTGCCTCCTCCTTCCGACAGAAGAAACAAGGTCGATGACCTGCTGCCAGTGCGGTCACCTCGTCAAAGAAGAAGAGTTCCGTATAAAACTTGCCCCAGACATCGCGGTGCCAGTCTTTATAGGTCGTTGAGCAGCATAACCACCTGCGAGAAGCATGCGTTCGGCCAGTGAGTTTCTGCGTCTCTGGATCATGAATACGACCGCCGCGATTGCCCATGAACATGCCACGGGCAGGGACAGCACACAGCACACCATTGGGAGCAACACGGTTTTGCAAAGGCATAAGAACACACGATCAGGTAAAGATAGAACAGCCCAAACACACAACAAAGCATAGGGCACCAGTAAGGAAAGAAGTCCTAAGCCAGATTATCTGCTCAGCAGGAAGATGCCAAGAGCCGGAATCAAAAAGAAGATGCCAACCACGTAGCTCGCAGCCACGACAAACCGGCGCGCACCCAGTTCGCCAACAAACTCTGCAAGGCGTACTGGCAGATATCGCATGAAGGGCACACTGTAGATCAGCACAACACCCAGCACGTTATAAACCAGATGCACGATTGCAATCTCAAATGCCAGTTCTCGCTGACCAGTCACAGCAAATGCAGCCAGAATTGCCGTTAAACAAGTACCGATGTTCGCGCCAAGTGTGAACGGATAAACCTGCTTGGTTGTCAGAACGCCGGAACCCGCCAGCGGAACAATCAAGCTGGTTGTTGCTGAAGAAGACTGCAGCAGCAGAGTAGCGACCAGTCCGGTGAAAATGCCGGAGGACGGCGCAACAGATGTCATCTTCTCGGCCAGACGATGAGCATGGCCAGCCAGCAGAAGCTTGAGTAGCTGGCTTACAAACGTGATGCTGACTACAATCATCACAAAGCCCATCGCTGCAATCACAAGGCCATTCCACGGTTGTGCCAGACCGTACGCCAGCTCACGGATTTCTCCAATGAGGGGTTCGGTTAAGTAATTGACGAAGTTGAAGTTTGCGGTAATCAGATTGTCGGCAGGATCAAGCGCCGTGAAAAAATCACCAACAGCCATCGCAATTTTCTGCAAAAAGCCAAAGGCCAGCTCCAGCGGTAGAAAGATCAACAGGCAGATCAGGTTGAATGCGTCGTGAACCGTCGCCGCACTAAAGGCGCGCCGGAAATCTGCACGATCTCGCGCATACCCAAGGCTCACAAATGTATTGGTGAGTGTCGTGCCGAAGTTGGCACCAATCACAATAGGAATAGCAATGGAGATAGGCATCCCTGCTGCAACCAAGCCAACCACAATAGACGTGGTGACAGAAGAGCTCTGCACTAAAGATGTGGTCAGAATACCAACAAGCACGCCTGCAATTGGATTGGTGGCATAGGAAAAGATCTGTTCGGCTGTCTGATGACCAATGGCAACAAAGCCAGCTTCAATAAGGCCAACAGCACAAAGAAGAAAATAGATCAGGAATCCGACAGAGATCCAGTTGAGCAAACTTATGCCCAGTGGCATGTGGTGCTCATCCTCAAGATAGGGCTCGTCGTTGTTCAGGGGATCTTTTTGCACCGACATATCCGTCTATAAAAGTTCACCACGACATTTAGCCGTATCTTCTAACACCAGTAGCACAACCTAGGAAATCACCAAGGCTTTCGTTGACCGCCTCTGCATTTGCAGGGTAAATACTCAAGCTAACTACGGTATTTTACAGGTCAATCACCTGCATCCTATTGCTCACTGATCGGCTAACTGTCAACATCTGCCGGGTGTGATTCTGCCAGATTTTTCTACGTGGTGGCCAAATTTTCCTTGGAGGGGACATACCCGATGATGAAGAAATTTAAACTAGCATTAGCAACTCTTGCTCTTTCTGTCGGTTTCGGAGCAGCAGCTTCCGCTACGGATCTGCCAGATCTGAAGGGCCGCACCGTTGTTGCAGTGACCGAAAATGCATACACACCTTTGAACTTCGCAGATCCGAAAACCGGTGAGGGCATCGGTTGGGAGTATGACGCATTCAACGAAATCGCAAAACGCCTCAACATGAAGGTGGATTGGCGCTTGGCCTCATGGGACAGCATGATCGAAGCAGTTCGTCAGGGCCAGTTTGATGTGGGCATGGACGGCATTACCATCAACGAAGAGCGTGAAAAGCAGATCGATTTCACTGATCCTTACATGACCTCTGAGATGTTCATGCTGGTGCGTGCGAACGAAGACCGCTTCGACAACTCTAAAGCTTTTGCTGACGACCCAGGCTTGTTGGTTGGCGCACAGCCGGGCACCACAAACTTCTATACCGCTGTTTATGCTGTGTTGGATGGCGATGAAAACAACAAGCGCATCCAACTGTTCGAAACCTTTGGCGCTTCTGTTCAGGCACTGCGTGCTGATGATGTTGACATGGTGTTGATGGATGCAACGGCAGCAGCAGGCTACATGGGCGCATCCCCAGATAGCTTTAAAGTCGTTGGCGGTCCAATTGGTTCGGAAGACTTTGGCTTCATTCTGACCCCAGGTTCTGACCTGCGCGAGCCAATTAATGCAGCACTCAGCGCCATGCGCGAAGACGGCACCATAGATGCCTTGAACCAAAAATGGTTCTTTGACTATAAGTCCAAGAACTAACAAGAGCTTAGTTGATTTGGCGGGTGCACGGCGCCCGCCATTTCTATTAAAGGCATTACAAAAGATTTCTGGACCTCATCAAGAAATCCACAAACGAGATTTAAAGGAAACGCGATGGGCATGCGTTCTGCCACAAGATCCCGGTTGAACAAGCTTCCCTGGTGGTTGCTCGCATCATTTGTTCTCGCAGTTTTCTTTCTCTGGCTCATCGCCGCAAATGGTGATTATCGCCAGATCTTTGAGACCCTTCTCAGAGGTGTTGGCATCACCCTGTTCGTCACCTTTGTCTCATTCATCATCGCGAGCATCCTCGGGCTTGTCATTGCATTAGGGCGCGGTTCCAAACACCGTGCCATACGCGAGTTGTGCTCGTTCTACACCGAGATCATGCGCGGTGTACCCATGTTGGTGTTGCTCTTCTACATTGCTTTTGTTGGCGCTCCACAAATGGTTGCAGCTTACAACTGGATCATGGGGCCGTTGATTGAATGGGAGATCGTCGACAAGCTGCGTGTCCGCGACCTCTCCATGCTGTGGCGTGCGATCATTGCACTATCCATTGGTTATTCTGCCTTCATTGCAGAGATTTTTCGCGCAGGTATTGAGAGCGTCGATGACGGGCAGTTGGAAGCCGGTCGAGCACTTGGCCTCTCCAGATGGCATACGTTCCGCTTCATCATCTGGCCGCAAGCACTCAAGAACATCCTACCGCCATTGGGAAATGACTTCATCGCGCTTATCAAGGAAAGTGCGCTGGTCTCGGTGCTTGGTGTGCAAGACATCACCCAGCTCGGCAAAATCTATTCTGCATCCACTTTTCAGTTCTTTGAAACCTACAATGTGGTTGCGTATCTCTACCTCATCATGACAGTCTCGCTGTCTCTGGTCGTTCGCGGTTTGGAACAGCGCATGAAAAGAGCCTTTGAAAACGAAGCTTAGAACCTGCCCTTAAAAAGCCCACAGAGGCTTTAGGTCGGATTTCTACAAAACAATGATAAATGCAGCATGCCCAACAAAGAAAGCACAGCTGCTTATGACAGGAAGTTGGAATGACCGTTCTCGTTATTGAAAACTGCGAAAACGTAACGCTTGGCCTGCTGGGACAGGCGCTGGATCACGCGAAAATGCCGATTGATCTGCGTGTCATGGCACAAAATGATCCGCTTCCCACTGACATCTCAAAGTTCAACGGACTGGTTGTTCTGGGCGGCTTGCAACATGCCAGAGCGGATGAAGAGTTCCCATTCCTGACAGATGTATGCGATACGATCCTTGCATTTCACGAAGCCGACAAACCGGTGATGGGCATCTGCCTCGGTAGCCAACTGATCGCACGCGCATTCGGCGGTGAGAACATTCTGGGAAATCCGGTTGAAGCCGGCTGGCTACCGCTACAAGTCTCAGAGCAAGGCAAACAAGACCCAGTCATCTCCGCCTTTGAAGAAGACGACCACATCTTCATCCTGCACACAGACACGTACACTCTGCCGAAAGATGCCATACATCTGGCATCCAGTGAGATGACGCCTAATCAGGCCTTCAAGATGGGCCGTGCAACATACGCCATCCAGTTCCATTTCGAGTGCTCCGTCGATCAAGTGAACCATTGGAACGGCTGCTTCCATGGCCCAATCAACGAACTGGTTCCGCACTGGAGCGAAATTCTGGAAGAGCAGGGACCAAAGTTTGGCCCAAGAGCTGACGCGTTGGGACTGGAGATCTCCCGCCGCTGGATCGCCTTGCTGTAGGTCTACAGTCTTCTACTCATCGTATATCTGAATGGTCATCTCGCAGGCTGCATCGCGGAGAGGGATGATTTTCTTGTAAGCCTCGGAGGTATAAAAATCTTCGAGGCTTTGAAGGTCTTTGTAACGGAACACGGCTGCAATGTGTGGCATCAGCTCATCACCCTGTTTCGTTTGCGAGAATTTGCCGCGCGCAATGACCTCTACTCCGGCCTCTTCCATCAATGCCGCAGCCGCTTGCACATACTGCTGAAACTGATCCATGTCTTTGATAATGGCATAAGAGAAGTTCAAAACTGACATTCAGAAGAATCCTTTCGAGTATTTAGTGAGTTTGTGCTGATGCTTCCTTTCATACAAGTAAGCTATTCGCAGGATTCCTCATTTGGGCTACCGTCGTCCTCCAAGTTGCCGAAGCACCTTTGCACTTAGTCGAAGCACCCAATTGGGTATCTTCAGGAAACGAGCTTGAATGCCGTTCTTAAAGGCCTCACGAGCTTCAATCCGCGTGATCCAGTCATTCACATTTGGTAGAGATTTGAACGAGTAGCCCAACTGGCGAAGAATGATCGTATTGGGGAACCAGGCGATATCCGCCAGTGAGTATTGGTTGCCAACAAGCCAGTCTTGGGTCTTAAGAAGGTGCTCAAGTTCAGAAAATTGCTCATGAACAATCCGTTTTGCACCCTCAGGATCGTTGGCAGTCTGACCAGCCAGCCGTTCTGCATGAAATTTGGCGCGATGAGGCACGTGATCCTTGTAAAACTGGGCATCGCGCGGTGTCGGTAAACGCCCATATCCGCAGGAATAAACATAGTTCACGACCATACTCATGTGCGATGCGTCCGCACTTTCTAGCAGAGCCTCCATTTGCATTTTGAGTGTTGAGTCTGCCGGTGTGAGGGATGGATCAGGGTAAAGCTTCTCCAGATAGTGCAACATCGTGATGGACTCGTTTATCGCCACACCATCATGCACCAGTGCAGGAACCGAAGCATTCGGATTGATGGCATGATACTTTGCTGTCAGTTGCTCGCTTCGCATAAGGTCGACAAAGTGCATCTCAGCCTCAATGCCTTTCTCTGCCAGCAACAGCATCACTCGCTGAGCGCAATTGGAATAGGGGTTGTAGAACAAGTGCAGACCGTACAGGTCTTGGGGACGAATAGCTTCCATGGCAGACCTCAGAGAACTCGGGTTAAAGCAAAGCGACGTTTGGGAAAATGGACATGAACACGCCCTGCAACATCGGTATTACGAGCAAGAACCCAACGCTGTTCATCCTCACCAACCAGCTCACCATGCGTGCCTTGTGTTGCGTAATCTGTTGGCCCAATAACAACTGATGCCCCAATCAACGGACTACGTTTCATCTCGACTGGGATCTCTCGTGGATCAGCGTGCGAGGCAACTTGGAGAGCGTCGTTTGCCGAAATATCCGTGCGATATCCATGTCCGATGGATACCATTCGGTGAAACCAGTTTTTCAACAGACGGCGCCCTGCAAACACCTGCCGATGATCCATTTTTTCACGAAACCAGACCATATGAACCGCGCTGAAGTCTGCGATGCCGGGTGTGTAACCATGTAGAAAATCAGAGGTTAGCTGGCTTTCAAGCTGATCCAGAAACCTCTGCCAAATGGCCTTTGCTTCTTCTCGGGATGGCTGAACGAGATGCGTATCAGTCAGCAGCTTTTTCTTATCTTGAAGGTAGCCCGGAATCGCACGCAAAGGCACCTGTTGGAGCAATGCTTTGATCAATCCAAATACTGGAACAGATGCAATGCACCCAAAGAAAACGCTTGTCTCAAGCTCCTGTAGGAATGCGCTGATTGCCTCATTTTGTTCATAAGGAGATAATTGAGGGTTTTCTGAAGACTGTGCAATCTCCTCTGCAATCAGGATGGTATCGCAAAAAACATCAGCTCCTTTCTGCGCAACGGGAATAC
Organism: Pseudovibrio sp. Ad26; assembly: GCF_001623285.1. Classification (NCBI taxonomy): domain Bacteria; kingdom Pseudomonadati; phylum Pseudomonadota; class Alphaproteobacteria; order Hyphomicrobiales; family Stappiaceae; genus Pseudovibrio; species Pseudovibrio sp. Ad26. The sequence goes on from NZ_LMCE01000047.1 coordinate 104,659, forward strand.
GCCGGTATCCGCCCACCAATGGATCGATGGAAGGGCGTGGCGGCGCAAGAGGAGCTTGTACGGAGGACCAACTGATTCCGGTGTAGCCGAGCATAAGTCGGATCTTTTCTGAATACGGCGAAACGTCTTTGTGATGGAAAATCATGACAGCACCGCAAATCAGGAGGCAAACGGGCGGAAGGCACCGTTCTTGGCAAGAGCCGTTTTATAAGCAGGGCGCGAACGCATCCGGCCCAGATACGCGGTGATATTCGGATACTGCCCACCAAAACCGATGCGAACCTCGGCAACCTCCAGACAATACCCCATCACGATATCTGCAGCACTCAGGCTATCGCCTGCAAGCCATGTTGAGCGCCTCAATTCCTCTTCGATGAATGAAAGCATTCTGGTGATGCGAGGTTCCAGATAAGCTGCACGTACCTTTCCAACCACAGCAGACATGACTGGCCGCAAGAAGAAGGGCACTTTGGAAATCATCCGCTTAAAAATCAGGCTGTCCAGCAGCAGCGGCATAAAGCTGCCCTGTGTTGCATGGAACCAGAACAGGTACCGTGCACGTTCCTCAGAGCCCGGCTCAGGGCGCAACGTGGCATTGGGATGCTTATCCAGAATGTAGTCAACGATCGCATTGGTCTCGGGCAAAACCAGATCACCATCCGAGATTGTTGGTGATGTGCCAATCTGGTGGAGGCGTTTATAGTCGGAAGGGGCGAGGTCAGTCGCTGCATCTCGCTTATACTGCTTGATTTCATAAGGAACATTAAGTTCTTCAAGCAGCCATAAAATGCGAATGCTCTGTGAATTTTCCAGATTATGAACGGTAATCATGCCAAACCCTTTGCGTCTTGCAAAAGGGGCAAGCCTTAAAGTTTGAGCAGCAACTCGTAGAGCTTCTCGTAATCGTCCTTTGTCAACGAGGAGGGTCCCATCTTCAAAAGCTCCTCATCAGCAGCCCTATGGGCCATGCGCCCATCATCTGTAATGCTGATAAAGACGGTTCTTTGATCCTCTTCGCTGCGCTCCTTGGCAATGTACCCTTGAGCGACCAGCTTGTTCAAAGTACGCGATACGTTAGGACTGTCATCAATCATAATCGATTTGAGCTGGCCCACGGTAAGTGTGCCTGTTTGTGACTTGTCGAGCCCATGCAAAATGGTAAGCTGTAGCAAAGAAAGGTTCTGCCCACTGATCAGGCGTTCCATTTCCGCTTTATGCTCTTGAGCAGCGCACATAAGCAAAGCCATGGCTTTATGCTCAATCTCCAAATCTGATTTGATGATAATGTCCTTGTTGGCCAACCGCGTCTCCTTGTCTGTTGAGATGCTATTTCGCACAGAACTTCATGATGTTGCAAGTTGCTGAGACTGCGAATGACCCACTGCTGTCGGCTTTGGCCTTCCCCTATGTTGTCTTGATTTCATAAGAGATCAATGGAACTGACGGATACCGCCATCTGACCTCTTGGCGTTGGGGGCAAGGGCTTTGCTGTTCCACTGATCTCATAAAAAGGAGTAGCTCTACCCATAATAAGTGTCAAGGAATATAAATCCATGAAATTTAAATTATGACGGTTTGACGCAGGATAGAGGAGGGGAGGTGAGCAAAAAAAGCCCCCACATCAGACTGCAGGGGCTTGAGGTTTTAGGTTATTCAGCAGGCCATTTCATCTCGCCCATCACCACCTTGGCTCCAAGAGCAAGGTCACTGGTTCTGCGCTCTTCCAGTGCAGGAAACTCCGCTTTCATCAATGTCACCAACTCATCAGAGTTTTTCGCAAGAGCTGCATTCTTCTCAACCGCAGCGATATAGGCTTTTGTGAACGCAATAGAACCCACCGTCTGGCTGTTGGTCTTGCCCATAAAATGACCTGGGATCACACGTTTCGGATTCAGAGCAAGAAGATCATCAAGGCTCTTCTGCCAGTCTTCGCGTTTCTCTGATGTTGGGTTATCAGCCTGCCAGATATGAGAGTTGTCAAAGACAAGTACCCCACCCAAAACAGTGCGTTCTGAAGGAACCCAAAGACTGGTGTGAGATGGATCATGCCCCTCAAGACCAAAGATCTCAATTGGTGTTCCATCCACTTTGAGCTCGTCACTGCTAATCGCTTCTGGAATGACCAAATCCTGAGGTGCATCTTCTTTCAGGATCGGCCCCCAAAAAGCAAACTTGCCTTCAATTGTGGCTTTGATCTTCTCGACAGTAGGCTGCGTGGCAATAATCTTGGCATCAGGAAATGCTGCGCGCAGCACATCCAACCCGAAGTAGTAATCAGGATCACCATGGCTGATATAAATGGACGTCAGTGTTTTACCACTCTCCTTGATGATTGAAATCAGGTTTTGAGCATCACCGCGTTGAAACTGCGCATCTACCAGAACAGCTTCGCTTGGGCCTTCAATCAATGTGGATGTAACAGGGAACAGACCTTCATCACCCGGGTTGTAGACCTCAAAAGTTAGGGCGGTTGTATGCTGAGCATAGGTTGCAACAGGCGCAAGAGTAGCGGTTGCTGCAAGGCTTGCAGCAAGAGCAAGAGATTTAATCATTTGTTTTCCTTGGGGTTAAAGAGCAGGAAAGTCCTGCTGAATGCTGTGAGAGAAACTGTTCAAAGCCCCCGTTAGCTGTTCATAAGAGCCGAAAAGCAAATCAGAGGGCAGCAGCATGCGTTCACCGTGTGCGTCTGCAACAAGTGCCGGTACACCACGCCCACCCATCTGGTTCAAAACCATCTGGCCATGAGCAACACGCCGTGCGGCCTCTGCTTCAACAGACGTCATATGGCCTTGAAGCAGGGCAGCTGCATCTGCAAAGTCTGAACCGGAGAGCAAGCCTACCAGCAATGAAAGATCAGTGATGTCTTCACCAGCCACATACCGCGCGTTTTGGATGAGTTTCAGCGCATCTGGCCCTCGTGCTGGTTCTACGATCGAGCATGCGGTCATAGCGAGTGTCGCAAATGTTGAATCTAGTGCTTGCCCGTCACCATTCAGGACCTGACTTTGATAAGCACTGCTGAAAGACTGCCCTGTCAGCTTTGCAATCTTTTGGTCAGAAGCCCAGGCATAAGACGCAAAAGAACGATCCAGAGGCCGAGCACCAGCACCGCTAAACAGGCCCGCTGGCAACATCTCAATCTCATAGTCCTTGGCCAGATCCGCCAGTCTGGGAGCTGCGCCGTAGCACCACCCACATAGCGGGTCATAGATGTAGAGGAATGAGTGCGTCATAGGTTTCTCCTTGTTGCAGGGGAACCTAGGGCAACTTGACTATCTGTAGAATGCAGATAATTTTGACATACTGTATGAAAAATAGAGACAATTAAATGAGCCTCTACAATCTCAACCGCCTCCGCCACTTTGTTGAAGTCGTCGAAAGTGGCTCCTTCACTGCAGCGGCGAAAAAGCTCGGTCTGGGAAAAGCCATCGTCAGTCACCAAGTTGCAAAGTTGGAAGAAGAGCTCGGTGCAGCCCTACTGGTGCGCACTACACGCTCTCTTCAAATGACAGAAGCAGGGCAGCGGTTTTATGAGAATGCCGCAGAAATTCTTGCTCAGGCGGAACGTGCGGTACAGGAACTCCAGCAGGAGCAGGAGATTCCCAGCGGCTTGCTCACGGTCACAGCGCCAGAAGATTACGGCCAGTGCGTCGTCGCCAGAGCGCTCATGCGATTGAGGGCGAAATATCCAAAAATCAGGGTCAATGCGGTCTTTACGGACGAAAAACTGGATCAGCTTAAGGAGAAAATAGATGTCTCCATCCGTGTTGGTTGGTTAGAAGACAGCTCTGCTATTGCAAGAAAAATTGGCAGTTTTCAGCAATATACTGTGGCATCGCCGCAATATGTCGAAGCAATGGGACCAATCACAACACCAATGGATCTGCAAGATAAAGACTGGATCTACCACTGCAAGCTGCCTGCGGGAATATCGTGGCAATCAGCTGAAGGGGAGGAGGTGCAGTTTGTGCTCCAAAACCCGCCAATCACAGTCTGGAACACACTGACTTCGCATGCATGTGCCCTCGGCCACGGTGGCCTGTGTCTCCTCCCATCCTTTCAGATCCGCGAAGATCTGGCATCAGGCCGCTTGCAACGCGTGTTGCCCGACTGGCACCATAAAGAAGGTGGCATTTATGCGCTCTTCCCAAACAGCCGCTTTCGTCCAGCCAAGACCAAGGTGTTTGTAGAAGAGTTGATAAAGGCGCACAAAGAGGTTCGCGATGTATTTTAAGACGAGCGCTGGCGCTAAACCCAGGTCTTCTGATGCAGTTGACACATCCGGTTGATCAGCCACTTACAGGCAGGCGCTTGCGCCTGCTGCTTGCCCCAGACAAGAGAGACCTTGTTGAGAATAGCGTTCTGCTGAAAATCATAGGAAAGCTCTTTCAACTCACCAGCCTTCACCTCATCATCCACCATCTGTGCTGGCAACTCTGCCCAACCCACGCCGCCATGCACCATATTGTGCGCCACGCGCGGGTTGTCCGTAATCAGCAGATGCGGTCCTTTCTGGCGAGAAAACTCAGGTGAGTTCCGATCAATCTCTGTCTCAGAAATAATCTGTCGGTATCCGCGTAAGTCCACCAGTCGGACTTCTTCCAGCTCAGCCAGAGGATGGTCCTTGTGGCAAACTGAAATCCGACGCTCAAATCCAAGTCCGCGGAAGTGGTAGCCTTCCTTGTAAGGGTGCCGTTCGATGATAATCCCAAGCTGAGCGCTTTCTTCTGCAAGCCTGGAAAACACATCGCCAAAAGAGGCGGTCTGGACGTGCAGTTCCACCTTCGGAAACTGCTTGTCGAAATCATGAAAAACATCGTTAATTTCAGATACATAAGTTCCATATTCAAACACGACTTTGAGGCTGCCTTCCGCTCCCTCACAAAGGGCGCCCGCCTTCACAAGCAAATCCTGCCTGCTCTGTAAAATGGATCTTGCATAGTCCAGCAACGAAACGCCGGAGACTGTCAGCTCTGCACGGTAGCTGCTGCGATCAAATAGGCTTGATCCGAGGTCGATCTCCAGATTGGAAATAGCAGCACTTACAGCAGATTGTGCCTTACCCAACCGCCGTGCCGCAGCAGAAAATGATCCTAACTCTGCGGCAGTCACAAACGCTTCCAACTGGTCAATACTGGGCATCTAACCTCAACATGATCTGAAATAATGATGGAGTTCAACTTTACTGCATAGGTCAAACTGATCTTTATGTCACCCAAATTTGCGAACAGAGAGGAATGACCATGCGAAGAATAATCGGGCTGGCAACCGCAACAATGATTGGCTCACTCATAACTGCAGGCCTTGCCATGGCACAATCAGCGCCATGTGAGACCAAACTGCCAATCGATATTCCATCCAACTGCGATGCTATCGAGATTATTAAACCAATCGAGAAACTGGAGAACTTTCGGTCTTTGACTACCTCAAAAGATGGCCCGGTTTTGAAGCCTCAGCTGATCTTCCGCTCTGACCAATTGGACAACTTGACTGAAGCTGATCAGGAAAAGTTGAGTGCATTGGGCATCGAAACCATCATCGACCTACGCGCTCCGGATGAGTTGGACAAGCACCCCAATAAACATATCTCCTCCGTTGATTTTAACATCAACCTACCAATCGGTTCAGATCCGGCCGACATCGCCAAAATCATGCCGCTGGACGTGGCCTCTCAAATCCGTCCGCTCTGGTTCAGTGGTAAGTTTGAGGAGATTGACCAGCTTCTCAAAGACCACGATGTAGATATCTACCACACCCGCATTGACCGCTATAAGGACTTCGCCCGCAAGTTCACGCCGCAGATCTCACGTTTCATGCACGTGCTCTTGGAAGAGCAGAACTACCCGCTCATGTTTCACTGTGCTGGTGGCAAAGACCGCACCGGTTATGTGGCAGCAATACTGATGTTGTCTCTCGGCTTTTCCGAGGAAGATGTCATGCGTGATTACCTCACCACCAATCTCTACACCTTTGATGAACTCAGCAAACTGGTCGCAAACGGCCCACATTCCCTGCGCCCAGCCTTCGGTGCCCACAAAGAGCAGATCACTGCTGCACTGGCAGCGATGAAAGAAGATTACGGCAGCTTTGAAACCTACCGCCGCGATGCGCTGCACATCTCTGATGAGGAACTCGCCCGCATCAAAAAGAACCTGCTGGTAGACCCGAGTTAAGGCCTCCCAGCACCCCTCGTGCTGCCTTCCCCCAACGTTGGTGGCACGAGGTTCCTCAAGCAAGTTCTACGAGAGGCTCATTTGCGCCAGAAGGCATATCCAGCCTAAACTTCCCTTATGTTTTAGGGGAATTTCATGACTGTATTATCTTCAGCAATTGAACACGGATATCTGGGATTTGCTTTCCACGAAGCCAAAGATAATTCACCTATTTATGAAGAATGGGCGACACATATAGCCGGCTCGCCAATCTTCCACGATTTCCTGATGCTTTTGCCGGAAGCCAAACAGCAACCCAACCTCCTTTTTGCAGCTATAAGATGGGTTACAGGACGCATTCCTGAAGTGGCAGAGCTGGATGATATTCTGCAACGACATAGCGCTGCCATCAAACAAGAGATGATGAAGCGCAGCACGCAGACCAACGAAGCTGGCCGTTGCGCTGTTCTTCTTCCACTGCTCGCCCGCCTCCCACAACCACTTTCATTGATCGAAGTCGGTGCCTCCGCTGGTCTCTGCTTGCTGCCCGACCACTATGCCTATGACTACAACAAGGGTGCACACACACTGGCGCCTGAGACGAATTCACCCGATACACCAGTGTTGCATTGTCAGGCGGCTGGTAATGTCCCTCTGCCAACCAAACTACCAGAAGTCACCTGGCGTGCAGGGGTGGAGTTGAACCCGTTGAACCTTCAGGATGAGGACACATTAGCATGGCTCCAAACGCTCATCTGGCCGGGGCAGGAGGACCGCTTACACCGGCTGCAAAAAGCAACCGCAGTGGCAAAGCAGCGGAAAATTCAACTCGTCAAAGGAGATCTTCTCGCGGATCTGCCAGTCTTGCTGGAGCAAATCCCAACAGGCACTACACCAGTGGTCTTCCATAGCGCCGTCCTCTACTACATCCGAGACACGAGCAAGCGGGATGCTTTTGTCGATCTGATGCTCAACTCCAACGTTCACTGGATCTCTAACGAGGCCCCCGGTGTCCTTCCTCAACTCGCCGACAAAGTCTCCGGCCCGCGCCCTTCAGGCCGCTTCCTCCTCTGCGAAAACGGCACACCCCGCGCCTGGACTGGGCCACACGGGCAGTCAGTAGAGTGGATCGAGTAGAGGCTTGCTAAAAGCCTCTGCACACCATCACAGCATTTAGCTCCAGTTTGAGGGAAAGTACGTAAATTCCAGAAAGCATTCATTTGAGAGGACGTAGTACTTTACTGAAAGCGTGAAAAATACTGGTGTTCGCCTCATTAAATAGTTGGTGGGAGGCAAACACTCATGCTTAGGAGTTGATGGATGCCTCCGCAAACACTGAGCAAACAAGAGCATAAATGGGCCAGCGACATGGCTCGTCACTTGAACCTGACCTTTGCTGAAGAGGAGGGCGAGCAGGTCGGACAACATCACCAAGCCGACGTTGTGAACGCTCCTACAAGTCTACTGGGAAAACTCGCTTCTATGGAGAAAGCGGCAGATGCTCTGTACGCAAACACGGAGTTGATCAAGAACCAAAGCGCTGTTTTCTCACCTTTCAAAAAAGCAGGTCAGTCTGCACGCTCGGGTATTGCAGCTGCACGAAAAGAGCTGAAAGGCCGAAAGCCCCAAAACGCGGAGGCGAGGCTTTCCAAAATTCAAGAGAAAGTTTCCTCTATGGAGCAGCTCATTGCTGTTGCTCAGTCCAATCATAAAGGTTTGGAAGCGCAGATACCCTGGGTGAAGGAAGACCTCGCTCAGTTGGCGATTGAATTACCAGTTGTTGACAGCCTTGCCATTGCTAAGAAAATCCCGAGCAAAAAGCACAAGAAATTCCTCAGTCTTGACCAGGAAGCCAACGGTCTGATCAGTGAAGTTGAGACCCTTTGTGAGAACTTTCAGGTAGATGCTGCGAACAAGGTCTTGAAGAAGCTCAATAAGACACTTCAGGCCTATCAAAAGGAAGTTGATTGGCTGCACGCTCTGCCCGAAGTTACTGGTGTCGGAGCTAGTGAAAGCCCACGTGTGTCCAAGCTCGACAAACTTGCTGCTGCATTTATGCGAAAAAAGACTCAGGAGCATAAAGTTGAGCTGGTCAAAGCTGAGCCGGATGAGAAGACGAAGGCTTTTCTTAAGACTTGGAACAGAGAGAATTTCTCTGATCCTTCCGAAAGGCTCGACCTCCAAAAAAGAGGCGGCTGCAAAGCACCTTTCAAGTTCATCGTTCGAACAGGTTCAATGGATGATTTTATCAATCAAAAGGGCTGCTTTTCTGCTCAGGGAACCGAGTATCTGGAGAATAAGGATGCCATTTGTACGTCCGTTGTGACTGATGAAAAATGCTTTGTCTACGGAGCCTTTGGCGTCATCTTGGATGTCCCGCCACAAAACGTGCTGGTCTCCAGTCCCGATGATCTCATGAGCGAGCTTAACATTGGCCGCAAAGACAAAAAAGACAGAATGGTCAATGTCACACAAGAGCAAAACGAAAAGCTTCTCGATGTGCCAGACCATGTTCGCAACGGTTACTTGAAGAATGAACTGGACAGATACCAGTACGATAAACGCCAGCAGAACGTCGATGACTTGGTGGACAATACCTACTATGCGCATAACGAGGTAATCGTTTCATCCAAAGATGGTATTCAGCATAAGCAAGGCGTAGACGCAACCGAGCCCATCAAGATCAATGGAATCTTTCTCATAGACGCTGAACCCTCTCCCGACACCATCGCGTTTCAGGAGTTTGAAGGCAAAAAGGCCCTGACCAAGGAAGAAAAATACCAGATCTTCATGGAACACGCCGAAAAGGTAGCCAAAAACCTCGGTGTACCGATCCTGTTTTTAGATGGTGAGAGCACGATGGCTTAATCATCTTAGACCAGGTCAGCTGCTTGATGTTGGCTCTGCCAGCTCCCACAGTGCGGTGTAACCTTCCATGAAACTTAATGAACTGCGTTCCTGCATAACTGAACAAACATAAAAAAAAAGCCCGATGCAAACACACCGGGCTCTTCAATCTCATAAAATCTAGCCAGCTTACTGGCAGAGGCTCTTGCCAACGCAGTTCAGGTCTTCGCAAGCTTCTTTCAGGCGCCCAACAATGCCCAGCTCACCTTCACGCAGCCATTTACGTGGGTCGTAAGCCTTCTTCGTTGGGGCGCCAGTTTCCGGGTCGATCTGGTATTTGAAGGCATTTGCGTTTGCTTCCACGTACGCACCAACCTTTTCAGAGAAGGCGAACTGTGTGTCGGTGTCGATGTTCATCTTGAACACGCCGTAGTTCAGGCTCTCTGTGATCTTGGATTTCTCAGAACCGGACCCACCGTGGAACACAAGCGCTAGCGGGTTTGCACCAAGGCTGTGAGTTTCGCTGACCAGTTTTTGGCTTTCACGCAGAATCTCAGGGCGCAGCTTCACGTTACCCGGCTTGTAAACGCCGTGCACGTTACCGAAGGATGCTGCAACGGAGAAGTGGCCAAGCGGGTTCAGACGATCATAAGCCTGCAGAACGTCTTCAGGCTGGGTGTAAAGCTTTGGATTGTCAGCTCCGATGTCATCATCAGAACCGATGCCGTCTTCTTCACCACCAGTCACGCCCAGCTCAATCTCAAGGCTCATTTCCAGCGGAGCCATCATCTTCAGTAGGCGTTCGCTTTCAGACAGGTTGAACTCGATGTCTTCTGCAGAAAGATCCAGCATGTGAGAGGAGAACAGTGGCTTGCCGTTTGCCTTGTAGAATGCTTCACCATGTTTGATGAGCTCTTCCAGCCAAGGGATCAGGCTCTTGTCCGCATGGTCGGTGTGGAGCACAACGCCAACACCGTAATGCTCTGCCAGAAGGTGCACGTGCTGAGCTGCAGCAACTGCGCCAAGTACTTTTGCCTGGAAGCTGTCCTTGATGCCTTTACCGGCATAGAACTGCGCACCACCATTGGAGAGCTGAACGATAATATCTGTATTGTTTGCAGCTGCTGCTTCAAGAACTGCGTTGATGGAGTCCGTTCCAACAACGTTGACCGCAGGCAAGGCGAACTTACCTTCGCGGCATGCTTCAATCAGGGTTTTGTAGTCTTCACCAAAGATGACGCCCGGCTTGAGCTTTCCCATTTTTATAGGCTCCTGTGTAACAGCAGATAGGGGAGACAAAGTGCCTCACACTGTGAACTGGCAACAAAGCCGGACCATGGCCTTGGCCAGTTGCCGCGCACACTACTCAGCAATACGCAGAACTACAACATTTGTAAGGGCATTCTGAGGAATTTAATGGATTTAAGAGGCAAATCACTGGCCTTAAGCAGTAATTCCCGTCATGCAGAATTTGTGTTTTTCACAAGCAGCACCAGGAACCACAATCCCTGCGCAAGTTTCGGAGTCGACCTAGGGGAATCAGAGGACGGACTGACCAGCCATCACACGGGCACTCAAGCCAATCGGCATTGACTGGATATCGCCCGCCAGAACCTCTAGAACAGGTCTGAGCTCAATGGCAGACCCATAGCGGCGCAGATGGGTAGAAAGCTCCATCAGAAGCGCCAGGTCTGTCGAGACAAGCGTGCCAGCTCCGCATGAGCGCACAGCGTGCAGCAAACCACTCAGATCACCGGCCCCCAGTTCGGGAGAGATCGTTCCCTCTGGAGCGCCTTTCACTTGAGAAGCGCAAATCTGCGGCAGGTCAACAACGCTGACTTGCTCCATCTGACCCAGCAAAGTGCGGGAAGCCACCTGACTGCCAAACAGATTTGGTGCATCTGACACATCCAGAAACGCAACCTTACCTGCAAAACCCTGCAGGCTCTGCCCAAACTCAGGTGCAGCCAGCAGCAAATCAGACACCTCAAAGCATTTGCGTGTAAACTTGGTCGTGATCTTCGCCAGTTCCTCGGACTGCTCTGAGAGGAGAGGCGCATAGGCCCGCTCAAATACCTTGGCACAAAACGGCGAAAGCACCGCCACATAGTCGTAGTGGCCAAACTGCGAAATCACCTCCTTTGCCATATCCCGCGCATCTTCCAGCTCATTGGAGCGCAGCGACACAAGCCCGCAACAACTCTGAATGCTCGGTGCTTCAACCTCATAACCAGCGACGCCCAGCAGATGAACTGCAGCTTTTATCAGGGAAGGGCGAAAGAGATTGGTAGTGCAGGAAACAAACAAACCGACCCGAGCATCTTTCTTATATTTGGGGCGTCTTTGTCGGGCCATGAAAAGAAAAGTCCTGCAGATTCTGAGCAATGCATAAATGAATTCGCTCAAACCTGCCTGCCACAATTCGAAGGGGACTTCAATGATTTATAAGGCATCGGATACAGAGCCTATAGTATACATTTTGTGCCTATATGCATTTTATGTGCGTACTTGCTAAGAAAAAACTATTGATTATCTTCCGGTCAGAATATCACTTAAAACAAGAAATCGGAAAATGAACATGAACCTGAAAAACGTTGCGCTGAGCCGCTATTCCACCAAGGAATTTGATCCTGCAAAGCAGATCTCTGCAGAGCAATTTGACCATATTAAATCTCTACTTCGCTTTAGCCCATCCAGCGTCAACTCACAGCCATGGCACTTTATCATCGCAGATACACCGGCAGGGCGCGAGCGCGTTTCAAAGGGAACACAGGGCATGTTCTCCTTCAACAACGGCAAGGTGCTCAACTCCTCCCACGTCATCGTCTTCTGCGTAAGAACAGACATCTCTGATGAGTATCTGGACCGTCTACTGGAAGTGGAAGAACAAGACAAACGCTTCGCTGACCCAGCTGTAAAAGAAACAGTAAAAGCAGGCCGAGCCACCTTTGTTGGCATTCATCGTGACCAGTTGAAAGACGCTGACCATTGGATGGAAAAACAGGTCTATCTAAATATGGGAACCATCCTGCTGGGTGCAGGCGCGCTGGGCATTGATGCAGTGCCGATTGAAGGCGTAGATGCACAAGTACTGGACGAAGAGTTCGGCCTCACCGAAAAAGGCTACCGCGCAGTTGCTTTGATTGCCCTCGGCCACCGTCACGAAAGCGACTTCAACGCCGCCCTCCCAAAATCCCGCCTCCCAGAAGGTGAAATCTTCACAGAACTGGCGTAATCAGCTCTGTACTTAACGCCAAAAAAGGGGTGCTTCATGCATCCCTTTTTACATGAAATGACCGAGTTTTATTCTGCAATTGGACTGTACTACACTACAATCAAAAGCAGGCGCACAAAGTTACCTCAATTGCCTGCCATCAAAATATGAGGGAATCGAAAAACATATATACTTAGAAAGAGTTGAATGATGATCAGACCGTATCAGGAAGCGGACCTTCCAGCTGTGCTAGATATTTACGCAAAGTCCAAACTTGATGAGTTTGCCTATGAAGATAAGCAGTTTGAGTTACTCCCGCTTGAACAGGACCCCAAGCGGTACACGAGTCTAATCACGTCACAAATCTCAGTTTATGAAGAAGAGAAAATGTTGGCCTATGCAGCCCAGGATGGAGCTGATCTGAGATCATTGTTCGTCCACCCGAAAGGCAGAGGCAAGGGCATTGGCAGAACGCTCATGCAACACATGCTGGATAGGGCTGAGGGGCAGGCCACACTTTACGTCGCCAAATCCAACTACCCTGCAAAGCGGCTCTATGAGCAATTTGGTTTTGTCATTACCAGCGAGTTCATGACCGACTATAACGGCATCCCAATCCTCGCAAACAAGATGGTGCGTAAGGCAGAAGGATGAGGGCAGGCCAAATAAAAAAGGGCCGCAGAACTGCGACCCCCGATCTTTAGAATCTCTGGAATCCAATTATTTCTTGGAGCCGTCTTTATTGAACTGAGCGAGGTACGCGATAACGTCCTGACGCTGCTTTTCTTTCTTAAGACCAGCGAAAGCCATCTTACCTTTCGGGATAACTTTCTTCGGTTTTGTAAGGTATGCGTCCAGGGTAGCTGCGTCCCAAGCTTTACCTTCTTCTTTACCTGCCAGAAGAGGTTTGGAATACTTGTAGCCTTCAACTTCACCCCAACCAGCATCGATGATGCCGTTGAGTTTAGGTCCTACCTTGTTCTTGGCTTTTTCACCAACAGCATGACAAGCCTTACATTTTTTGAAAACTTTTGCGCCCTTAGCAACATCGCCTTCAGCGAATGCCGCACCGGAACTCAACAGCAATGCAAGCGCTGCAATGACGCCAAACTGCTTCATATTTTATCCTTCCCACTATATCCTAAGAGATAACCGCGAATAGAGAACAACATAGTCTAACTCATGGGGCAGTTCCCATAGATTCGACGTTACCTTCGTATATATTGTTACGGCATATTGTCGCGGACGGAATTGATCATAAGCATAAACGACTGAAAATAACTTGCTTTGAGTCAAACTCACCAAAAACTGAAGCCGTTGTTTTGTGGGCGACAATAGACTTAATGCGGCTTTTATCTTTGCATAAATTGTGAGAGTCTCAGCCATTGTATTCAGTAAGTACGGTTGGGTTGGCGGCTTGGAAATATAGTTTCAAATCACAACTCAGGAGGGAGGCCTGATGGCAGCAATCGCGATGCCAAAACCGTCACAGGAAACACTAAAAAAACGCTCTAAAATCGTCGCTGATTTGCAAAAAATCGTGCGTGGAGAAGGTGTTATCTGCGATGAAATCGAGATGCGTCCCTATGAGACGGATGCCTTGACGGCATACCGCCAACTGCCGCTTGTGGTGGTTCTGCCTGAGACAGTGGATCAGGTCTCGCGAGTGCTCAAGTACTGCTATGACAACGATGTAAAGGTGGTGCCTCGTGGCGCCGGTACCTCCCTGTCTGGCGGCGCATTGCCGTTGGAAGACGGCGTTTTGCTGTCTATGATGAAATTTAATCGGATTTTGGAAATAGATCTGGAAAACCGGGCAGTTGTGACCCAACCGGGTGTAACCAACCTGGGGATTACGACGGCTGTTCAGCAGGATGGCTTCTATTATGCTCCTGATCCATCCTCCCAAATCGCCTGTTCCATTGGCGGTAACATCGCAGAAAACTCCGGCGGTGTGCACTCCCTCAAATACGGATTGACCACCAACAACCTGTTGGGACTGGAAATCGTCCTTATCACCGGAGAGGTGATCCGCCTCGGCGGCAAACATCTGGATTCTGAGGCCTACGACTTGATGGCCCTGCTCACGGGCTCCGAAGGATTGCTCGCAGTTGTCACTGAAGTCACTGTCCGCGTTCTACAAAAACCGGAAACAGCCCGTGCAGCACTCATCGGCTTCCCAACTTCAGAGGAAGCTGGCAAGTGCGTGGCTGAAATCATCGGAGCGGGCATCATCCCCGGCGGCATGGAGCTAATGGACAAGCTCGCAATTGATGCTGCCGAGGACTTCGTACATGCCGGGTATCCGTTGGATGTTGATGCCCTCATGATCGTGGAACTGGACGGCCCTGAAGCTGAAGTCGATGATTTGCTCAAGCGCGTCAGCGCAATCGCGGAAAAGAATGGCTCATCTTACTTGCGCGTCTCTCAGTCAGAAGAAGAGCGCAATACATTTTGGGCAGGGCGCAAGGCTGCCTTCCCTGCAGTTGGTCGCATCTCGCCGGATTATTTGTGCATGGATGGCACCATCCCGCGCGCAGCTCTGCCACAAGTCCTGCAGGAAATGCAGGAGCTGAGCGAAAAACACGGGTTACGCGTCGCTAACGTGTTCCATGCAGGCGATGGAAACTTGCATCCACTCATCCTTTATGACGCCAACAAGCCGGGCGAACTGGCCGCAGCAGAAGCCTTTGGCGCAGACATCCTGCGCCTTTGTGTAAAAGTAGGCGGCGTCCTCACAGGGGAACATGGTGTCGGCATTGAGAAACGCGATCTCATGCCAGAAATGTACTCTGAGGATGACCTGAAACAGCAGCAACGCGTGAAGTGTGCGTTTGATGAAAAGCAGCTTCTCAATCCGGGCAAGGTGTTCCCGGTCCTGCACCGTTGTGCAGAACTCGGCTTCATGCACGTTCATCAGGGCCAACTGCCATTCCCGGATATTCCACGCTTTTAGAGCGTGATCCTAAGACAAGAGAACAGGACGAAACCATGGGAGAGGGTTTCCACCCAACAACAGCTGATGAGCTGGAGGCGGTCGTCAAATGGGCCGCCGCCGAGCGAACTCCGCTGGAAGTAATCGGCAGCGGCTCCAAGCGCAACTGGGGCAGGGCGGTGCAGTCCGCGCATACTTTGCGCGTTGACGGCATCACCGGCGTGATCGACTATGAGCCGGCAGAACTTGTGCTCACCGTGAAGGCAGGCACGCCACTGACGGACGTTCAGACCCTCTTGAAGGAGTACAATCAGGAACTTCCCTTTGAACCAGCAGACCTAAGTGCAGTTCTGGGTGGCCCAAATCAGGCAGGCTCCATTGGCGGTGTGCTGGCAACAAACCTGTCTGGTCCGCGCCGTCTCAAAGCGGGTGCAGCACGCGATCATGTACTTGGTCTGGAAGCTGTTTCTGGCCGTGGTGAGATCTTCAAGGCAGGCGGACGCGTGGTGAAAAACGTGACGGGTTATGATCTGTCACGTGGCTTCTGCTCCTCATGGGGCACTCTTGCCGTTGCCACAAGTTTCTCCATCAAAGTTCTCCCACGAGCAGCCAAAGAATGTACCTTTGTATTGCTGGGCCTGACCCCGCAAGAAGCATCCAGTGCCATGTCAGAAGCTATGGGGTCTTCCGCAGAGGTTTCCTCTGCAGCTCATCTGCCCAAAGGCTTCTGCCCGCTTTCACAAGAACATTCCATCACCTTACTCAGATTGGAAGGCATTCCCGTTTCCATCGACTATCGTTTGGATAAGCTTCGTAGCATCCTGAAACGCTTTCCATCGCAGGAGCTCATTGAAGGGCAGGCCTCCCGCAAAACATGGGGTGATCTGCGCGACCTCATTCCGTTTGCCGGAAGTGACAAGCCGCTATGGAAACTCTCGGTTTCCCCGACTGCAGGGCAACAAGTGATTGCTGAGTTGGAAAAACGATTTGCAATCAGATGGATGATGGATTGGGCTGGCGGTCTTGTCTGGGTAGAAATGGAAGGTGAAGGGCCTCATGATGTTCCTCTGCGCCGGATCATCACCGAGAATGGAGGTGGACACGCGACGCTCCTGCGAGGGAGTGCTGAACTCCGTGCCAGTGTTGATGTCTTCCAGCCGCAGACAGAGACGTTAATGGGTCTTTCAAAACGTCTAAAAGCGCAGTTTGATCCACATGGCATCCTTAACCCGGGCCGTATGTACGCGGGGATCTAGCTCATGCAAACCAACTTTACGCCAGAACAACTCAAAGACAGCGCCACAGCAGTATCCGAACAGATCCTGCGCAAATGCGTGCACTGCGGGTTTTGTACCGCAACCTGCCCAACATTCGCACTACTGGGCGATGAACTGGACAGCCCACGTGGTCGCATCTACCTCATCAAAGAGATGCTGGAAAACGACCGGCCCGCAGATGCCAAGACCGTCAAACATATCGACCGCTGTCTGTCATGTTTGTCTTGCATGACCACCTGTCCATCAGGTGTAAATTACATGCATCTGGTAGATCATGCCCGCATCCATATTGAGCGCACCTACAAGCGCCCATTGCAAGACCGGATACTCAGAGCTGTGCTACAGGCCGTTTTGCCAGAGCCAGGTCGCTTCCGCCTTGCCATCGCCGCTGCTTTCTATGGTCGCCCGCTCGCAGGCCTTATGAAGAGGTGTGGCGGAACACTTGCAAAACTGGGTGCTATGTTGGCATTAGCACCAACCAAATCATCAACGCCTTCTCAGTTTATCGGGCAGGAGAGCGTTGCTCCAGAAACGCAGAAAAAAGGCCGCGTCGCCATTTTGAAAGGCTGCGCCCAAAGCGTGCTTGCCCCGTCCATCAATGATGCAGCAACTCGCTTGCTTACTCGCATCGGTTACGAAGTTGTCTTCCCAAAAGGGGAAGGCTGCTGCGGCGCACTCGTGCATCACATGGGCAAGGAGGAAGCCTCCAACGAACAAGCCAAAGCCAACATTGATGCGTGGATGAGGGAGATGGAAGGTGAAGGGTTGGATGCCGTCATTATCACTGCATCTGGCTGCGGAACCACCATTAAGGACTACGGCTTCATGCTGCGAGAGGATCCGCAATACGCAGCAAAAGCTCAGAAGATCTCCGAAATGTCCAAGGACATCGTTGAGTTTCTGATTGAGCAGGATCTAGGTGAGACGCAACTGCATGAAGACCTGACCGTCGCCTATCATTCTGCATGTTCCATGCAGCACGGCCAAAAGATCACATGGCAACCCAAAAAGCTGCTGCAAAATGCTGGCTTTGTTGTCAGAGAACCTCAGGAAAGTCATCTCTGCTGCGGTTCAGCTGGCACCTATAATATCATGCAGCCCAAAATCGCCACTGCCCTGAGAGACCGCAAAGTCGGCAATCTGGAAGCCACCCATCCGGACCTTGTCGCCACTGGCAACATTGGCTGCATCACCCAAATCTCCAGCGGCACCCAGATCCCGGTCATCCATAGCATCGAGCTTCTGGACTGGGCCTATGGTGGCCCAAAGCCGCAACAACTTGCAGGCAACTAATGAATGGTTGAGGAGGAGGTAAACTCCTCTACTCAGCGTGAGTGTGTCCATCGGAGCGAATTTTGCAGCTAACTTTCCCGCCAAGTTCGCCTTCGATATGTCTTAGTTCCTCTGCAATTTCGGGTGGGAGCTGACCCTCGTCAATTGTCGTAGGTGTTGCCGCGGCGACTTGGGTATGCCAGTCTCCCGCAAAAACCAAACCAGTCTCGTGCGCAAGCAGCAAGAGGCTCAGGATACTGGCGAAACAGCCGAGCAGGATGGCTGCAAGCGTATACCGATTGAGTGATGGTCCCTGGTCTTTCAGGCAATCCTCCAAAACCTCGCGGATCTGGGTGATGTCATCAGAGTTCAATGGCTCATCCAGCAACTCAATGGGCGAGCGTTCCTCGCTTATAGGCTGTGAGGGCTCCGCACCACTCATCTCATCAGCAGCCTCAAGAGTTGGCTGTAAACTTACAAAAGTTGGTACATAACCCATATCCGGCAATCGGATCTGCATATGATGGGCATCATGATGTTCGTCGTTATATCCGCGCAGAAGAGACCGCAAACGCGAGATGTTGACCCGTACAATTGGGTTTTCACGCGGATTAAAACCTGCAGGTAAGTTGAAGACCTTCTGCCCAATAATTTGCTCTTTGAGGTCGTCTTCCTGTTTGGAGAGTTTTCGCTCGACGAGAAACGTCAGCAGAGCAGTCAGTTTCGGGCTTCGCCTGAAGTTGGGGCTGGACAAAATACTGGAAAGAGTTGCAACCACTTCGTCTTTGCTGATGACTAGTCCATTCTTCTTGGCACACATACGCGGCACTCCCAAAACACACAGATGTGGTCTGGGGGAAAAAGCCCCTCAATCAGATGGTCTGCAACGGCACATTCTCATAATAAGTCTGTTTAAAGACAGACCTTTATTTTTTGTTGCTTTGCCTTGAGCTGGGGTACGGCAAGCAACTTGAAGTTGTTGTCTTATCATAGTTTCCTGTACCCAAGATTGCAACAAACCTGCATGCCTAGCGCACATAGACCTTTGCGCCAACTGGAACCATATTATACAGCTCCGCCACATCTTCGTTTCTCATACGAATGCAACCGGAAGAAACAGCTTGGCCAATCGTCCATGGCTCATTTGATCCATGAATGCGATAGAGTGTGGAGCCAAGGTAAAGTGCCCGCGCGCCCAATGGGTTACGCGGTCCACCCGGCATGTAACGGGGTAGGCTTGGTTGTCTTTTCAGCATCTCTGCAGGTGGCCGCCAGTCTGGCCACTCCCGCTTAAGGGTAACTTTGTGGACGCCAGCCCATTCAAAACCAGGACGGCCAACACCCACGCCATAGCGGCGGGCTTTGCCGTTGCTTTGCACCAGGTAAAGATATCGTGATGTCGTATCGATCACGACAGATCCCGGTGAATAAGAGGTGTTGTAGCTGACTGTTGTCGGCAAGAACTGTTTCGGAATACGGCGATCGTACCGCTTTGATGTTGTCCGTGATCGCCTCGCTTGTTTTTTAGAGCCGCGGAGGTTCTGAACCGCCTTGGCTTGAGACCGTGGGATTTGCACAACCCACGGATTTGCAAGATCAGGGCTGAGGACAAGCGGAGGGGCAGAGGCTCGCGGCTTGTATTCTGCCTGAGCAGCAGAACCAAACGCACAGACCAAGCCACCCACGCTGAATAAAGTAACAAGCCAGTTTGATTTGCTCTTTGCCGATGCCCCAAACATTCCACACTCCTCTGGACCTTGCCAATGACCCGATGTCCCCGGAAAACTAGAAGTTGCAGCTCTAGTAACTGTTAAAATTAGCAATGTAATTTATGCTAGTTCAAACTAAGGTTAACCAATTGTTACTGAACTATGCGGCCAATTGCCGGAATTATCTTTAAAAATCAATGCTGATAAATCTAAGGTAATAATTAACACTCTAAGAAGTAAGTGAGTAGTGACCGGCGTGCAGGAGTGCGAATCGTGCCCATCTTACTTATGGGTGCATGGGCGCGTCTTGTGACCGGGATTGCTATTTAAAACCTGTAATTGAGAGCCTGTCTTCGTAAGCCTGTGCCAGTTTGCGAAGAAAGGGCGGAAAACAAAAGAGGGCGCATCGCCGGACAGGAGTAGCGACGGTGTGGTCCTCATTAGGAAGCGTATTGGCTTCATGAGTTCGGGGTTGGGATGTCAGTTGTAAGAAAAACCTTTCGTGCAGAGGCTCAGTTCGGAGTGCGTAGCACACGCACCGAAGTAAGCACTCCGATTCAGGACAATGGTGAAGAGTTGCGTCACCAGCAGATTATGGAAGAAATTGCCAGCTTGAAAGAGTTGGTAGGATCTCCGGCAACTGACCCACAAGAACTGTCCCGACGCGTCGCAGAAGAACTGCGTGAGGAAATCGGCGAGGCTGCAAAGCTCAAGGGTGAGCTGGATGCGATTTATCAAGCAATCGCTGAAACCAAGAATGAAATTGCTGCTCTTCACAACAAGGCAAGCGTTGATAATGACGAGCGTGGCCGTGTGACATTGGAGCTTGGCGCGATTGTGTCAGGAACCGAAGGCGCGACCGAGCAAATCCTGACCGCAGCTGAAGTCATCGACCAGAGTGCGGCAACCGTTATGCCAATGGTTCCAAGTGAGCACGAAGGCCTTGTAACCGACATTCATGAGCAGGTGGTGTCGATCTTTGAAGCCTGCAACTTCCAGGATCTGACCGGCCAGCGCATCAGCAAGGTGGTGAACACCTTGTCATTCGTTGAAGAGCGCATCATCCGTATGATTGAGATTTGGGGCGGTATTGAAAGCTTCAAGGAGATCAGTGATCGCATTTCCTCTGAGAAAGAAGGCGACGATTCTGCACTGCTTCATGGTCCGGCTTTGGATGTGGAAGCTGGTACCGTGACACAGGATGACATTGACGCATTGTTCGACTGATCTTTTCTAAAAGAGACGTGCAGATGGCTTGCTATTTTGGCAAGCCAATGCTTTATAGGAGAACATAACATAAACATTTTGAGTGGGTTATTGAGGGTGACTGATGGTTGCCCAACAAGAACCCGCAGAGACAATTGACCATGAAGGGCAAGGCAATGGACCAGAATTCAACACCGATTGCTGAAGGACTGATCCGCGGAGAAGACGGCAAGGACCGTTGCTGGTGGCATGGTGGAGACCCGTTCTATCAGGCCTATCATGATAACGAGTGGGGGCATCCGGTCACCAACGATATCCGCCTCTTTGAAAAGATCTGCCTCGAAGGTTTTCAGTCCGGCCTGTCTTGGATCACTATTCTGCGTAAACGCGAGAACTTCCGCGCCGGTTTTGCAGGTTTCGACTTTGAGAAGGTCGCAAAGTTTACACAAAATGACATTGAACGCCTTGTTCAGGATGCCGGCATCATCCGCCACCGCGGCAAAATTACTTCCACCATCAACAACGCCAATCGTGCACTGGAAATGCGCGAGGAATTTGGTTCACTCGCAGCTTATTTCTGGAAGTGGGAACCAACCGAGGACCAACGCCCCGAGGTCTGTGACTACGCCAACCTCAAGACGCTCGGTAAAACCGAAATCTCCACGGCCATCTCCAAAGATCTCAAAAAACGCGGCTGGTCTTTCGTAGGTCCAACCACCGTCTACGCCTTCATGCAAGCCATGGGCATGGTCAACGACCACCTGGAAGGCTGTTGCTGCCGGGACATTGTTGAAGCCAAACGTGAGGCTATCGTGCGTCCTGTGACAGCCTAGCAAGAGTATTGGTGATGAGGTCTATGAGGTGAGGGGACCACTCACCTCAAACTACTGTTGAAGCTATTCCGTTAAGTCTCAATCATGCAGTGTCAGCGGGGCGCTCAAAGGTGCCTTGAGGCGGAAGGATCGCAAGAACGAGAGTTTCGCGATGCTCGAAGCCGCAACGCCGATAGATCCGCCCTGCAGGACCGTCACTGTGAGCTTGTAAAACAGGTATTGTTTCAGGTGCCTGCGCCTTAGCCCAATCTACCCCAACTGTGACGAGTGCCGCGCATATGCCGTGCTTACGATGGCTGGGGCGTGTCTCAACTTCCTGAAAGCGCGAAACAGCTGCGTCGGCATAGATACCCAGATCAGCAACCAAGAGATCCCCATCAAAGGCGCCAAACCAGTTCGCCAGTCCTGCCTTAATCTGTCTGCGACGGCTCTCAAAACGTTTAGACACGTAAACCCCGAAGCTATCGCGGTCATAACCTTGCTCAACAGCAGTATCGATCTGAAGCGCGATGACTTGCTTCCAGTCCTCTTCGGCCTCAATCGGGCGTATGTTGATCCCATCGGGCGTAGGAGCACGGTTGAGAGGTTGGGTCAGGCTCAGGACATCGATCTGTTCCAGCTCGTATCCAAGCTTGGAGAAGGGAGCGTGCTCTGGCCCGATCTTCATGTCAGGCGTATCCCACCCAAACATCGTATGCGCCGCCTCTGGAAGGTCCTTACGAAACTGCGCGATCTGCTGTTCAGGATCGACCTTATCGCCGCGAAAGAACACCATATTGCCAGCCCAGTAATGAGGCTCATCCGGGATGCGCAGAACAATCCGGTCTGGATGCACTACAACTTCGCTAACGCTCCGTTCCACAAGGAGATCACTGCGTACCCCCAGCGTTTGCGCCAAATCCTGTCCGTTTCCCACGTCGCGGTCCTTAAAATAACTTTTCTATCAATCAGCGCATTGCTATTGAAGAAACCCACCGCACGCAAGGGAAAGCCAACCTACGTTAAGTGTGCGGTAGCACCTGTCACCCATTCGCCACTTATCAAAATGAGCTCTGTGATTTGCGCTATAAAAGAAGCCCCGGCAAGCAATTGCCGGGGCTTCATAGTTGTCTAATTTCCTATCACTTAGACAAATGCAAAGTCATCTGCATGAAGGTCAGCTACAGAAACATTCTGAAGGGTGATTGAAGTGTCATCATCGAATTGGATGATGGTGTCGGCCCCGGCAGCTGTTGCTGCGGCAATGACATCCTCAAAGCTCTCAAAACTGCCATCTGTGAAACGAATAGTGTCTTCGGAATTGGCACCCGCAGTGAAGTCTATGATGGTGTCATGTTCAAAATTCTTTTCAAACAAGAAAGTATCGTCGCCGTCTCCTCCTGTGAGGGTGTCATCGCCACCATAGCCCCAGAGATTATTGTTGCCAGCGTCACCAACAATAATGTCGCCGAACTCATCGCTTCCCATGACGTTTTCAATGGAGACGTAGGTATCTCCAGCTGCATCACCTGCATTGTTAGCCTGGTCAGTAAGATCTACCGTGACAGCTGACTCTGACCAGCGATATCGCACGGTATCATTGCCGGTGCCGCCATCAAGGTAATCAGAACCAGAGCCATAGGCATTTAGCCAGTCATCACCGCCACCACCTTCCAAGTGGTCATCTCCATCAAGGCCAAAAAGACCGTTGTTGTTGTCATCTCCAATGATCACATCGTCATAACTTGAGCCGAAAACCTGACTTATGTTCGTGAGCTGATCACCTTCAGCATCGCCACCGGATATCTCACCGGTCGCCAGATTGACTGATACCGCTTCAGCAGAGTTGTTGTATCTGATGGCATTGCGACCACCACCACCATCAATGATATCGATGCCAGCGCTTCCGTAAATCTCTTCGTCTGCATCAGACCCGACGAAAGTGTCGTCTTCATCAGTACCAAAGTATCTGAGACTTCCATCTTCATGGACTTCGAATTTTGGCAATGTCGAACCATCAGCAAACACAAACTGGTCTGCCAAGATTTGATCGCCCACACCGTTTTCGATTGTCAGAACATCTGTAATCTCATCGAGAGGCTGCTCTGGGTTTGCTTGATCAATAAGGTAAATCTTCAGATCTTTGTTGTCAGGTCCGCCGGCAGTAATCCTGATGCTATCCATCGTTATGCCGGCACCAAACTTCACGACATCACTGCCCAAAGCATCCTTAATAACGTCTTTGTCATAGCCTCTGTCGAAGAAGTAAGTATTGTGCCCAGCACCACCAGATAAAATGTCATTCCCAGTGCCACCATCCAGGTAATCATCACCTTCTCCACCACTTAGGCTGTCATTCCCAACTTCCCCGTAGAGCCGATCATCGCCTGCGGCAGTTCTGATCGTGTCATTGCCTGCACCGGCTAAAACAAGGTGGTCTTCAGAACTAGAAGTAGAATAGTTCTCATTGCCACTTCCGAGTTGGATTTTCATGGCTACGATCCTCGATTTTCATAAATTTTTATAAATGTGCAGATTGCACGTAATATTTATGCAGCTAATGGTTGCGTATGGCTGACCCAGAGTGAATTGAAAATACAAATTCTCGATCTTATATGCTTAAAAATGTTAAAAATAACAATAGTTTATAGATATTTTCCTTTTACAAGCCGCATCGGAACCTAGGATGTAAAGTGTATTCCAAACGGCTAAAGAAGTTTTCGTCATAACTTCCAAGATGTGGTTACGACAAAGCCTCGGCACGGTAGTGCCGAGGCTTCGAAGTTGAGTGCTATATGTAAAAGTTAAGAGACAAATGCAAAGTCATCAGCATGTAAATGCGAAACATCGACATGCTGGAGAGTGATTGAGTTGTCTTCATCAAGTTGAATGACTGTATTAAAGCCTTCCTGACGAGCAGCAGACATCACATCCTCAAAGCTTTCAAACACACCATCTGTGAACTGTATGGTGTCACGAGAGCCTTCGCCGAAATGAAAATCGATGAGTGTGTCATTTCCGAAGTTCTCTCCGAATATGATTGTGTCATCTCCAAAACCGCTGGTGATAATGTCGTTTCCAGTTCCACCATTAATCTGGTTATCACCTTCTACACTATCAATTACATCATCTCCGCCAAGACCGTTAATGACGTCATCACCATTCGTACCCCAAAGGATTTCACCTTCATCACTTGCGGTTTCCAGAAGCTTCCGATGGATGTCTTCCCAGTTCCAGACAGTGCCGTCTGCAAACTGAATCTCACCAAACTGCAGTTCGCCTGGAGTGTCGGTGAATGCAGTCGTGATGACTATGCTACCACCATCCTTGAAGGTGTATTGGAGGCCAGACCAGCTGCTTTCGATATTACCCTGTCGCTCAATCATGACTTCATCCGGTGAAACACCTTCACCAAAGACAATCTTGCTGTGTGGGTTCAGCACGCTAGCTGTACGGATAGTGTCATTTCCATCTCCAAGGTCATAATGGAATGAAACTTCGCCGCCGATATACTCAAGGATGTCATCCCCGGTTCCACCTTCAACTTTTACAAAGTTAGACAGCGTTGGTGATGGAAGCGTGTAGAACTTATCGTTTCCAGCTCCGCCGATAAGCGAGCTATTCCCGTCATGGTAGGCTGAAATGACATCATCACCATCACCTCCATCAAGGGTGTCATTACCAATGCCGCCGCTGAGCTGGTCGTTCCCGGCGCCACCTTTGACGATATCATCTCCCTCTCCACCGGAGAGGTGGTCGTTGCCTTCGCCACCGAAGATTTGATCATCTCCTGCACCACCGTTGATGTTATCATCATCAGCGCCACCAGAAATGTGATCGTCTCCATCGCCACCACTAAGTATATCCTTGTCATCTCCTCCTTTGACGGTGTCGTTGCCGTCTCCTGCAAAAATGAAGTCTCTTCCTGCACCGCCATCAATTACATCATCGCCTGCAAGGCTTT
This sequence comes from Pseudovibrio sp. Ad26, assembly GCF_001623285.1. NCBI lineage: Bacteria > Pseudomonadati > Pseudomonadota > Alphaproteobacteria > Hyphomicrobiales > Stappiaceae > Pseudovibrio > Pseudovibrio sp. Ad26. The sequence goes on from NZ_LMCE01000047.1 coordinate 130,047, forward strand.
TGATAATATCACCGTCAACTGTACCGTTGATGGTGTCATCACCTCCGGTCACTCCGTGATCTGCAGCGTGGGCTGCTGCACTGTCGATGAGCTTTTGGTTGACGTCGTCCCAGGTCCAGACTGTTCCATCAAGAAACTGAATTTCGCTGAACAGCAGTTTTTCAGATGATTGGAAATAGCCGTTTTCAAGAAGCAATGTACCACCATCGCTGAAAGTAAACTCAATTGAGTCGCTTCCCGCATACCTCAAAAGGACTTCATTCGGCTTTGCTCCCACAAGCATGAGCTTGTTGTTGGGGCCCGCAAGCCCACCTGCGCGAATGATGTCATCACCATCGCCGACTCCATACTGAACTGTGATATCACCCCCAAAATAATGGATGGTGTCATCACCATTTCCGCCATTTAAGATTGATGAGCCCTGTATGTGATAGAGGGTATCATCGCCATTACCGCCATGAAGTTGGGCAGTTCCTATACCGTTGGCTGCGAGGACATCGTCACCATCACCACCGTCAAGGTAGTCATCTCCCTTGCCGGAGCTGAGTTGATCATTCCCTGCGCCACCTTTTAGGTCGTCGTTTCCATCTCCTCCTGAGAGGACATCATCACCTGCTTCACCGTAAATGGTGTCATCTCCGCCCATGCCATCAATGATGTCATTACCGGAGGTTCCTCCAACAACGTCGTTCCCGTCGCTGATGTGCTCTTGAAGTTTCTGGTTGATGTTCTCCCAGTTCCAGACAGTACCATCAGCAAACTCGATCTCACCGAAATCAGAGCGCAAAGTATACCGATCCATGACCTGACCTAGAAGCAAAGTTCCGCCATCTTTAAAGGTCAGTAGAAGACTGGTTGAAGTGGCTGATGTCCGCGTGACCACAACCTCATCTGGCAATATACCTTCGCCAAGAACCAACTTATGATTTTCATTCTTCAGTTTGTCTGGGTACCAAAAATCAACGACGTCACTCCCATCCCCAAGGTTGTAGTGAAGAGTGACATCTGCCAACGAGATTTTAAGTGTATCATCGCCCGCACCAGCAGTTACAACCGCAGACCCATACCTGACAAAGATTGTATCATCACCACTTCCTCCGAAGATCTGGTCTACCCCATCAGTGGTACTGAAAATTGTATCGTCTCCATCTCCTCCATCAAGGATTGAGTTGCCTAACCAACCCTCTAGTTTATCGTCGCCAGCACCGCCCTCTAGATGATCGTTCCCTTCTGCGCCGAAGAGATCGTCATTTCCTTCACCGCCGATGAGGTGGTCATCCCCAGAAAGGCCAATAATTACATCATCTCCGCCGAGGCCGTAGATTGTGTCATCACCTAAAGTTCCTAAGAAGCGTTCGTCCGCGTCACTTGCATTTTCGTAGAGCATCTTGTTGAAGTCTTCCCAGTTCCAAACTGTGCCGTCCGAAAACTGGAACTCGCTAAAGTTGAGATGACTTGCCCCAAAATAGAAAGCGTTCTTGATAAGTAGGGTACCACCGTCTTTAAAGGTCAGCAGAAGGTCAAGATCATCACGGCTCTTCCCAAATGCATCCGTGCCTTCTCCAACTCGCGTTACGGTAATTTCATCTGGTGAGATACCTGAACCAAAAACTACCTTTTGATTTTTATGAATTGGTTTTTCTGGGTACCATAAGTCAACGATGTCGTTGCCATCACCGAGATCATAATGGACAGTAACTTCAGCAGAGGAGACATTGATTGTATCATCACCTGTTCCTCCGGTGATAACGGAAGTACCAGTTACCGCATATATGGTATCATCTCCGCTTCCGCCAATGATCTGATCTTCACCATAAGAGATGCTGAAGAAGGTGTCGTTGCCGTCTCCCCCATCAAGGATGTTGTTGCCAGCGGAACTGCTCAGCTTATCGTTGCCGGCCCCACCTTCAAGATGATCGTCCCCGTCGTGTCCTTGGAGAGTATCGTTTCCAGCACCGCCAATGAGGTGGTCGTCGCCAGTGTAACCGTCGATTTTATCGTCACCGCCTCGGCCATCAATCACGTCATCGCCTAGGGTGCCAGCGAGCTCTTCACCTTCATCCCCTGCGTTCTCAAAACGCATTTTGTTGAAGGTCTCCCAGTTCCAGACAGTGCCATCTGCAAAGTGGAGCTCACCTAAGATAAAACCGTTAGGTCCGTAAAAGAAAGCGTTCTTGATGAGTAACGTTCCGCCGTCCTTAAAGGTCAATAGAAGGTCAAGATCATCACGGTTCTTCCCATACGCATCCGTGCCTTCTCCGACACGCCTGACAGTAACTTCATCGGGTGAGATGCTAGAGCCAAAAATTACCTCATGATTTTTATGAATTGGTTTTTCTGGATACCATAAGTCAACGATGTCGTTGCCATCACCGAGATCATAATGGACGGTAACTTCTGCAGAGGAGACATTTATTATATCATCACCTGTTCCTCCGGTGATAACGGAAGTGCCAGTTACTGCATAAATGGTGTCGTCTCCGCTTCCGCCAAGGATCTGATCTTCACCATAAGTGATGCTGAAGAAGGTGTCGTTGCCGTCTCCCCCATCAAGGATGTTGTTACCAGCGGAACTGCTCAGCTTATCGTTGCCGGCCCCACCTTCAAGATGATCGTCCCCGTCGTGTCCTTGGAGAGTATCGTTTCCAGCACCGCCAATGAGGTGGTCGTCGCCAGTGTAACCGTCGATTTTATCGTCACCGCCTCGGCCATCAATCACGTCATCGCCTAGGGTGCCAGCGAGCTCTTCACCTTCGTCACCAGCGTTTTCAAAGCGCATCTTGTTGAAGCTTTCCCAGTTCCAGACAGTACCATCTGCGAACTGAAGTTCTCCGAAGGCAAAGCCATTCGGTCCATAATAAAAAGCTTCTTTGACGAGCAAGGTGCTGCCATCCTTGAATGTCAGCAGGAGGTCAAGATCATCTCGTTCGGTGCCATATTTATCTGTGCCTTCTCCCTGGCGAGTTACTGTGATCTCGTCAGGTGAGATGCCTGGACCAAAGACGATTTTGTCATTGTAGGAAGAATCTACGTCGTGATTGACATGAATGGTGTCGTCGCCATCACCAAGGTCATAGCGGAAGGTGGTGACGCCTTCACCATAATGGAACTCATCGTCTCCGGCTCCACCGTCGAGATAATCATCACCATTACCGGCTTTCAGGATGTCGTTGCCATTTCCGCCAAGGAGGGTGTCATTCCCATCGCCGCCTTCAAGCGTGTCATTGCCTCCGTAGCCCCAGATCTTGTTGTCACCAGCATCGCCTGTGATGTGGTCACCGTAGCTGTTGCTGCCCATCACGTTTTCGATGGAAACGTAGACGTCACCAGCAGCATCACCAGCATTGTTTGCCTGATTTGTCAGGTCCACGGTAACCGCAGATCCTGACCAGCGATAGCGTACAGTGTCGTTTCCGGAACCGCCATCAAGATAGTCTGCTCCAGAGCCATAAGCATTGAGCCAATCATCACCGGCTCCACCTTCCAGGTGATCATTACCGTTCTGAGCAAACAGGTTGTTGTTGCCATCATCACCAATCAGGACATCGTCATGATAAGAACCAATGATGGACTCGACATTTGAGATCTGATCGCCTTCAGCATGGCCACCAGAGCCTTCACCTGTCGCAAGATTAACAGTCACGCCAGCATTAGATAGAAGATAGTTGACGATGTCGGTACCGCCTTTACCATCAATAGTGTCCGCACCAGCACTGCCGTAAATCTCATCTCTATCGGCAGTACCGATAAAGGCATCGTCACCATCAGTTCCATAGAGCTTTAGGCGTCCGTTACTTTGTACGGCAATTTTCGACAGTGATGTCCCATCAGCAAACTCAAACCGTTCAATACCGTGATCACCAGCAATCCAGTTATCGACGTAAAAAACATCAGCAATCTCATTAAGCGGCTGATTTGGATTGGCCGGATCGATAAGATAAAAAACCAGATCGCCACCTTCCAGGCGGATCTTAAAATCACTTAGTGTGAGGTCACCATCAAAACGAATGGTGGTGATACCAGGCGCTCCTCCAAAATAGTCTTTGCCTATTCCACGCTTGAAACCGTAGCTGTTGTCACCTTCAAGAGGCATTTTATCTGCAGCCATCTGTTTTCCTCGAATTTCATAAATATTTAAATATGTGCATAGAGCACATATAAGAAATGCACCTCAAGGTTGTGTCTAGGTGACTCAGGGAAAGAGCCAAATTTACATAAATTGGATGGATGAGTATTTTGATGTTACTGTAGATGGTCTGCAGATACACAAAAACGCAGATTTACCGGAAGTAACGCAAATCAACGCAATAAAAAACGCACCCCGGTCAGAGGTGCGTTCGAAAATTTTTCTCAGTGGTTTAGGTCTTAGCCTGCGACTTTTTGTGCCAGAGGCTCAAAAAGCGGGTTCGCCGTGTGGAACACATATTCCAGCGGCGTCACTGTAACCATTTGAGCCCCTTCTTCGCGCAACTTATCTGCACATTCAGGAACTCTGGAAGCAGGACAGTGCAGGATCAGCGAAGAGCCTTCGATACCAAATGGAGCCACACAGCCAAGTGAAGCGACCTTTTCCAGCACACTTGCGGGATTAGCAACAACAGTGCGCATCTCCTTGAAGTTGTGAGCGTTATCCTGTGCTGTAATCCGGTCCAGCATAAGGCGCGCAGCCTGAAGGGCTTTCTCATCCCAGTTAGCCGTTCTGGATGCCACAAGGTGCGCCTGAGACTTGGCAATTACACCATCCTCGGGGATCTTCAGGTTGTTGGCTTTCAGCGTAGAACCGGTCGAGGTGATATCTACCACTAACTCAGCTGAACCCGCAGCAGGTGCTCCTTCAGTCGCTCCGGCACTCTCCACAATCCGGTAATCTGCAATGCCCTTTTCCGCAAAGAACTGCCGTGTATGATTCACATACTTGGTCGCAATCCGCAGACGACGACCATGCCGCGCCCGAAAATCTGAAGCAACATCAGCAAGATCGGACATGGTAGACACGTCAATCCATGCCGTCGGAACAGCGATTACAACGTCTGCATGGCCGAAGCCAAGGGCCATGATGATATGCGTCTTTTCCTCAGGACGGTCGATGTTCTCGTTGACCAGATCGGTTCCGGTAATCCCGAAGTGAACCGTACCGGCAGCAATCTCACGCGCAATCTCGGAGGCTGAAAGGAATGCGATCTCAACACCGTCCACGCCCTTCAAGGTACCGCGGTAATTGCGATCACCGCCCGGACGTTTCATTTTCAGACCAGCACGTGCGAAGAATGCATGGGTCATTTCCTGAAGACGACCCTTGGAAGGAATAGCAAGAATAAGATTAGAGCTCATCAGCTTGCTCCCTCAAAAGCGCGGTCCAGCCAGATTGTAAAGCCAACAGCGGGAACAGTGCTTGGCGCACCAAGGCGTTCCACCAGCTTGTTATAGCGCCCACCACCGATCACTTGTCCAAGATGTTCACTGGATTCATGATGAATTTCGAAGACAAAGTCGGTGTAGTAATCGAGGCGACGACCGAAATCACCAGAGTACTCCAGCTTTGAAATATCAATGCCACGCGATGCCATCAGGTCGGTACGCTTAGCCAAGCGTTCGATGGAAGTATCCAGATTAAGCCCGGTCTCTTTGGCAAACCCATGCAAGGTCTCAACCGCTTTCGCAGGAGGAGGACCAGAGACATTGAGATACTCGCTCAGACGTAAAATCGCATCCTTGTCCACGCCAGAGCCTGCTGACAATGCAGCTTGTTCCATGAAACGCTCAGCAATTTCGTGAGCTGTACGTCCACCAACTGCAGAAATACCCGCAAGCGAAAGTACATCTTCAACAACCGCGACTGCAGCTTCTGGGTCACGTCCTTCAAGAGCCGCAAGGAAGCCCAGCTTAGCATCCGGTTTGGCTTCAACTCCGCTCATTCGGGTGATAACCTGATCCAGCCGATCACGTTCACCAAATACGTCACGTAGACGACGCTGCCAGACCTTTGGAATTTCAAGCGCTTGCAGCACAGCTGTGAAAAGGCCTTCATCGCCCACGCGAATGCGAGGGAAGGACAGGCCCAGCTTATCCGCAGCCTCTAGAGCAAGGCTAAGCATGTCGGCATCAGCCTGTTCTTCATCCGCGCGGCCAATGGATTCAACGCCAGCCTGCATAGTTTCACCCAGTTGCCCAGGTCGATGTCGGAAAACTTGACCAACATAGGAGAACGCCGCAGTACGACCCGCTTCACCTGTTTCCAGATAATGTCGGGCAATCGAAATGGTAAAGTCAGGACGCAAGCAAAGCTCTTGTCCGTCTTCTCCTGTGGTCAGAAACAGGCGCCGCCGTAAGTCTTCACCAGCCAGATCCAGAAAGATATCGGCTGGCTGCAAGATTGGCGGGGTCGCCTCTTCATAACCTGCATCCCGAAAAAGCTGGCTCAAAGCCATACTGCGGTTATCCCCCAATGTCATATTAGTTCTCGCGATCTTCTTCCTGAGCGCTCAGAAGTTTTTTCACTTCTGCAACAAGATCATCCCGCTTCACAGCAAACTGTGCAGGACGGCTTTCGCGCCAGGTTTTGTTATCTTCAATCTCAGCAGAAAGGCGTTTACCTTCAATGAGATCTTTGATTTGAACTTCGCCTTCTTCACGCTCCTGAGAGCCCTGAATGATGGCGCAAGGTGAGTTGCGGCGGTCAGCGTACTGAAGCTGCTTGCCAAACTGCTTTGGATTACCCTGATACATTTCTGCACGGATACCCGCAGTGCGTAGTTCCTGAACCATGGCTTGATAATGGGCAAGTGAATCGATGTCCTTGTCCATCACGCAAACAACCACGGGACCAGCAATCTCTTCCTGACCAAGCTTGCCAAGCGTGGTAAGCGCTGCCATCAGACGGGAAACACCAACGGAGAAGCCGGTAGAAGGTACAGGCTGGCTCATGAAGCGGGAAACGAGACCGTCATAACGGCCACCACCACCAACAGAGCCAAAGCGTACAGGACGACCTTTTTCGTCTTTCACTTCAAAGGTCAGTTCAGCTTCATAAACAGGACCGGTGTAGTACTCCAGACCACGCACAACGGATGGATCGATCAGAACACGACCATCGGTATAGCCAGCTGCATCAAACAGTTTGCCCATGGTCGCCAGTTCTTCAACGCCTTCAGCGCCGGTTTTACTGTCTGCGATCAAACCGCGCAGGTTCTCGATGGTCTGGTCGGTAGTCTCGCCTCCAGCTTCCACAAAGGCCAGCACCTTTTCTGCTTCTGCATCACCAAGGCCAGCACCCTTAGTAAAGTCACCGGAAGCATCCTTACGGCCTTCACCTAAAAGCAGCTTCACGCCTTCAACACCAAGACGATCCAGTTTATCGACAGCACGTAGAACGGTCAGACGGGTATCAGCGTGTTCGTCCCCGGAAAGGCCGATCACCTCCATCACACCGTCCAGAACCTTGCGGTTGTTCACGCGGATCACATAGTCACCGCGAGCAATGCCGAGGCGTTCCATGGTGTCAGAAGCCATCATGCAGATTTCTGCATCAGCAGAGACAGAAGGCGCACCAATCGTATCCGCATCAAACTGCATGAACTGACGGAAACGACCCGGCCCTGGCTTTTCGTTACGGAACACATAACCAGCGCGATAGCTGCGGTAAGGCTTTGGCAGGCTTTCGAAATTCTCGGCCACGTGACGGGCGAGGGGCGCGGTCAGATCATACCGCAGGCTCATCCATTGCTCGTCATCATCTTGCAGCGAAAACACACCAGCGTTCGGACGGTCCTGATCTGGCAAAAACTTGCCAAGAGCATCAGTGTACTCAAACATTGGAGTTTCCACGGGCTCAAAGCCGTAAAGCTCATAAGTCTGCTTGATAATGGAGAGCATCTGCTCCATTGCCTGCAGTTCAGCTGGACCGCGATCTACAAATCCGCGCGGTAAACGAGCTTTGAGCTTGGCACTTTTCTTTTTTGCCATGAGGCCGTCTCATCCATGAAATAAAAGGGTTGTTGCAAACGCTTCCCACAATAAGTCCCCGGAACGCACTAAGGGAAGCATGCTGTTGTCAGTCTCCTAGCCCATTGAGCAGGGGAGAGCAAGGCGCGAAGGGGATGCAATCCGGCGCAAATTTCCCAATCAATACTTGCAATAGCGTCTAGAGAAGCTAAGGTCGCCCCAAAAAATGGAAGGACCATTCCCTTACGAATGCATAGGAAGGTCTGCACACTGGAGAAATCATGGTGTCAAACACCAATTACGAACCAACTGAAATCAGCAAATTCGAAGGTCGCCTCACCGGACCGACAGAGCTAACCGTTGTGTTGCCGACATATAACGAAAGCAAAAACGTGCCCATCGTGGTTGAGCTGCTGGATAAAGCGCTCGCTGGCGTAGCTTGGGAAGTTATTGTTGTTGATGATAATTCTCCAGATGGTACCTCTAAAGTCACTGCAGAAATTGCGCAGCAAGATCCGCGCGTTCGCATTGTTCAGCGTATTGGACGCCGTGGTTTGTCCGGCGCATGTATCGAAGGCATGCTGGCATCCAGCTCCAAATTTGTAGCTGTGATGGATGCTGACCTTCAGCATGATGAGAGCCTGTTGCCCAAGATGCTCGATGCCCTTCGTTCTGAAAGCTACGACATCTGCGTTGCTTCCCGCCATGTGGAAGGTGGAGATGTTGGGACAGGTCTTTCTTCAATCCGTGCATGGGGCTCCAACCTCGCCAACAATCTGGCCCGGAAGTTCCTTAAAGTAGAGCTATCTGATCCAATGAGCGGTTTCTTTATGCTGCGCCGTGACAGGTTCGTTGAGCTCGCTCCACGTTTGTCTTCTCAAGGCTTCAAGATCATGCTTGATATTGTCGCCAGCGGAAAAGGCGCTCTGCGTGTGAAAGAACTGCCTTTCGTTTTTCGTGAGCGTCAACACGGTGAAAGCAAGCTCGATACATTGGTGACTATGGATTACCTCGGCTTGCTGGTCTCCAAAATCTTCGATGACAAGATTTCAGTTCGCTTTCTTATGTATTCCATGGTCGGTGGAACAGGTGTCGTTGTTCACCTCATCGCACTGAAGATCTTCCTTGCTGTCTTCGGCATGACATTTGGCCTCTCACAGTTGATTGCGACCTTTGTGGCCATGTCTTCGAACTTCTTCCTCAACAACCGTCTGACCTATCGCGACCGTCGTTTGACAGGGCTTGCGTGGGTCAAAGGTCTGCTCACATTCTATGTGATATGTAGCTTTGGAATTTTGGCAAACGTTGGTGTGGCAGAGTTGATCTACACGAACAAACCAATCTGGTGGTTTGCTGGTGCTGCTGGCGCTGTTATGGGCGCGGTTTGGAATTACGTTGTTTCCAACGCTCTGACATGGCGCAAAGGCTAAAGCGTTTCTCCGGATAGTGAGAGCCGCTTTTCAGAAGAAGAAACGCAGGAAACCAAGGTTAAAGCACTTAGAGGAAAGCATTTAAATGCAGGACAATCCCGCAGGAAAGCCGCTGAGCTTTTGGTTGCGCCCGACCAATCTGATTCTGATTGTCGCCGTGCTATCGTTGGCGCGGCTGGCGACTGGCATGAATGTCGATCTGGTTGAGGATGAAGCCTACTACCGTTTATGGGGGCTTTATCCGGCATTGGGCTACTATGACCACCCGCCAATGGTTGCCTATTGGATCTGGCTTGGCCAGTCCTTGTTCGGTGATACAGCACTTGGTGTTCGCTTTATCAGTATCCTGTCTGCTGCAATCGGTTCCCTTGCGCTCTGGCGAACTGCAAAAATCCTATATGATACCCACGTCGCAGGCTGGACAGTCCTGTTTTTCAACGCAAGTTTGCTGATTGATGTCGGCTCTCTATTAGCTACGCCTGACGCACCCTCTGTTTTCTTCTGGGGACTGGCTTTGTGGGCCATGGCAGAGCTGACGGTTTCGAAAAACGCTAACTGGTGGATTCTGGCTGGCATCTTCGCGGGATTCGGCCTTCTTTCAAAATACTCTGTGTTGTTCTTGGGGGTGGGGATTATTCTGTGGTTGGTCTGGGTGTCGGAGAACCGCAGATACTTCCTATCTTGGCAGTTGTGGCTCGGCGGAGCACTGGCAATCGCGATCTTCTCTCCTGTACTCTACTGGAACTCACAGCATGAGTGGATTTCTTTCGTAAAACAGTTTGGGCGTTCTGTACCAGAAGGGTATTCCGTCAAATACATTGGCGAGTTCATTGGCGCCGTTGCAGGCCTGCTGAACCCACTCGTCTTCATTATTGCGATGGTTGGTGCATGGCGCCTCATCCGCAAAATGATAAGGCAAGACAACACGGCCAGTCTGCTGGTTTTGACTGTCCTGCCGTTCCTGGTCTATTTGACCTTCCATTCACTCCATTCGCGTGTTCAGGGCAACTGGCCAGCTCCAATGTACCCGACACTGGCTCTGTTCGCTGGTATTGCAGCAGCTTATCCGCCTGCTAATGTTGGCCGCTGGTTCAAAGTGCTTGCTCCGACTGCGGTCGGCCTGGGTGTCGTTGTCGCTGGCTTGGTTTATATCCACGCCTACACCCCGCTCAGCACATCTTTGGGCCGCAAAGATCCAACGCACCAAATGCGTGGTTGGCAAGAAATTGGCGATGAACTGACCGAGTTGGCAGACGCAAATGACATCAATTGGATTGGCACAACCAGCTATGGTTTGACCGGCCAAATGTCGAATGCGCTCAAGAAGACAGACCTCAAAGTCTATGGAATTCCTGAGCGAATGCGCTACGCAATGATTCCCGATAATCTCCAAAATCCCGAAAATAGTGACATGCTGTACGTCACCGAGGAAAGAAGAGACCGCTCTCAAAAGCTGAAAGCCAACTTCAATCAGGTTGAGCTGCTAAAGACCATCCCCCGAGAGAATAAGGGATTATTCGGAAAAACAGCTATTGAAAATGTACGGGTCTACCGATTATCAGACCCCAAACAGCCCCTGAAATCCAACTGAAACAGCTGAGATTCCGTTGCGTTAAATTTGCAGGCTTTGTTAAATGTACTCCTGAACCTTTTGGATTGGGAGATCCGCGCGATGAAGCGCATCCTCTTGACGAGTCTCGAATTTGGGCAAAGCTACGGTGTTGACCGAGCGATCTGCGATCTTATCATCGCAGGTCGGCTTTCTGCCGTAGGCTGTGTTGTCACTGGCAAGATGTGGTCGAGGGAGTTCTACCAGCTTCGTGACGTGGTTGCCTGGGCCGAACATGAAACCATGGTCGGCCTGACAGTCACACTGACAAAACCCGCCGGACCACTCACTGATTTTGGTCGGACGGTATTCGGAGAGACGTTCCCCGCGCCGTGGTGGTACGCAATGCGCAGCCCGATGAAGATGCTGCCGGAAGAGGCGATCGCCGCTGAGATCGCCGCTCAGGTGGACCTGTTCGAAGAAGTCTATGCTCGTCCGCCAGCCTTTGTTGCCATTCAGGGAAACCTCGCAAAGCATCCTGCTGTGCATTCAGCGCTCATCACGGTGCTTAGCATGATGACAGGACGAGAGCCTGCACTGGTATTGCCTGCTGGTGTTAGTCGATCGAGCAATTCCATTTCCAAGCGCGCAACCAAAGCCGGATTAGAAACTATATTCTCAGGTCCAGATCTGCCAATGGCTGATGAGGACACGGATCTGCGAGATTTCTTCTGGCACGGAATCAATGAGGCGCAGGATTCGGCGATGGTCCTATGTCGGCCATCCTATCCTGAAGAGCAGGCCCAACCCGTCAAAAAGAAAAACGTGCGCCAGAGCTCATCCCGTGAGAACCAGCTGAAGTTCCTGATAAGTGAGGAATTTCCGTTTCTTTTGATGGAAAAAGATATCTTCTTGTTCTAAGAACGATCTCTTCCTGCGGTTGAAGAGATCGTTCCTTTTGAATTTGCCATAAACGTTGGGGTATTTATGAACACCCCTAATTTGCCTAAAACTAAAGAATATCTCTGTGACTCCGGTCACAAAATGGCCGCATGATAGACCTAATTAAAATCATCAATTATATTGATGCAGCTTAAACTAAAAAACTGAATCTACGGCGCGTCAGGATCTTGTGGCAAGATGACAAAGTTCAAAGAACTCCTTCAAAACAGCTTTTCACTGTCGGGTTTGGCCGAGGAACACGCACATGGTCTCTCTGAGATAGCTCAGCCTATGTCATTGAAATCCGGCGCAGTTCTCTTCAAGGCTGGGGATCCTGGTAATGGTTGTTATGCAATCATCGAAGGCAGCATGAAAGTCTCCGTTGTCTCGTTGGATGGCAGTGAGCAACTGCTTGCAGTTCTCGGACAGGGCTCTCTGGTAGGTGAAATTGCTTTGCTTGATGGCAGTGAACGATCTGCTACCGTAACGGCACTTAAGCCGAGCCAGCTTGCATTTATCTCCAAAGCTGCATTTTATCGTTATGCTGATGAGAACCCCGCCGTTTACCGTCACATGCTGCAGATCGTAGCCACGCGCCTGCGTCGTTCAAACGATGCTCTCGCCGCACGATCGTTCTTGCCACTCAATGGGCGCGTTGCGCAGACATTGCTGCAACTCTCTGAAACGTTTGGCAAAAAAGTCGATAGCAGTAAAATCCTCGTTCACTATAAGATCTCTCAGGCTGAAATCGCCAATATGGCTGGTGGTGCCCGTGAGAACGTCAGTCGCGTACTCAATGTCTGGAAGAGAGAAGGCGTTATCAGTCGCCTCTCTGGATATTACTGCCTCGAAAAGCCAGAGGTGCTACGAGCTGCCGCAGAGCTTTAAACTCGGTATTTGAGTAAAAGTGACCCGAACTAACAAAAAGGGCATGGGCCTTGTCCCAACAAGGCTCCTGAAACATCGAGATGACCTATCAGCATTTTGACATTCGCCCACAGGACGAGTGCACACCAATTCACCCTGACCTGACGCATTCTCAAGTGCGTGCTTTGGTTGCCAGACATTCAGAAAAGCTCCGCCATAATGGCGAGCTGGCATCGGTCTACCAGAGTAGCATGAAATGCGACTGGGAGGATTACGAAGCTCAGGCCGTGCGTTTCTGGTGCTCCGCTCTCATGAAAGACAGAAGCTATTCTGGCCGTCCTCTTGGCAAGTATCGTGGTGCCGCAAAGCAGGTATGCAGCGATGATATTGCCAGCTGGTTGAAATTATTCGAGAATGCAGTAGATGAATGCGTTGCTGAAACCGCTCGGGCCAACACCAAGAAATGTGCGACCCAGGTTGTTGATTGCTTCCATATGGCGATGATCCCTGCTTGAGTAGTTGAGCTTCGCCATGCATAGCATTTCGCTTGATGGATCTACGGAGCTTTAGAACTATGAATGATACAAGAGACGCTGTCGAAGAAGAGCAGCCGATTGGGGAGCTGACCACGCGCACAATGGCGATGCCGGCAGACACCAATGCTTCTGGCGATATCTTCGGCGGTTGGGTCGTCTCTCAAATGGATATTGCCGCCGGTATTGCAGCAAGCCAGTGCGCCATGGAGCGCGTTGTGACTGTTGCGATCGACAGCATGACCTTTATCCGCCCTGTTAAAGTGGGCGATGTAATGTGTGTCTACTCCAATGTGCTCCGTGTTGGCAGAACCTCTGTAACGCTTGCCATCGAGGCTTGGGCTTTGCGTCACCGCTTTGGCTATCGCGAGAAGGTTACGAATGCTCAGTTCACCTTTGTTGCTGTTGACGATAACGGCAAGCCGATTGTGATCTCTGAAGAGCAACGTGCTAAGTACAACAAAGCTTAAGCGGATCGCGGATTAGGAATAGGAAACAAGCTGTGTCATCAAAAATTCCCGTTATGTCAGCGCGTGAACGGACACCGCTTGATCCTTCCATAACACCTGCCCAGATCAATCATCTGGTTGAGAGTTTTTATGGCAAGGTCCGCCAGCATGAAACCCTTGGTCCCATTTTCCTGAGGGAGATGGGGGAGGACTGGGGGCCGCATCTGAACAAGATGAAGCACTTTTGGGCATCAGTTCTGCTAAAAACTGGGTCGTATAAAGGCAAGCCGGTTCCGGCTCACGCTAGAATTCAAGGGGTCTCCACTGAGAATTTCCATGAGTGGATGGACCTGTTTGAAGAGGAGGTCTACGCGATCTTCTCACCAGAAGCGGCTCCGCTTCTTCTGGCAACTGCACAACGCATTGCACAGAGCCTGTGGCTTGCAATGTTCGCAGACCCGTTTGCTACGCCTCCTGCAAAATTCGGCAGCCGCGCAGCTTAAAAATCAGTTTGTATTGTAGTGCAGCTTACTTAGCTCGGGAATTTCTTTCTCGAGCGCAATGCGTTTTGCCTGAAGTACTCGCGTAATGCATCCAGTTCTTCAGGGCGACGGCGTGCGGTATCTGCAAACAGGCGCTCGTCAACAACGGTATGGCATCCTTCTGCCCATAGGCGAAGCAACATAGCAAACCGGTCAGAGCGTTCGTCGGTGGTCAGCGGCGTGTTTGGCTGTCGTGTTGAGTTGGAGAGCAGCCGACTGCGCAGCCCTTTTTCCAGAATCAGACAATCCAGCAAATAGGCAGCAGTAAACTCGTCGGCAAGGTGTGCGACGGCTTCCCTCAAAGATTGAGGCACATATTCAGATACATACGATTGCCATGCAGACTGTGGCTGACCAGCAATATCAAACATTAAATCCTCCATCGGTTTCCCGAGGAGGACTGGCGCAAAATCCATTGAAACTACCGCTTGGTTGTTACGAATGATGAAGACAGCGTCCTCACTTCGAAACCACATCCCTTTTGGCGGAGACCACCTTGCCCGGTTAGGCAGGTTGGCGAGGGCGCCAGCCCTTCTCTTGATGATGCGTAGGATTTGGCACGAAAATGAGGCAATTGCAAGTGGGCACCTTTCCTTTGTTCTTTGTCCACACTTTCAAATTTACGTCATGTCGTATTCTAGCACCACAAAACGCAACTTCCGCTAAGTGAATATCTTCAATTTTTGTGGTTCTATAAACCGAATTCCCGTCATATCTGAGTATTCTCCTCAGACTTTGAGTGAGCGCATAGTGGCAGCTCAAAAAGGCAGAGCATTCCAAATATTCCGATCAATTTTCTCAGTCAAATTTCTAGGCCCTTCAGGAAGGAAAAAACGATGTGCACCACAAAGCCCGTTCTCTTTGGAGTCCTGACAGGGTGCGCCTACGCCTTGCTGCTAACCACATCTCTGTCAGCAACGACCACCAAAATGGTTGATGGTGTCAAAACGGAGTTTGTGGTGCAGGTCTCTGAAGAGCAGAAAACTCTGGCTCGCAACACTGAAGTTGTAGTCATGCCCAAAGGTTTCCATATCGAACCTTACGCTGCCGTTCCTGACGCCCGCCATATGGCAGTCGCGCCTGATGGCAAAACTGTCTTTGTAGGGACGACTACCGACAGAGTCTGGGTCGTTACTCCGGATGAAGAGGGCAAGAAAGCTGCAGAAGTTCGCCAATTCGCTCCAGATCAGTCCTTCATCATCCCCAATGGTGTGTGCTTCACCAAAGATGGCTCATTGGTCCTCGCAGAGCAAAATCGTGTCCTGAGTTTTCCGAAGGCATTGGAAAACAAAGAGCAGGGCAAGCCTGCGGTGAAGGTGCTGGTCGGCAAGGGTATGCTTATCCCTCCCTCTGAAGAAAGTTATAATCACTCCTCCCGCGTGTGTGATCAGGGCCCGGATGGCCGCATCTATATCTCGCTCGGACAGCCTTACAATGTCCCACCCAAGATGAAGCTGAAACTCTATGACAGCCTCGGCATAGGCGGCATTATCTCCATCACCGCAGATGGTATGGACCGTCAGGTCTACGCGACCGGGATCAGAAACTCCGTAGGATTGGAGTTTCATCCAAACTCCGGCAATCTCTGGTTTACCGACAATCAAGTGGACGGCATGGGAGATGACATTCCGCCTGAAGAGCTGAACAAAGGCACCGAGCCGGGCAAGAACTACGGCTTCCCGTGGTATGGCGGTGGAACGGTCCGTACTCCTCACTATATTGATGAGCCTGTCCCAAGTGGTGTGGTGAACCCGGAAGTTGAGCTAGACGCCCATGCCGCAAGTTTGGGCATGACGTTCTATCAAGGCGATATGTTCCCTGAAGAGTACAAGGGCGGCGTCTTCATCGCACAGCACGGCTCATGGGACCGCTCAGTGCCAATTGGCGCACGCGTGGTGTTTGTGCCCATCAACGAGAAAGAGGAAGCTGGAGCACCAAGCATTGTCGCCACGGGCTGGATTGATGCCAGCGGCGATTATCTGGGCCGCCCGGTTGATGTGGTTGAACTTGGCGACGGGTCATTATTGATCTCAGATGACTCTGCCGGCGGTATCTATCGCATGTACTACGAAGAGTAGGGAGCTTTCCCGACGTGCAGCAATACACCTAAAAGAAAAGACCAGAGCAATGCCTCTGGTCTTCTTAAGTTCCATACTAAGCCCTTAGTGCTCTCCGGGGATACCTTTGTAAGCATTTGGACCCCAAACCTGTTTGACGCGCTGATCACGGCCACAGCGGTAGCGGTAGAACTTGTAGCGGATCGGGTTCTTCTCGTAGTAGTTCTGATGATAATCTTCAGCATCATAAAACGGCGCTGTAGTGCGGATTGGTGTTACAATCGGGCGGTTGACCTCACCTGATTTTCCAAGCGCTTTCTTAGAGGCCTTTGCCGCTTTCAGCTGCGCAGGGGAGGTTGCAAAGATGGTTGTCTGATAGCTCTCACCACGATCACAAAACTGACCACCGGCATCTGTTGGATCAACAGAATGCCAGAAGGCTGTCAGCAGCTCTTCATAAGACACCTTAGCCGGATCAAACTTTACTTCCAACGCTTCAATATGACCTGTGCCACCAGCGGAAACCTGCTTGTAGGTCGGGTTTGCACTGCGACCACCTGTATAGCCGGATGTGGTCTCAAGAACGCCTTCGATCTTGTCAAAGTCAGACTCGATACACCAGAAGCAACCACCAGCAAAAATCGCGGTTTCGGTCTCAGCAGCTTGCGCAGGCTGGCTCACAGCATAAAGCAAAGGAAGAACGGCAAGGGCTTTTGCAGCTTTGCGTGCAATCATCTCAGATCCTTAAATCAGGTCTTAATCCGGTATTTTCCAAAACTTATCAGAAAGACCATACATTTTTGAAATGAAGTCACTTCAACATTTCGTCAAGTAGGCTGAACTGCTATCTCTCACATTCTCTCAGATTACGCGTCTCCGAAATAAGTGGCTTTGCCACATTAATCTTACTTATCTTGGAGAATTTTATGGTAGCGCAGACTAATCTCACTCTTGTTCAGATGAGTGCCGGTGACATCGCTTTTGGGACACTGAATGCCGACAATGGCGTAGTCGCTGAAGTTCAGCTACCATCAACTTACTTTGGGAGTGTTTTTTCTCCTAAAACGGTGCGTTTGAGGCCGTTTCATCGTGATGGTTTTGCTATCGTCCCGGCACAGACCCGGATCTATGCAATGGTTTCAGGTCCAATAGACGCAAACGGTAATCTTCCTTTGGGGCGAACAAGTGTGCCATTAAATGAGCATTCTGTGAATGGTATGAGTAATCTACTGCACCGTTCTGATGATTGGCTAATGGTGCCGCTGGGTGTCTCTCTTCAGCAAATAACTTTACAGTTGGAGCAGCTGATTGATAGATCAGTCAAGATGACAACTCAGGAATTTCTCCCCAATATGACCGTAAATGCAGCTCCACATTCAAGAGTTATCTACATCACCAATGGAAGCTTGGCCGGAACTTTTTGGGGGCTCAAGTTTGGTGGTTGGACTAATGGTCAGCAATTCCGATATCATCCTTTCGAAGTAAGAGATTATCCCTTCAATTCTGCCCGAATTAGCAACTTTGATAATAACGGTAATATTAATCAAAACGAGCTATACAATGAGTTCATGCAGGGACGGGCAACCGTCCAAAATGCGCAATATCATTCAGGACATGCATTGATAACAAAAAGTGGGCTAAAACAATATTATGATTCTCATGTCGTAGATGTCCAATCTATTTATGGTTTCAACCCACCAGTGCTGCCAATAGCGACTCGAAGATTGCTGCCTCATTTGCTGGGCTTGGGAGAAATCCAACAACACGTAAACTTCCCAGCCTTAAATTATAATAACCGTTTGATTTTGCCTGGCGAAAGTCTATTCCCTATCAACGATGTCCAAAATCAACCAGTTGCTTTTGGTTTGCCACCTGGACCAATTCAGCCAACTGTTGCTGAGCTCCAAGCAGCGCAATTTCGTGCAGTGGTAGATATGATTGCTAACTTCGAAATCTAGTTAATCGTGTGTCTGGCAACCGAAAACTACTGCCTAATTTGTGCTCAAACCTCGCAGGACATATTCCATCCGGTCACGTTAAAACCAGCCTTGTAATAGGTCCGTATAGCGCCGTGATTGTCAGGGGCGACACGAAGTCCAATGCGCGTCAGGCCATCTTTCTTGAACGTCGCCTTCAACGCCTCAAGAGCTTTGGAGGCGTACCCCTTGCCACGGTGCTCTGAGTAAACCAGAAAATCCATGATGAAGGCAGATGCATCATCATGAAGGGAGTACCAGAGAAAACCAACTTCCACTTCGCCAGCCTTCGTTTTGTTGACGATGCTCAGCAGCTTATTGAGTTTGTTGCTTTTTCCCTCTGGAAAGGCCTTTGACAAACCTTCCTCGGCTTTCTTCAGCGCGGCCTGTTCTTCCATACAGCGATTATCCATCAGATCCTGGGCGTATTCAGAGACGGAAATGATCTGAAACTCATCAAAACGAGCTGCGGGGAAATCCTGAAGAACAATCATGGTAAATCCTGGTTGGCAAAGGTTGAAGCACTTCGGAAGGTCTTGCGCTGATCATGCGACGGGAAGCTTAATTGAAGACAAAGGCCGCGAAAAGCTCAAGGCCGATTCAACTCGCCAGTGCAACTTTGCTCGCGGTACATTGCGTGAGGCAGCGAAACTATCCATGTTGTCTTTCCTGCATATGATCAAACATTATTGGGGTCTTGCGATAAACCACACAATTCAGGGCTGTGTGTCCTCCGGATGGTTAGAGACCTCCGCCTATACTTTCCCTTGGTCTTTAAAGGGATTGCGCATGATTATCCTCCTGGCATGTATCGCCGTACTTTGTGGTTTGCTCTATGGCTACAACGAAGGCGTCATCGCTGGCGCTTATGAGCCCATCAAAGCAGAGTTTGAATTCTCTGCGTATTGGGGAGGTCTTCTGGTCGCGTCCTTGTCCATCGGCGGTTTGATTGGAGCCTACCTGAGCGCCTATCTCAGCGATAAATTTGGCAGACGATCAACGGTCATCATTGCAGCCCTGTTCTTTATCACCGGGGCTGTCTTATCCAGTGTTGCGCAAGACCTTTTCATCCTCACATTTGCCCGCTCACTCATCGGAATGGGAATTGGCCTGTCCTCAATGGCTGGCCCCCAATATGTCTCCGAAATTGCACCGCGCAAGATCAGAGGCCGTATGCTCGGCGCGTTCCAGTTTATGATCTCCTTTGGTGTCTTGATTGGTTACCTCTCCAACCTGATCACGCTTGATCTCGGCTACAGCGCAGAAGCCATCAATCGCTGGCAGTTCATGTTCCTCCTTTCCGCGATCCCTGCAGCGTTTCTACTCTTTGGCATCTGGAGTGCCCCCGAAAGCCCGCGCTGGCTCGTCATGGCAAAGCGCTCGGCAGAGGCAGAGGCCGTCTTTGAAAAGATTGAGCCAACCCGATCTGTGGCGTGGGTCAAAGGCAATGTGAAGCGGATTGAGGAAGACCTCGCCGAAGTGGCAGACCAAAAGGGGGGATGGCTGGACCTCATCAATCCACGAAACCGGCCTATCACCAGTTTCTGCGTCTTCACCTTCCTGTTCCAGCAGCTCAGCGGCATCAATGCGGTCATCCTCTATGCGCCGGAACTTTTCGGCGACCTGGGCTTTTCTGAGGAAGCCAGCCGCCTGTCTGCAACGGTCGGTCTTGGTGCAGCCCTCGCTCTCGCTGCCGCTGCCAGCTTGCTCCTCATTGATCGTGTTGGCCGAAGACCCCTTATGGTCTATGGACTGCCAGCCTGCGCACTCTCCCAGTTCTTGATCGTGGGAGGTTTTCTCATGGGGGACGGGATTGGCACAGCTTTGTCCGTCTCAGGTCTTTGCCTCTACGTGATCTCCTATTCCCTCTCCATGGGGCCGCTGCCATGGGTCTACATGTCAGAGGTGTTCCCAAATTATCTGAGGGCCAAAGGAATGGTCGTGGCGGTAACCGTCAACTGGGTCTTCACATTCCTTGTGGTGTTTGGGTTCCCCAAATTGAACCAGCTCTTCACGATCACCGAGATCTTTCTGTTCTTCGCCATATGCTGTTGCATCGGAACCGTCTACGCCATCCGCCGCGCACCAGAGACCAAAGGAGTGTCTTTGGAAGATATCTACGAGCTGTTCCACAAAGGTGGTAGCAAGACGGCTGAAGGGCCCGTCGCTGGCGAATAGGGCCTGCAAACATCAATGGCACCACATGGATTCCCATGCAGTGGTGGAGCTTAGGTTCCCAGGATGCGGGATGAGCAAGGCGAGCAGGCAATACCTGCGCATTGTAAGTAAATTAGTTTCTTCGGCATTGGCTGCTCGCCTCGCCCGGGCGTTTTTGTATGAAACAAGGTCTCCACCGAAAGGCATTGGGAGCAGGTGCCTACCCATCACTATGAGCCCTCACAAAACACAAGGCTTTGCTTCAGGTCTCACAGTCAGGGCAGTTGCTGTAAAGGACAGTTTGACTTGTCCCTGACAGCTGCAGCTGCCAGTGTAGACGCCCATCGGGTGACCAGCTTCCGCTTGGTCCCTGCACTAAAGACTTTCAAGGGGTGTTTCAACGGACCCGCCGGAGGATGCGTTATGTCTCCCGGTAGCCCCGCCCAGCCCACGCCACACTGACGGTCGCTCCGCCAGCTGCCCGTGTACGTGGACATGAGATTAGTATGGAGTGTGTTAGGGAGAGGGGGATAAGATCTTACAAGAAGAAAGCCAGCTTAATTTCCGCTCTGTTTGTAGAGCTTCTCGAAATGCGCCTTAAACTGCTGGTCAATTTGCCTTTGACGATAGATTTCTGCGTTGTTGCCGGTGCGTGCCGCCTTTGCTCGCACTTCGTGCCAGCGGTTAGCTTCCTGTGTGTACTGATAAAGCGTGAAACCATATGACTGCAAAACGGGATGGATATCTTCGCCAATCGTAGAGGCAACGCTCAAATGTGATTCAATGCGTGAAAAGTCACTATAACTCTTCAATGCTTCGTGAGGTTCTGGTTGAGCTTCTATTTTCTGAAAACGGCCAACTGCTGGACTAGTGAATACAGCGCCATAGTGTTCAACCAGTTTATAACCAGGTGTCGTCGCGAGTGCGGTTTCAAACGCTGTGTTGACCTCAGCCCAGTCCTTTCTGCTCAATTCTAAGATACCAAGAATTTCTTCCAGTGGTTGTTGATTAGCCAGACGTGCATTAGCGGCAGTCCATTCATCAAAGCTAACCGCGTGTACAGGTGCGGGTATGTATTGCTGTGCGAGCGTACCAGCTGGTGTAAACAGAATACCAAATAGAAACAAATGTATTAAAAATCTAACATGCATAGTTGTTAACACCTTGAAATACAAAGTTATGTCTAATGATATGTCGATTATCACTCAATCGGTAACAGGGCGAGTTAGACAAAAGGCCGGAGCCCAAAACGCTGACTTAGAGCACCACAGCTAGGCAAAAAACACCTCAAGAGGTGCCCGTTTACATGGACATAGGATTCGTATGGGTTGGATTGAGGAAGGGGGATAAAATTTTCGCTCAGACAGCCTTCGCAGCAATCTCGTCGCCTTCCAGAACGCGAAACCCATTCCCACCTTCAAGGGCCCCGGCAACCAATGCATGTGCAACTGCTGTGCTCTCGATTGGACGATACTTCCGTAAAGGGCCTTGGAAGAGAAACGAGAGGTATGGCAGTACCGATCCAGCTAGTCCTTCCGCAAAGCGTTGTTCCTGACGCTCACCAAGCAACAAAGACGGTCGGAACACTTTTGTGCAAGGATAAGACAACCCACGAACGGCCTCTTCAAGCTCCCCTTTGACCCTCAGATAGTAGTTGGAACTGGCTGCCGCAGCACCAATCGAAGAAACCATGAGAAACTGCTCAGCACCAGCTTCACGTGCCAACCGCGTAAGGTCGTAGGCAAGCTGGAAGTCAATTGCGTAAAACGCTTCTTTTGAGCCGGCTTTCTTCAGCGTGGTCCCCAGACAGCAGAACACATCCGTCACGTTCATTGGCAGTTGAAGGCTGGAAAGATCGCTGAAATCGGTCAGATGCAAACGAAGCTTATCATCTTTAATCTCTGGATCTTTGCGCACAACTGCATGAACCTCGTCATACGCCTCACTGGCAAGCAGCAGCCGAACCACCTCAGAACCAATCAGCCCAGTTGCACCAAAGACCATCGCTACACGATTTTTCATAGGAAATTCCTCCGATTATCAGCCAAAGCAGATTGGTAGATCAGGGTGAGAGTTTAAAACTCGAGCAAATTGAAGCGTAATACAAAAAATAAGAGCACCATTTCAGGTGCTTTCATTTCGATTGCTACTTGGGAATGGCAGAGAGCAGCGGGAAGAGTGCCATGTGGAAGTTTCCGAGCCAGGTTACATACCAGTCTGCAAGCTCAGGCATTGTCGTGTTGGTGCCAAGATCAACATCTCTCTTCCATAACACGATGCTGCAATATCGGGCATGTTCAGCAGGGTCCCAATCAAGGGACGCGCCGATCGCTGTCTCTACATGTTCTTTTTGGTTTAGCAGTTCTTTGAAGTAGGCCTCGCCGGGCTCATTCCGAAAGTTGATCATAACTTTCGCGCAGTTTTCTTCATCCAGATAATGGAGACTTAGATAAGCGTTCGGTATGCCAAACTTGATGTCGTAGTAACTTCCGTCGGGAACATTATTTCTCAGTTTAATCGGCAGTTTAGTGTCAGACATCTGGTCTTTGACTGCTTGCCAAATATCATGATGTTTTTGTTTTAGTTCACTCATGAGTTGTTATTTCCTAGCTGAAGCTGTTTGTGACAATGCAAAAAAGGGCACCCCGAAGGATGCCCTAATTCGTTTAAGCGTTGGTTGGCTTGGCTTAGAAGCCCATGCCGCCCATGCCGCCCATGCCGCCGTCCATTGGAGGCATTGCTGGGCCGGAGTCTTTCTTAGGCAGTTCAGCAACCATTGCCTCAGTAGTGATCAGCAGACCAGCTACAGATGCAGCATCCTGAAGTGCAGTACGAACAACCTTAGTTGGATCGATGATGCCAGCTTCAATCATGTTGACGTATTCTTCGGTCTGAGCATTGAAGCCGAAGGTCTCATCCGCAATGTTGTCCTGGATTTTGCCAACAACGATAGAACCTTCAACACCAGAGTTTTCAGAGATCTGGCGAAGCGGAGCTTCAAGAGCGCGCAGAACGATCTTGATACCAGCTTCAATGTCAACGTTCTCGGAAGATACTTTCTCAACAGCAGCTTTTGCACGAAGAAGAGCACAACCACCACCTGGTACGATACCTTCTTCAACAGCAGCGCGTGTTGCGTTCAGGGCATCGTCGATGCGGTCTTTTTTCTCTTTTACTTCTACTTCGGTTGCACCACCAACGCGGATAACTGCAACACCACCAGCAAGTTTAGCAAGACGTTCCTGCAGCTTCTCGCGGTCGTAGTCAGAAGAAGTTTCTTCGATCTGAGCTTTGATCTGGGAAACGCGTGCTTCGATGTCAGCTTTTTCGCCAGCACCATCAACAATGGTAGTGGTTTCCTTGGTGATGTTCACCTTGTCAGCAGTGCCGAGCATGTCGATGGTTACGTTTTCCAGCTTGATGCCGAGATCGTCAGAGATCACGGTACCACCAGTCAGGATAGCGATGTCTTCGAGCATTGCTTTACGACGGTCGCCGAAGCCAGGAGCCTTAACAGCAGCAATCTTCAGGCCGCCACGCAGTTTGTTAACTACGAGAGTCGCCAGTGCTTCACCTTCAACATCTTCAGCGATGATGATGAGTGGGCGGGAAGACTGAACAGCGCTTTCAAGGATTGGAAGCATTGGCTGCAGGTTGGAAAGCTTCTTCTCGTGAAGGAGAATGAGTGGCTTTTCCAGGTCAGCAATCATCTTTTCAGCGTTGGTGACGAAGTATGGAGAAAGGTAACCGCGGTCGAACTGCATACCTTCAACAACTTCAAGCTCGGTCTCAAGAGACTTAGCTTCTTCAACGGTGATAACACCTTCGTTGCCAACGCGCTGCATTGCTTCAGCAATGTCTTCACCGATCTGGGTGTCGCCGTTAGCAGAGATAGTGCCAACCTGTGCAACTTCGTCAGTAGAAGAGATAGACTTGGAACGGGAAGTTAGGTCTGCAACAGCAGCAGCAGTTGCCATGTCAACGCCGCGCTTCAGGTCCATTGGGTTCATGCCAGCAGCAACGAACTTTGCACCTTCTTTAACGATAGCCTGCGCCAGAACAGTCGCAGTTGTTGTACCGTCACCAGCAATGTCGTTGGTTTTGGAAGCAACTTCACGCACCATCTGTGCGCCCATGTTTTCGAACTTGTCTTCAAGTTCGATTTCCTTCGCAACAGAAACACCATCTTTGGTGATACGTGGTGCGCCGAATGCTTTATCCAGAACAACGTTACGACCTTTAGGGCCGAGGGTAACTTTTACAGCGTTTGCAAGGATGTCGACGCCTTTAAGCATCTTGTCGCGGGCATCAGAGCCGAATTTGACTTCTTTAGCAGCCATGGTTTTGTCTCACTTAAATTCTTGAATAACAGAAGGGATCGTAGGGTCTCAACAATGGCCTGGAATTAAGCCAGGATACCCATGATGTCGGATTCCTTCATGATCAGCAGGTCTTCACCGTCGATCTTAACTTCAGTACCGGACCATTTGCCGAACAGAACGCGGTCACCAGCTTTAACGTCGATAGCGATCAGCTCACCGTTGTCCTTACGTGCGCCAGCGCCAACAGCGATAACTTCGCCTTCCTGTGGCTTTTCTTTTGCAGTGTCAGGAATGATGATGCCACCAGCTGTTTTTTCTTCAGACTCAATGCGGCGAACGACAACACGGTCGTGTAGCGGACGAAACTTCATAATTGGCTCTTCCTCTCATACGCGAGCGCCCCTTTTAGGCAGCGCCCGGACGCGAAGGTTAAAAACTTTGAGAGTGGGTGAAACTTTGCAGCCCCACAGTCATTAGCACTCCCAAAGGCAGAGTGCTAACAACCACAAAATGATGTAGTTTCACCACCCCTTATAGTCAAGAAGAGAGCTGTAAAAAAATAATCCGAGGCGCAACAAATATAGGAATACTGCGAGAAATTGGGGGCAATCTGGGTGCAGTTTCAACTCAGCCTAGACGAATGGACTGTCTGTGCTGCCTGCACGGGAATTTCCGGAATCAGCGCAAAAGAAAAGCTGGCTTTAAGATCAAAGCCAGCTTTTGAACTTTAACAGGAAGCTTTCAGGTCTTAGAGCGTGTTCCCGAAAAGTGGTTCCGGTTTTTTGATAAGAATACGCGCAAAATTAAAGAGTTAGAGCTTGGTGCGTGAATGCATATGAACGCAACATGCTCTAATTCTGAAGAGGCGCGTCCTTCATGGAAAACGGAAGCTCAAAGCTGCCGGACTTTTCCGAGTTCTCGTCGTTAAACTGTACCTTCAGCACATAGTCTCCAGCTTGCAGCCCTTTAAGGTTGAAGCTCAATGATGTCTGATACTCGCGGATTTGGTTGAAGCTTGCGGAGTGCAAGGCGGTAAACCCGTCCTGAGAGGCAAGCACCTGACCAGTAGTGTTGCGCAGTTCAAAGTCAACGCTCAAATCAATCGCATATGTGCCGCCCATCTCTTTATAGGAGAAGCCAACAGGCTCAGCGTACACGGTCAATGGATCACCGCTCTGGAACTCTGCAGTCTCCAAAGCTTTATAAGCACCGTAACCTTCAGCTGGTAATGCGATGAATTTTGCTGCCGTAAAAGCGAGTGGCTGCTGCTGCCAGGCAATGGTGTAGGCGTCCTGAGCAGCTTTAAAGTCAGCGCTCGGCGCACTCTTGTCTTCAGCAGATGCAGCGCTACCCAACAAAGCAACCGCAAAAATAGAACAGGCTGCAGCTTTTGCGTAAGCTGACATCCCTCTCACTGTAAATGGCATTGTTAGCCCCCTAGAGCCAGCAGAACACAATATCTGCGGCACTCACCTGATTCTTGGCGGTGGTATAGCTCTTAAATCTAAGGGAGACAATACTGCCCCATTTGTTGAGGCAGCTTAGATATGCGTCACGAAGACATTCCACATGCGATGGTTAAGCAATTACAACGCAATTGATCAGGCACTGGCCCGTTCAGCCCAGGATTGCTTCTTCCGGTAGATGGTCGAGGGGCTGATTTCCAAAGCGGCAGCTGCAAGGGCAATGTTGCCGTCAAAAGTTTCAAGCGTGGTCTCGATAATCTGCTTTTCCTGAAACCAGAGCGGTTCGATCGACCGCCCCATGGAAGGCATCGGTTCGCTTGTGCTGAAGGCAATGTCAGAAAGGACCGGAACAGCCTGTTCACGCAGCAAAGGAGAGAGCATGAGTTCAGTGACTTTATCACCGTCATTCATGACCACAAGCTGGCGAATGACATTCTCCAGTTCGCGCACATTACCCGGCCAGCTGTGCTGCAGCAAAAGAGCCTCTGCATAGGTCGAAAAACGCTGAAATCTGCGGGTTTCTTCTGCTGCGTACTTCTTCAGGAATGTTTGAGCAAGGGACGGGATGTCTTCGCGGCG
The DNA here is from genome assembly GCF_001623285.1 of Pseudovibrio sp. Ad26. Taxonomy (NCBI): domain Bacteria; kingdom Pseudomonadati; phylum Pseudomonadota; class Alphaproteobacteria; order Hyphomicrobiales; family Stappiaceae; genus Pseudovibrio; species Pseudovibrio sp. Ad26. Next base: position 156,857 of record NZ_LMCE01000047.1, read on the forward strand.
CTCCCGAAGAGCAGGCAGACGGATCGGCAGGACGTGGAGGCGATAGAACAGATCTTCACGAAAGCGACCTGCAGTGATCTCTGTTTTGGGATCTCTGTTGGTTGCGCAGATAACGCGCAGATCCAGCGAGCGCGGTTTATGCTCTCCAACGCGCTGAATAGAGCCGGTCTGAAGAAAGCGCAACAGCTTACTCTGCAGGCAGAGTTCCATCTCGCCAATTTCATCAAGGAACAGAGTTCCCCCATCGGCAAGCTCTGCTGCCCCGGCTCTGGCTTCATCTGCTCCGGTAAAGGCACCGCGTGCATGACCGAAGATCTCAGACTCCATCAGATTGGCCGGAATCGCTCCACAGTTGATTGCGACAAAAGGCCCGCCTTTGCGTGCAGATCTGGCGTGCAGCGCCTGTGCACACAATTCCTTGCCTGTACCTGATTCCCCGGTAATGAAGGCTGGTGCACTGGATGTGGCCATCCGGTTGATCTGCGCATAAACGCTTTGCATACGGTTGGAGGCGCCCACAAACCCTTCAAACTGAGCAGTTGTTCCAGACGTGTCACTGGAGACAATTGCCTCTGGGCTAGCTGAGACTGGAAGTGAAGGGGAAGGTGCCGCTCTCTTGAACACACCCAGATGTGCTTCAAGTTTCTCCAAAAGCATTTCGCTTGTGTAAGGCTTGGTCAAAAAGTCATGGGCACCATTGCGCATGGCATTCATGGCACGGCTCACAGACCCCTTGGCGCTGACTGCAATCATAACCGCGCGTGGAGCAGCAGCGACAATCTCAGAAAGCTCGGCTTCTCCGCCAATGCATTCAAGATCGACAATAACGATATTGATTGGGGTATGTCGCAAAAAGGCGACGGCATGTTCCTTACTGGCAAGAACATGCGCAGGTTGTCCGCTGGTAACATGCTTCGACAATGCACTACTGGTTTTACGAGCCTCTGCACGATTAGTGTCCACGACACAGGCGTTCAAAAACCTATTGGTAGCTTTGGGGGATCCCATTGGCAGGCAACCTCAAAAATCAATACATCATGCCGACAATCATTCGACACCCTGAGTTTGTGCAAACAGGGTAAACAAACCCTTTTCGTTTTCGAGGTTGATTGCATTATGCAGTTAATTTCTTTCACGCAGAACGCTTCGAGCAACTTTCTTACCCGATAAATATCGCCGTTCGCCAGAATCGCGCGCCTAAGTTCAGCTCGGGATTGTGACGAAAATCGTATGCGCTGATGATATATGTAGCTCTATTGTCATTCTTGCGGGGACAACACGGGTTTTCCCTAGAAATATAATGGGTATAGGGTTCGAACGACCTCGGTAAATGCGGCAAAATTCAGGTATGTATTTTGTGATTCGGACCAACAGGTACTCTTGAGGATATGACGCGCTTGGCGAACATTTCCATTTTGTTTTCTATTTCAGCCATTGCGGCCTCTTGTGGCACTGTGATGGTCTACCTTTTTGCGCGTCCGGTTGGCGAGGCCATCACCGTTGCCTTCACGGCGATGTGCACCATGATCTTCATCCATTTCATGTTGACCCGCTCTCAGGAAAAATCCGCGGTATCTGACGCCGTCAATCGCTTGGAAGAGCGGATTGCAGCCATCGATGATGATGTCGGAAACCTCGAAGGCCGCCTTACTGGTGTCGAGCACAACATTCCACGCCGCACCCGGGAAGAGATTGACCCGCTATTTGCTGAAGTGGAGGTTATCGGTTCTCTGGTGAAGCAGATGGCCGAAGCCATGGCCGACATGGAAACCCGGATCGAGGATCAGGGCATTGCCATCGAGGACCAGCGCACCAAGCAGGCGCAGCTTCAGCCTCAACCAGCTCAGCGCCTGGCCGCTCCGCAGGCAGCGATGAAGGAACCATCTGGTGATCTGGCCAGTCAGGCAGCTGCTGCATTTGCGAGCGCGGCAGGCCAGCCGATGGCAGCAAGTCAACCAATGGCGGCTGTGCAGGAACCTTTTGCAGAAACACGCGCACCTGAGATGAAACGCCCGGCCGCACCGCGCATGCACCATCCCAATGCCGCTCTGGCCGAAGAAATTCGCGCAAGCATCGAAGCGGGTAGGGTGGACCTCTACCTACAGCCAATCGTGACATTGCCGCAGCGTCGTGTTCGCTATTACGAGGCCCTGACGCGTCTGCGCAAGGCCAATGGCGACACGCTTGAGCCAATCGAGTTCCTTCAGGAAGCAGACCGCACCGGCCAAATGCCAGCGATCGACAATATTTTGTTGTTCCGATCTCTCCAGATCCTGAAGCGTCTGGCAACCCGCAACAGAGAAGCAGGCTTGTTCTGTAACCTGTCTCCAAGCACGCTCATGGATGAAAACTTCTTCCCGGGCTTTTTGGAGTTCGTGCGCGCCAACGACACCTACTCAGATTTGCTGATCTTCGAATTCTCGCAGGCTGATGTTGCTGTCATGAGTGCGATTGAGTACGAAAGCCTCGCTGCTCTGGCTGAGCTGGGCTTCCGTTTCTCTGTAGATCGCATCACTGACCTACGCATGGATTTCCGTGCTTTGGCTGATCGCGGCTTCCGGTTCGCAAAGCTGCATGCATCACGTTTGTTGTTGCATGAAGATGATCTGGCCAAGAGCAACATCCACCCGGCAGACTTCGGTAGCCTGCTACAACGCTATGGCATCGAGCTGATCGTGGATCATGTGGAGAGCGAAGGCGCTGTACTGGAGCTTCTGGAAATGGACATCCGCTGTGCACAGGGCTTCCTGTTCTCACCGCCACGTCCAGTCCGTGCAGACGTTCTGCAAGGCGCGCCAAACCCACGCTCGCTAAAGAAAGAGGCGAGCTGATTTTCATCAACTCGCCTGCTTGTTTTTCATGCTTTGAGTAAGAGTTAGTTCAGCGGTTTGCCAACCGTAATAAAGGTTGGCTCAATGCCATCAAACATGTCCTGAGCAACCTCGCGAACACCTTCCAGTGTTACTGCTTCGACCATCTCATTGCGCTTGTCGATGTAATCAATGCCCAGCTCTTGGGTCTGAATGCCTGTCAGCTGACGGGCAATGCTGCTGGAGCTGTCAAAGTTGAGAGCGTAATTGCCAGTCAGATAGGACTTCGCTTCTTCAAGTTCTGCCGGAGTAGGCCCAGTCTGCGCCATCCGCACCATCTGCTTCTTGATGATATCAATCGCTTCTCCAGCTTTGTCCGAGCGTGTACCCGTGGACCCCATCAACAGCGCTGCGTGCTTGTAAGGAACCAGATAAGAACCAACGGAGTAAGCCAGACCACGCTGCTCACGGATTTCGTCATAGAGCCATGAGGAGAAGGAGCCACCACCCAGAATGTGGTTCATCACGAAGGCAGACATGAACTTCGGATCATGACGCTCATAACCTGGCAAAGCGAACTGAATGGAAGTCTGTGGGCTCTCAAAGTCAACGTGAACAGCCTTATCTGTCACAGGCTCCACATTGGGAATAGCAACCAGATCACCGTTTTCAGGCAGATTAGCAAAGACTTTGTCCAGAACGCTGGCCAGCTCATCAGCACTAATGGCTCCCACAACACCAATCTTCAAAGAGCCTTTTGCAAAGATCTTTGCACGCTGTGTTTTCAGATCATCAGAAGTCAGCTTGGCAACCGTATCCTCTGTTCCTCGGCTTGGGCGGCCATAAGGGTGATCCGGGAAGATGGTCTTGGACAAATTCAGACCAGCCAAAGCATCTGGGCGCTTTAGGCTGCGACGAATGCCAGAGATCGTCTGTGCTTTCATCCGCTCAAGAGGATCATTGTCAAAACGTGGCTCGTTCACAGCCAGACGAAGCATCTCGAAGGTGTGATCCTTATTCGCCTGCAAGCTCTGGAAAGACCCATAGAAGAAATCGCGGCCAGAACTGAAGGACAGACTCATAGTCAGATCTTCAATACGTCCCTGAAAGGCTTGGGAATCGAGATCTCCAGCCCCTTCATCAAGCATGGTGCTCAAGAGGTTGGTCACACCCAACTTGGCATCTGAATCTTGAGAACTACCACCTGCAAACGCAAAGTTCAGTGCGATGATCGGAACAGTGTAGTCTTCTACCAACCATGCTGTGATCCCTCCGGGGCTTTTAACCTCTTGGATCTCAATGGCCTGGCTGTTCTGCACAAAGGTAGCGACGAACAGGAATGACAAGGCCAGCAACGCAAACAAACTTGCCGTCATGCGGTAAGCGGAGGCAGAAGCCGCCATAAGAACTTTAGCTTTCATCGAGCGTCCCCTCTCACTCTGCATTTTCAGGTTTTGCAGCAGGCATCAGATAGCTCGCCACACTGGTTTCACTAAGGTACTTCTGCGCAACTGCCTGAACCTGTTCAGGTGTCACCTTGGCAATGCGAGCAGGCCAGGTCTGAACCTTCTCAACAGAACCACCAGTGGTCAGAGCTGTCCCAAAGATGCGAGCCAGAACGTCTTGCTTGTCTTGTGCGTAAATGGCAGAGGCCAGCATAGAGCGTTTAGAACGTTCCACTTCTTCAGCCGTCACACCGTTCTCAAGAACATCATTCACGATTGCCAGAGCACGCTTTTCCAGTTCTTCCAGCTCAACACCATCTTTGGGAGAGGTGTAAAGAATGAAGCGGGTGTCATCCAAAGCGGTAGACTGGTACCAGGCTCCAGCACTGGTCGCGACTTCGCCTTCAATCACCAGCGCTTTGTAAAGCCGGCTGTTAGCGCCGCCACCTAAAATGTCTGAAAGCACTTCAAGAGCTTCAGAGTCACTCGGCTCTGCTGTGGTCGAGCTTGGTACGATCCAGCCATGTTGCAGGCTTGGCTGCGCAACCTGATCACTCTGCAGGCTGACTTCGCGATTACCTGGCACGATCTGGACATGCGGACGATCACGTGGACCCGGGTCCGCACGTTGCTCAACCTTGCCATAGGTCTTCTTGGCAAGGGCCAGAACGTCTTCCGAAGTCACATCACCGGCGACAATCAGGATTGCGTTGTTTGGTGTGTAGTACTTGTCGTAAAAGGCGATAGCATCGTCTTTGTTCAGCGCCTGAATTTCGTCTTTCCAGCCAATCACCGGAATACCGTAGGGGCTGTTCGGAAACAAGACCTGATCGAATGTCTCAGATAGTCTGGCAGCAGGGCTGCGGTCCACACGCTGGGAACGCTCTTCCAGCACCACATCCCGTTCCGGATCAACCTGCTTTTCAGTCAGGATCAGGTTGGACATGCGATCAGCCTCATAGCCCATCACCATTTCCAGATACTCTTTGGCAACCTGCTGATAATAGGCCGTGTAGTCTTGAGAAGTGAAGGCGTTTTCCTGACCACCTACCTGAGCAACCTTTTTGGAGAACTCACCCTCTGGTGTATTCTTGGTTCCTTTGAACATGAGATGTTCAAGAAAATGCGCGATGCCGGATTTACCGGGTTTTTCATCTGCTCCACCAACGCGGTACCACACCATGTGGGTCACAATCGGCGCGCGTCGGTCAGGGATGACAACCACCTGAAGGCCGTTGTCGAGAGTGGTTTGGGAAACATCGGTTCCGCCGATGTGTATTTTTGAAAAGTCTTCGATTGAAGCTTTCCCTGTTGTATCCGCAACCACGGGCAATACTGGGCTTGCGAAAACAACCAGACTCAAAGCGAGGGCTTTAAGCGCGAGAGATCGACCAGTCACGTAGGGGGCTCCCTTTAAAATGAGCAGGACACAGCTGCCCTACCTATACCGTGATTGTGGTTAATCTCCTCGTGAATTATTCGTAATCTATTGCAGCTATAATGAAAAAAGCGCGAACATCGTCGCGCTTGCTTCATAGTTTATTCAGGCTTTCAGTAAGACTTGAACTCTCTGTTAGAGAAAAGTTCTTACTGCTTGCTCATGTCGATACGAGCGCCGTCTTCAATTGCTGCTGCTTCACGCTTTTTGCGAACTTCTTCGCTTTCGTCCACTTCCGGGGTCGCAAAAGCAACGCCTGCAACAGGAGTGGAGTAAGCCACTGGAGGCTCGGTCAGGTATTTGCGTGTCGGCGTACAACTTGGATCGCCAGGTGCGCAAATTGGTGCTTCCACATCCTTGCCACCAAGCTGTTTTTTGGCAGCCTGATATTGTTTGCCAAGAGCTGCAAGTTCAGTCGGGCTCAGCTTGTCACCATCAAGAAGCTGCTGCTGACGTTTCTCAGCTGCGAAATCGCGAGGACGGGCAGCGGCTTTTTCCAGTGCAGGGTGGCCGCGCATTTGCTCAATGCTCAAAGGTTCACCTGGTTCCACTTTGTAGAACGCACGGATCTCTTCAAGTTCTTCCTTAGAACGGTCAACCGGCCAGTTGCTAGCGACTTCAGAGAGCTTGCGAGAATCTGGCTGCGGAAGGTTGCCAGCCTGTGTCGGCATAACAAGCGGAGCACGTTCTTTGTACTTGATGTCAGTGTTCTTCTGAGACTCAAGACCAACCGCGCTCAACACACCAGTCATCAAACTTAAATCGGTGGTTTCAGTACCATCATCGAAGTCACCATTACCTGTCATGCAGGCAGATAGTGCGAGAGAGAGCCCGCAAACAAAAGTGGCCCGAACAACGAATTTTTTGCTACGGCTTTGCAATTTCATTACCCTTGTTTCCCGATCACCATCAAAACGGCGTTTGACAGGCATCACGGGTCAAATGACAGCCTGCGAAATCTGTAGTCCTCATAATCCAGTGATGCCACCTTAAAACAGGAATCACGAAACCATGAAGGCCCTAAGTGTGTAGTTATGCCCAGAAGCACCCGATATTCCCCACATATAATTGAGAATTAGGCAGTTTTAGGGCCGGCTATCCTTATTTTTGCCAATAAATAAGGTGTCGAGCAGTAAACCAGCGGCGCCAATAACAATCCATGCATCTGCCAGATTGAAGACGTACCAGGAAAATTCCCCAACATGGAAATAGAGGTAATCGACGACTTGGCCATAATAGAGGCGGTCAAAACCATTGCTCAGGGCGCCAGATAGCACCAGCCCAAGGCAAAAGCCTTCCAACCGATTACTCGCACGCGCACTCCAGAACCAGATGAAAACTGAAGCAACAACGGTAAAGGCTGCTAGTCCCCAGCGGCCCAACTCAGTCGTTTGCTGGAAAAATCCGTAGGATACGCCTTTGTTCCAGACCAGAACCAGATCCAGAAAAGGGCCGACCGGAATTGTAGGAATGCCACCGCCTGAGAAATGAGCAACAGCCCAGAACTTGGCAATCTGATCAACGACCAGACCAGCAACGGCAAGGAGGAGGACGAGGGAACTGTGACGTCCCCAAAACTTCAGTTTCTTCAAAACAAATTCCCTCGTCACATCTTTCGCTTAAACAGTCGCGCCATCCAGCTCGCGCATTGCATCCGCATCGCGCAGTGTCAGCTCAGGATACTCAGCGTCTGCGCCAACTTCTGGCAGGATCTTCCAGGAGCGGGCACACTTGTTACCCTCAGCAAGACCCGGCACAACGCCAACACCAGCAACGTCTTCCAGAGTGAATGCACCTTCCGGAGCATTGTCAGAAGACAGGTTCAGCTGGGATGTGATCGCAATTTCTGCAGCGTCCAGACCATCCAGAGCAGCCATCAGGTCCGCATCTGAGATATAAACGGTTGGATGTGCTTCCAAAGAAGAACCGATCCGCTTTTCACGGCGCTCAATTTCCAATGCACCAGTGATCACACGGCGCACCGCACGAACCTTCTCCCATTTCGCGGCCAGTTCATCATTTCTCCACGCAGAAGAAACAACAGGGAACTGCTGCAGGTGAACAGAAGTGGTCGCCTCACCGTACCGGTAGCTCCAGCTCTCTTCCATGGTGAACGGCAGGATTGGTGCCAGCCACATGGTCAGGTGACGGAACAGCTGCTCAATCACATAAAGAGAAGCTTTGCGCTTCGTGGAAGACGGAGCATCGCAATACAGCGCATCCTTGCGGATATCGAAGTAGAACGCGGACAGCTCAACAGTCATGAAGTTGAACAGAGCAGAGAACACGCGCTTGCTGTCGAACGCCTGATAGGCATCACGAACCAGCACATCCAGCTCGGCCAGACGGTGCAGCATCAAAAGCTCAAGTTCATTCATGTCAGCAAGAGCAATCTCTTCGCCGTCATAGTGACCAAGAGAGCCAAGCATGAAGCGTAGAGTATTACGCATCTTGCGGTAAGCATCAACGTTGGTCTTGATGATCTCAGGGCCGATACGCTGGTCTTCAGCATAATCGACAGAACCAACCCACAAACGCAGGATGTCCGCGCCGTACTGCTTGATGACGTCCTGAGGTGCAACCGTATTGCCCAAAGACTTGGACATCTTGCGGCCCTGCTCATCCATGGTGAAACCGTGGGTAAGAACAGCATCATATGGTGCATGACCGCGAGTACCACAGCTTTCCAGCAGGGAAGAGTGGAACCAGCCGCGGTGCTGATCGGTACCTTCAAGGTACAACACGTAGTCGTCACCACCCAAACCTTTACGGTTCGGGTTCAGGTCTTCACGGCGTTCCATGCAGAAGGCGTGTGTTGAGCCGGAATCGAACCACACGTCGAGGATGTCCTCGACTTTTTCGAAGTTCTCAGCATCATATGCATCGCCAAGGAAGCGCTGTGTTGCGCCTTCTTCAAACCATGCATCCGCACCTTCATTCTGGAAGGCTTCGAAGATACGCGCGTTAACCGCTTCGTCCTTCAAAACTTCACGGGTTTCCTTGTTCACAAGCACGGTGATCGGCACACCCCATGCACGTTGACGGGAAAGAACCCAGTCAGGACGCGCTTCGATCATGGCGTTCAGACGGTTCTGGCCAGTTGCTGGCACAAAACGTGTCTCGGAGATCGCCTTCAGCGCGCGGGCACGCAGTGTGTCACCTTTGGCTTCCTCGGAAAGCTCCTTGTCCATGTAAACAAACCACTGCGGCGTGTTACGGAAGATCAGCGGTGCTTTAGAGCGCCAGGAATGCGGATAGGAGTGCTTCACACGGCCACGAGCCATCAGTCCACCAACTTCAGTCAGCTTTTCGATAACAGCTTTGTTGGTGGAGCCTTCTTTGCCCTTACGGTCAAGAATGTACTTGCCTTCAAACAGCGGCACATGCGGATAGTAGGAACCATCCGGCTGAACGGTCATCGGAACCTGCTCAGTACCAGCTCTTGCAAAGGCTTCCCGGTTGTCCAGGAACATCTGGAAATCTTCCTGACCATGACCAGGAGCGGTGTGCACGAAGCCAGTACCAGCATCATCGGTGACGTGCTCACCGGCAAGCATCGGCACGTTGAAGTCGAAGTAGTCGCCAGCGCTTTCAGCACCACGCAGCGGATGCGCGCAGTATTCGATTGTGCTCACATCAACATCGGAAACACGCTCATAGGCATCAACGCGGGAGGCTTCAAAAACAGACTCAGCAAGCTTGTCAGCAAGGATGTATTCTTCGCCAACCTTCGCCCAGTTGTCTTCAGCAGCCTCGCTCACCTTGTAGATGCCATAGCTGATGTCGTTAGAGAAAGAGATCGCGCGGTTCGCTGGAATGGTCCAAGGAGTGGTTGTCCAGATGACCACCTTCTTGCCAATCAGTGCTTCATTGCCAGACACAACCGGGAAAGTTACCCAGATGGTGTGGGAGATATGGTCTTCATACTCCACTTCCGCTTCAGCAAGAGCGGTTTTTTCAACGATAGACCACATCACAGGCTTGGAACCACGGTACAGCTGGCCGGATGTCGCGAACTTCATCAGTTCTTTTGCGATCACAGCTTCACTGTCGTAGCGCATGGTCAGATATGGGTTGTCCCAGTCTGCTTCAATACCAAGGCGCTTGAATTCTTCGCGCTGAACGTCAATCCACTTGTCCGCAAATTCACGGCATTCCTTACGAAATTCGTTGATCGGCACAGCGTCTTTGTTTTTGCCTTTTTTGCGATACTGCTCTTCGATCTTCCATTCGATTGGCAGACCATGGCAATCCCAGCCAGGAACGTAGTTCGCATCAAAGCCCTGCATCTGCATGGAGCGGTTGATGATGTCCTTCAGGGTCTTGTTCAGCGCATGACCAATATGGATGTTGCCGTTCGCATAAGGAGGGCCATCATGCAGGATGAACTTAGGGCGACCTGCGGATTGATCGCGCATCACCTTGTAAAGGTCCTTGTCCAACCACTTGGAAAGGATCTTAGGTTCATTCTTTGGAAGGCCTGCCCGCATTGGGAAATCAGTTTTAGGCAGGTTGAGCGTGTCCGAATAATCGCGGCTCGGTGTATCGGTCATTTGGCAGTCCGCTTATGTGGGCATTTGTTTGCCCATAGGCATTTGGTAAAGCGCAGGAATTTGCGCAAGTTTGAAAATCCCGCCGTCTCTGTGACGGTTGGAGGTCTCCCGGTACTTCAGGGCGCCAGCGGGCGTCTCAACTGAAGGCCGGGCCAATAATTCGAAATTGGCACACCTTGAGTAAGGTCAAAGGAGCAGTCCTGTTATCTTCAAACTCGGCTAACATAATGAGTGCTTTTAGCAGCGCTTATCCTAGGAATAAAGAGCCTCTAACAACAAAGCTCAATATTCTCAAGACCAAGCGCAATTTTCCTGAAGACGGAACCCACGACCCAATCGTCAGTAATGGCGCTTGGGTGAGCTGTCGACAAGCTCTTCACTTTCCGCCTGACGCTTCGCAGCGGTCCGTTCACGGTGCGCAATGTAAAGCCCGCCACCTGCAATCAAAGCCACACCCAGCCAGACAAACATGTCCGGAATGTCCCCAAACAGCACAAAGCCTACAATCGTTGCACTGATAATCTCGGTGTAGCTGAGCGGTGCAAGAACGGACGCAGGGGCTCGGTCAAATGCAAGCACGATACAGCCGTGAGAAGCAAACGATATAATGCCCATCAACACGAACAATGGCAGATGAGTAAGATCCGGTGTTGTCCAGGCGGCAGCTTCAAGCCCAAGCAGGCTTGCGATGACAACAAGCGGTGTAAGCGTCAAAACACCAGCAATACCAGTCGCGAACTGAATGCCAAGCAAAGAGGCACTCCCTGCCAGTTTGCGCGTCAGAACAAGATAAACTGCAAAAGAGGTGGCCGCAGCCAACGGCAAGAGGGAGGGCCAACCCAAAGCACTGGATCCTGGGCGGATAATGATCAGAGCCCCGATCATGCCAACCACAACGGCTGCCCAACGGCGCACGCCCACTTTTTCCTTCAAAACAACAGCAGAAAGTACAGTCAGGATCATCGGCTGCACAAAGAAGATCGCAATCGCATCCGCCAAAGGCATGTACTTAAGAGAGGTGAAGAAGAAGATTGAGCAAATCGCGAGACAAGCACCGCGCACCAGCTGAATACGGTTGACCTCTTTCATCAAAGAGCCGAACGAACGGCCCATGAAACCCGCAATCACGAGAACAATAATCGCCTGACACAGGAAGCGGCCAAGCGACACCTCAACTGGCGAAATGAACGCACTAAGATACTTGGCTGTGCCATCCATCAAGGGGGCCAGAGACATTCCGGCGACCATAAACAGAATGCCATGCAGCCCGGCATTAGAGGTATGACTATCTGTCGAGGCGGTTGTTGTTGTCATGTTGCTCTCGGATAATGGGGATACGCTGACATATCAAAGCCAGCGCAGAGGGTAAGGGCCTATATTGACGCACCAGCTATTCCTTCGCGCAACCAAAAGAAAGTACCGGTAACAGGCTATTCAGTGCAGTTATCTAAAGAGTATCTGTTCCGCCCCTCAATATTATGAGGGGGAGGGTTTTCTCTCTGCATTCGCAAGTATCAGTCCGCTGCAGATAAGCATACCAACGCCAATCCAGACAAACTCGTCAGGGATTTCATTGAAGACCAAGTAACCAATTGTAGTTGCCGAGAAAATTTCAACGTAGTTGATTGGAGCCAACACGGATGCTGGTGCTCTCTCAAAGGCTTTGACCAGCAAAACATGTGCGATCAGGCCAGTTGCACCAAGACAGCACAACAGAATTGTTGGCAGAGTAAAGTTGGCCTCCTGATTGGCAATCACCAGATCTCCACCAAAGCCAGTCAGCCATGCATAAATGATGATTGGCAGAATAAAGAGACTGCCAGCAAAGCCGGTCGCGAACTGTATGGCCAGCTGAGAGGCCTGCCCGGAGAGCTTGCGTGTCAGCATCAGATAGCAAGCAAATGTAAAGGCAGCCGCTAAAACGAGAAGGCTCGCCGGTTGGAAAACGCCGGTGCCGGGGCGCATTATCACAAGCACACCAGCAAACCCAATCAACACCGCCAGCCATCGTTTTGGCCCAACTCTTTCCTTCAGGAATACAGAGGACAGAACAACAAGAATAACAGGCTGCACAAAGAAAATTGCTGTCGCATCTGTCAATGGCAGGTACTTCAACCCAAACACAATGAACACCGAGCCCACCGCAAGCAGCAAGCCACGGCAGAACAAGGGCAGGGTGGTCTCTTTCAAAAGACTAAGCCAGCTTCGTTTCTGAAAAGAAGCAATCGCCAGAATAATGACAAGCTGCACGGCAAAGCGGAAGAAAGCGACCGTCAAAGGAGAGAAAAACTCTGAGAGGTATTTCACCACGCCATCGGTGCTCGAAAGAATGAGCAACCCGCACATCATCAGCAGCACGCCATGCAACACATTATCAGAGCTGGCAGTGCCAGCTCGCGTAGCCGCTGATGTCATGAGGTATCTTTCTAAAGACTGGGATTACCCATCGGTATTGAGCATTTGGTCCAGATGAGAGAGCGGACGCATCGAGGCAATCATTGCCCGTGCTTCAGCACTATCCTGATCCATCTGGCTAATTAAGGCTTCAATGCCGTCAAATTTAAGTTCGGCACGGATAAATCCGATGAAGCAGACTGTGACTGGCTTTTCATATAAGTCACCAGTGAAGTCAAACACATGCACTTCAAGCAGCGGTGCGCCATCATCAAATGTTGGACGACGACCAAAACTGGCCACACCATCATGCATCACGCCGTCAATTTTGATCTGAACGGCATAAACGCCTTCTTTCAGCTCGCAATTATCAGCAAGCTTCAGGTTCGCAGTTGGGTATCCCAGCTCGCGGCCACGCTTCTCACCGTGTTGAACGGTTGCTTCAACAAAATAACGATATCCAAGCAAGCTGTTCGCGACAGCCAATTCACCTTCAGCAAGAGCGGCTCGAATACGGCTGGAGGAGATGATTTCTCCTCCTTCATCACCCTCTGCTCCAACGATGGTCACGGCAAATCCATGGGTTTCACCAGCTTGCTCAAGAAACTCAGGTGTTCCTTGCCGCCCCTTCCCAAAGTGGAAGTCATAGCCAGTAATGCTCTGGGAAATGCCAAGGCGCCCAACTAGAATGTCCTTCACAAAATCCTCAGCAGCCATACCGGCAAACTCTTTTGTAAAGGGCAGTTCGATCACCCCGTCCAGATGTTCCGCTTCAAAAATCTCAGCTTTGACATGTGAAGGCGTCAAACGAAACACAGGTTGATCAGGCCGGAAAAAGGTGCGTGGGTGTGGTTCAAAAGTCATGGCAAGGGCCGGAACACCACGCTTTGCAGCTTCATCTCGCGCCAAATCAAGAACAGCCCGATGTCCGCGATGAACGCCATCAAAATTCCCAATAGCAACAACACCGCCGCGCAGTTTTTCAGGAAACTGCGCAAGGTCGGTAATATGCTGAAAAGAATGCGCCTGCTTGGTCGGCTCACCCATGAATTGACTTCCCGCTAAAGCGTATTTCCGAAAAGTGGCTCCGGTTTTCGGATTAAAATACGCGTGAATAGACAGATTTAGAGTCTGATGCACGAATGCATAGAGCGCAACACACTCTAAATATCTAGAATTTTGCGAGACGGTGCCGTGAGAAATCCGCCCCGTCAAGCTCTTGAGATGGAGTTTGCCGGGCCGGACACAAGAAACTTTAAGTTCTGTGCAGGAATTTTAGCTTAGAGGGGAATATCCATGTCGACACGGGCAGGGACTTTGACCATCGCTTCCCCCTCCAAAACCACCTTGCCTTCGACCAAACATTGGCAATCCAACCGGGCGCGATTGCCCTTGCCGATCAGCTCTGCAACGCTCACGCGCACCTCAATATCGTCGCCGATATACACAGGCGCGCGAAAATTTAAAGATTGAGACAAATAAACTGCACCTGGGCCCGGTAATCGCGTTCCAAGTACGGCTGAGATAAGGCTCGCGGTGTAAAGACCGTGCGCAATACGAGTTTTAAAAGGGGTCTTAGCTGCAAAATGCTCCGACAAATGGATTGGATTTCTGTCACCGGAAACCTCTGCGAATCCTACGATGTCTTGAGAGCTGACATGCTTTACGAAAACTTCGGTCATACCGACTGAAAGGTCTTCATAAGCGAGCGGACGAAGGCTGAGCATAGTGTTTCCTCGAATTAACCACAGGCAAAATTGCCGGTAAAACGCGCGGAAACGCTAGTAAGCGGATCTCTAAAAAACAATTAGGCTTTTAGCATTATTGAAATCGTATTGGATAAATTAACCTAACTATAACGTAGGGCGGTTAATTTCGCGAAGTTGAATTGGTGGGGACCCCTTTTATTTGGAAGGACACCTGCGTCCAGTGTGACCGAACAATGTCGTGGTCGCCGTGAGTATAGCAGAGAGGCAACGACAGCCTCTTGAGAATATGGAGTTGTACATGGCCCTTGATCTTCAGATGCCAATTTTGGTTGTCGATGATTATAAGACCATGATTCGAATCATTCGGAACTTGTTAAAGCAACTTGGCTTTGCGGACATCGATGATGCGGCTGATGGCACTGAGGCCTACGAGAAAATGAAGCAGCGTCGTTACGGCCTGGTGATCTCGGATTGGAACATGGAACCTATGACTGGCTATGAACTGCTCAAGCAGGTCAGGCAGGATGCTGCTCTTAGTAAGACGCCATTCATTATGGTGACGGCTGAGTCTAAAACGGAAAACGTGATCGCTGCTAAAAAGGCAGGGGTTAACAACTACATCGTTAAGCCGTTTAACGCGCAAACTCTTAAAGGCAAAATCGAAGCGGTTTTCGCCGAGTAAATTGTTTTGCGCACAACTGAAGAATATGGGCTGGGGTGAGGACGCGATAACGATAGCGCCCCAACCCTTCTGTGCACCCAACTGACCGGTTACAAGGTCGGGTAGAGCTCTGTCCCGGCAGGCGATTTTGCCTGCTGGAGGAGACGTTCCCTACTCAGGCAAAGGGAAGAGTGTTTTGACCAAAATTGATATTCAGCAACTCATCGATTTTCTGGAAGAAAGCCGTGAGAAATCTAGCGAAGTCACACTAACTGATGTGATGGATCTTGCAGAGGTTATGACGGGTTCAATGGGGGACATCATTGAACACATCCAACCTGCAGTGACCATGGAACTGGCCGAAATCGGCGCGGAAATTGCGCGGATGAAAGCCGAAATCAGTAAGCTTCGTGTCGCAGATATGAGAGACAATCATATTCCTGATGCTGGTCGGGAGCTGGACGCTATTGTTTCTTCAACAGAGGAAGCAACACATTCAATCATGGAAGCAGCTGAGGCTATTATGGCCGCTGATCCTGATGACGCTCAGGCCTACCAGGACACAGTCAACAATCAGGTTATGGAGATTTTTCAGGCCTGCGCATTTCAGGATATTACCGGACAACGCATTTCTAAGGTTGTCAGCACCCTGAACACGATTGATGAGCGTGTGTCCAACTTCGTCGAGCGTTTACGTCTTGAGCAAGAAGCTCAAAGCGAGAGCAATGGCGAAGAAACTGAGGAAGAGCGCCGCAAGCGTGAACTGATCCTCCATGGCCCGCAACACAAAGGTGAAGGTGTCTCTCAGGATGAGATTGATGCTATGCTCGGTGATGTGCAGCAGGACGATATCGACAAGCTGTTCGCCTGATTTTACTTGCGACCAACTTGCTAGTGGGCGCTGCCCACCAACAAGAAATTCAAAAGCAGTTTGTTGACCTGAAATGGTGCAAACTGCTTTAGTTTTACCAGCTCAGGCGCCCCATGAAACTGTGCGCATACAGACCTTCTGCCTTAAGCATGCTTTCAACGGCTTTGGCATCCCCTGTCAGATCCGCTGCATGAATACCTTCCGTCAAAAACAACGCGTTGATGCCCTGGGCATTTGCACCTTTGATATCAGTCGGTAAACCGTCACCAATTGCCAGAATTTCAGTTTTTTCAAGCGCTCTGCCTGCGTACACATTCAGCTCTGCCCGCGCCATATCGTAGATCGGATGAAAAGGCTTGCCCGTAATGATGACGCGGCCACCCATCTCCTCATAAAGCTTTGCGAGTGCGCCTCCACACCAGACCAACTTGTCGCCTTGTTCAGCAACAATGTCTGGATTAGCGCAAATGAGTGGCAGGTCCAGCTTGAATAACTCTTCAAAATGAGAACGATAGTCTTCAGGCTCTTCGGCGCGCCTGTCATTCAAACCTGAACATACGATAATGTCCGCAGCATTTGGCTCCACAAAGTCAAAACTTGCACCATGAAACAGGCTATGATTCTTTTTGGGTCCTATATGATAGACTTTTGCGTGATCTATGGCGCGCAGATCAGCCTGAACAACATCGCCTGACGAGACAATTGAGTCATAGCAGGTCTGCGGAACACCCAAACTGCGAAGATGCTGTTCAATCTCATGGGATGGACGCGGCGCATTGGTGATCAAAACAACAGGCTTGCCACAACGCGTCTTATAGGTCTCAAGAGCGTCAATTGCTGCCGGAAAAGCACTCACGCCATTATGTAAAACACCCCAGACATCACATAGAATGCCGTTGAACTGATCTGCAATCTGGCTGAGGCCAGTGATGGGGGATTGCTGCTTCATATGATGTTCTCTTGGAGGAAACTTGGATACGCTCTTGAAAAAAGAGTAGAGTTGAGCCAAATCCTCATAGCCTGAGCAGGTGGCGACGACAAGTAGATATAATCACTGCTCATCTTGCATTGATACTGAGCGCAAATCTCTGTCACAAATATGATTTGGATGCGCCATGTATATGCAGAACAATCTTTGAGACGGAGCGGTTATGGCGGTAAGACAACTTAGCGATACGACAATTAACAGAATTGCCGCTGGTGAAGTGATCGAGCGGCCTGCAAGTGTCGTCAAGGAGCTGGTTGAAAACGCAGTTGATGCTGGTGCTACGCGCATCGAGATCGTCACCGCGACCGGTGGTAAAAGCCTGCTGCGCATCACAGACAATGGTGCAGGCATGACGAAGGAAGATCTTCAGCTCGCCGTCCGCCGCCATTGCACATCCAAACTGCCTGAAGATGATCTCATGGACATCCGGACTATGGGTTTTCGCGGAGAAGCGCTGCCATCCATTGGCGCGATCTCACGTCTGGAAATAACTACACGCCATGCCTCGGAACCTCACGCCTGGAAAATTGAAGTTGAAGGCGGCCAGGACAATGATATTGAACCAGCTGCATTGAACTCCGGAACACGCGTAGAAGTGAAAGACATCTTCTTCTCGGTGCCCGCCCGTCTGAAGTTCCTGAAGTCCGACCGTGCTGAAGCAACCGCGATCACGGAAATCATCAAACGCATAGCTCTTGCAAACCCAACTGTCAGATTCACCCTCTCTGGATCAGATCGCCGGCAGTTGGAACTGCCAGCTTGTACAGGAGATGACGCAGACCTCGCCCGGATCGGACAAATACTGGGCGCTGAGTTTACAAAGAACGCTATGGAGATTGAAGCACTGAGGGAAGGGGTACATCTGTACGGATATGCAGGCCTGCCGACCTTCCACCGCGCCAACTCACAGCACCAGTTCTTCTTCGTAAATGGCCGCCCAGTCAGAGACAAATTGCTCCTGGGCTCCCTGAAAGCAGCATACTCAGACGTGCTATCTCGTGATCGCCACCCGATTGTAGTGCTCAACATTGATCTTGACCCTCACCAAGTGGATGTAAACGTACATCCAGCAAAGGCAGACGTACGCTTCCGAGATGGTCAGCTGGTTCGTGGATTGATGATCGGTGCACTGAAGAATGCCTTCGTTCAGTCTGGCTTCAGGGCATCCACTGCAAACACCCAATCTGCAATCAACGCCATCCGCCCAATGGGACAAAGCGCAGGTTTTAGTGTTCATTCAGGGGCATCCGTGCATTCACCTCAAGGCCATAGAGAGGCCCCTCAAAACTATTCGTGGCAACAATCATCCTATCGACCAGAAGAAAACGCTGCAGATATCCCTGAAGTCGGATCCAGTGAAACGCAGTTGGGCTTGATGGAAGCGAATGCGCCTTATTCTGGGCCACTGGATCAATCGCAGCCACAGCTGCAGGCGAACGAGCAGGGAACGCAGGCCTATCATTTGGTCGATGCGCCATCCGCAGACTCTCGAGCCCACGGACACCAGTTACCAGAAGATCGCGAAAACTTCCCTCTTGGAGCCGCGAGAGCGCAAATCCACCAAACTTACATCGTGTCGCAAACCAAAGATGGCTTGGTCATTGTAGATCAGCACGCAGCTCATGAACGTCTTGTCTATGAACAGTTAAAAGAAGACCTGTCGAAGCGCGATGTATCTCGGCAGATGCTCCTCATCCCGGAAATTGTCGACCTTCCTGAAGAGGATGTTGCACGATTGGAAGAACGTGCGACGGAACTGGAAGAAGTCGGCCTGGTTTTGGAGCGCTTCGGTCCAGGGGCAATTGCGGTGCGAGAAACTCCATCCATGCTTAAACGCCTCAATATCAAAGCGCTTGTGCAGGACCTTGCTGATGATTTTGCAGAGTTCGACAGCTCAACCCGTATCAGAGAAAAGCTGGATCTGGTTGCGGCGACGATGGCATGTCACGGATCAATCAGAGCAGGCCGGAGAATGCGGCCTGAAGAGATGGACAATCTGCTTCGTGATATGGAAGCAACGCCAAAATCCGGGCAATGCAATCACGGCAGACCAACATGGATCGAGCTGAAGCTCTCCGATATTGAGCGTCTCTTTGGGCGTCACTAGGTTTTACGATAAAAAACCAGAAGAGGCGGATCAATGATCCGCCTCTTCCAGTTCGTATTCTCGATTACACTAGGCAATCGATGGGTTCTGACATGTGGCCTCAGAAGTCCCGTTGAACACGGAGCAGGACTGAGATGATATCCTGTTGGCCGAGTGGACGAGTTGGATTGCCGCCGTTAGTAGAGTTGTCGGGATAAAGATCACCCAAGCCTACGTTACGGTATGCAACTTCAGTACCAATTTCGAAGCCGCTAACTGGCGTCCAGCCAATCTTACCAACAACATCCCACTGGTTTTGGTTCCAAAGGAACTTGGAGCGAGCATTTGCAAAGGAAGCCTGGATTGCTGCGTTCCACTCAGGAGAGAAGTCAGCTTGGAAACCCCATGCAATGGACCATGCGGTTGCAATCCCGTCTTCGCCATCAGTAAGTGAGGTTGCATCCCAGACTACGTTCTGCCAGTCGCTGTTGACGTAACCTAAAGCACCTTGAGCAAAAGTTGCTTGGACGACGCCTTGGAAGCCAGAAAGGTAGCTTGTAAACCATGGGATGTTGAACTCAACACCACCACCGACAGCCCAACCAAGCTTTCCAGATGGGTAAGATTCCAGATAACGGATCTCTGTCAAAGCACCCATGATCTGTGCGGAACCCCAACCTTGGTCAAGGCGGATGTTAGCAACAAGGTCTGGGAAGCGCATGCCACCGTAGCCTTGGTTAAATCCAGTTGAGTCAAGATATTCACCAGTAAAGAGGTTCTGCTGGCGAGCTGTTCTGTCTTCCACAGACCAGCTGGTGGACAAGCCGTTACCCAGATCGAAGGTGTAACCAGCAAGCCAGAGGTTTTGGTCAGAGTACGCAACGGTGGTGATCGCACCGTAGGCATAACCGGTCCAGAAGTCATAGAAGGACTGTGCACGACCGATGGTCATACCGCCAAACTGTACGAACGCATAATCTAGCGTCATTACAGTGTTGTCCTGTTCAACTCCGAATGAGCCGACCGGGTTGTTCACGTTAGGAACAGAGCTGTCATCCTGAATAAAGCCAGGTGTGTCGACTGTTCCGAACAAATCGATGTAAGCACGAAGCAAGCCGTATTCTGTTTGAGTTCGGGCGTCCATGCGGAGGTAGCCACGTGCACGAGTGGATGTTGAATTTCTTGTCCGCTCAGACCAGTCGCTTGGGGCCGCCCCAAAGTTGTTGAAACGGTATTCAGCACGAACACGACCGCGAATTCTCAAACAGGTATCAGTGCCTGGAATATAAAAATATCCAGTACCGTAGGCGTCACAAATCTGGACATATTCTACGGGCTCCGGTGCAACGGGAAGATCGGCTGCAAGGACCGGAGTGGCACTCATCATAAGCGCTGCTGCGGCGCTAGTTGTAAAGTGGCGCATAATTCGACTCCTAAATCGGGTAGAAACCCACTCCTCAAACAAGGTTAATTGACGAAACTACTTAAGGTGGCCCAAATGCTACCTAAGCAAAACTAATTTTATTGTTGTGTACGCGAATTCCCTGCAGCAATTGATGCCAGCACATGCTTATGGATGCAATAATAACTCTAAAAATAACCTAGAGTTATCAAGCTAATCGAAATCGCTGTTTCATTCCTGCAACGCTTTTATCCCAAACTAAGTAGATGTAACAAACGTAATTCAGGGGTGCTGATCATCGAATTAAGTCATTGTTATTGTTCGTTAAAAATTCATTACGCAGATTTACGAGCTCTTTTCGTATGCAACCTGCGTCATTCGAATCATAGGCACAATGTGGGTCTCTATCAGGAATGATCAAGATTCCCTGATAAGTAGATTGATAGTAATTACAAGTATTAATATTTTGCGTTATTTTGGGGAATTTTGCGTTCTTTTGAGGACTGACGCGCTGCTATGTGAACTGTGAGGCCCAATCCCGCAAATCTCTGCTTTTTAGGAGGCCGAGGGTCAATGTATCCCTCCAGCCCATCCGCACCGGACCAAGTTCTCCGCCACAGTACGGCGCCACCACCTCAAACCGCCAGACAACGACCGTCAGACAACAACCGCCTGCCACAACACCCCGGCTAAAGACGCAAGGCGCACCTCTGCCTAGCAGTCCTTGTCCTCCCGCGCCATCAGCTAGCCCATTCACATGGCACAGCAGCAGTCCACTCAGCGTGAAGAGGGGAGGGCAACAAAAAAAAGGCCTTCCCGAAACCACATCGGAAAGGCCTTCATCTACTCTTTATATATAGGGTCGCTCTGAGCTACACGCCGTTGTAGCGGAGAATGAGGATCTGGCTGTCGCCCGCATGGCGCACATCCAGCCCTTCAAACCCATCAGGGATCACTGGAGAAACACTCGTATCTTCTTCCCAGATGCAAAGTGCGCCCTCATTGAGCCAACCACCAGCCACTGCACTGGACAGAGCCTTCTCGCCCAGCTCGTTGCGGTAGGGCGGATCCAGAAACACCAGGTCGAACGGGGCAATCGTTCCCGCTTCCCCTAAAGATGTTGCATCACGCCGCAAAATCTTTGTGGCGCCCATCAATCCGGTGGTCTCCACATTCCGGCGGATCAGACCACGCGGCTCAACTGCCTCTTCAACAAAGACGCAGTACTTGCCACCACGGCTCATCGCTTCCAGACCAAGAGCGCCGGTCCCTGCAAACAGGTCCAGAACGCGTGCATCCTGAACCGGGTTGTCATAGGAATGAGCGAGCACATTAAAAATGGTCTCTCTCATCCGGTCACTGGTAGGCCGTGTGTTTTGTGTCTTGGGCGTAGCGAGAGCAGTTCCCCGAAAGCGTCCAGCAACAATTCTCACGATTTTCTGCCGCCTTTGTTTCCACGAGGCGCGCCAGAGCGATCACCACCTGGGCGACCACCACGCGCTTTATCGCCGCCAAAGCTCTTGCCGCCGCCACGTGGGCCTTTGCTAAAGCTTGGCTTGCCGCCATCACGACCACCTTCACGAGGACCCTTGCTAAAGCTCGGCTTACCGCCATCACGGCCACCTTCGCGAGGACCTTTGCTAAAGCTCGGCTTACCGCCATCACGGCCACCTTCACGTGGGCCTTTGCTAAAGCTCGGCTTGCCGCCATCACGGCCACCTTCACGAGGGCCTTTGCTGAAGCTCGGCTTGCCGCCATCACGGCCACCTTCGCGAGGGCCTTTGCTGAAGCCGCGCTTTTCGCCATCACGGCCACCTTCGCGAGGGCCTTTGCTAAAGCCACGCTTTTCGCCGTCGCGACCACCATCACGACCGCCTTCGCGCTTATCGCCACGTGGTCCCTTATTGAAACCACCACGCTTTTCATCAGAAGGCGCATCATCGCGGGAGCGACGGTTGGAGAAGCGGCGCTCACCCGGTGTTGGGCCGGTATCGCCAGAATAACGCGCATTGTCTGCAGGGTTAAAGTCACCACCGCGACCACCGTCACGTTTTGGAGCGTCGGCCTCAGCTGAACGTTTTGTGCCGCCATGAGCCAGATCGAAGTCACCACGCTTGGTGCGGGTGCCAAAACGACGCTCTTCCGGCTTACGCTTCGCAGCGGTTCTGCCTTCATCCTCATCAAAACTTGGAGTGTATGTATCTACGCTGCCGTCTGCGCTGAACACGCGGCGCGGCTTGATGTAACCACCACGCTCGTTGCTGCCAAAGCGGGAAGGTCCAGCCTGACGGTCACGATCGCCGAATGATTTGCGGTCGCCGCGGTCACGATCACCAAATGGCTTGCGATCGCCACGGTCACGATCACCGAATGACTTGCGTTCACCACGATCACGATCGCCGAATGGCTTACGATCACCGCGATCACGGTCGCCAAAGGATTTACGCTCACCACGGTCTTCAGAAGGCTTGCGGTCACCAAAGGTTGGTTTCACACCAACGCGCTTACGGTCACCAAACGGGTTCTGTTCAGAGCGTTCACCACCACTATCTTTCTGGTCGCTGCCATGGCGCAGTGGCTTACTCTTGTTCTTAGCAAGAACAGCAGCAGCATCTTTTGCGCTGATCCAGCCACCACCGGCACCACCGGAAGATTTCTTTCTCTTCTTCAGTTCGGCTTGTTTGCTGGTCCGGGTATCCATCTGGTTGACGATAGGGGCGTCAAAGTCCA
Organism: Pseudovibrio sp. Ad26; assembly: GCF_001623285.1. Taxonomy (NCBI): domain Bacteria; kingdom Pseudomonadati; phylum Pseudomonadota; class Alphaproteobacteria; order Hyphomicrobiales; family Stappiaceae; genus Pseudovibrio; species Pseudovibrio sp. Ad26. The sequence goes on from NZ_LMCE01000047.1 coordinate 179,944, forward strand.
GGTCAGCTTCAGTAACAAGGCGTTCGCCCAGCTGGTCTTGAAGCACACGGCCACGGATTTCCTGCAGTTCACTGTCACCAAGGTCGCCCAGCTGGAACGGACCAAAGGAAATGCGGATCAGGCGGTTCACGGAAAGGTCAAGATGCTCAAGAATCCGCTTAACTTCGCGGTTCTTGCCTTCACGCAGGCCAATGGTCAGCCAAACGTTGTCGCCTTTTTCAGTGTCCAGTGTCGCTTCAATAGCGCCATAAAGAACACCGTCAATGGCAACACCGTCTTTCAGGGCATCCAGCTGCTCTTGAGTCACCTTGCCGTAGGCGCGCACGCGGTAGCGGCGCAGCCAGCCAGTTGCAGGCAATTCAATCACGCGGGAAAGGCCACCGTCATTGGTCAGCAGCAGCAGACCTTCGGTGTTGATGTCGAGACGGCCAACAGTCACAACGCGTGGCATGTCAGCAGGCAGGATGTCAAAAACGGTTTTACGACCCTCAGGGTCTTTATTCGTGGTTACCGTGCCACGTGGTTTGTGGAACAGCCAAAGGCGCGTCCGCTCACGGGTTGGCAGAGGTTTGCCATCAACGACAACCTTGTCTTTCTGGGTAACGGTAAAAGCTGGTGTTTCCAGCACGGTGCCGTTGACGCTGACACGGCCAGCTTCAATCCATGTTTCTGCATCACGGCGAGAGCACAGACCAGCACGTGCCATTGCCTTGGCAATACGTTCGCCTGCAACGGTGACTGTCTGATTTGGTTTTTTGTCGCCGGAGGATTTTTTGGTCTGCTCGCCAGATTTGCGGGGGGAGCTAGATGGTTTTTTACCGCTGTTTTTCATTGGCTCTTGCCCGGCGAACCGGGGCCTTTAACTTTCTACACTCTGATCAGATACACTGGATGAGCTCGCATAGGCGTCACCGCCTTGGCTGCCCAGCAGTCTGCCAGATGCCACACAATATTCGAATGTCGTTAGAGTGCATTCCGTTTGATTGCAGAGAACCAGACGATAAGAATTCACTCATAATAAGAAAACGGAGCGCGACGCGTGGATGCATTCAAAACGCGGGCGTGCTCTATCCCGGTCATAACCTAAGAGGCGCCAGTTGGCAAAGGGGCAAAAGCAGACTCTCGAATTTTTTTCTGATTTTGTTGGCTCAGACTCACCTGACACTTTCATAAATGATGACAGCTTGAGTGATCAGAACATTTGCACGTCGCATAGGTCTAGCTCTTGTTAAACTGCTTTATCTCTTGTTTTTGCGTGTCTTTATCCAAAACCTGCTTCCACTTTTTAGCAATACGCACTAGCATGGCCTCCATGAAGACGCCCACATTGAACTCTACTTTTATGGATCTGGCATTGGAGGAAGCGCGCGCAGCAGAAATGCGCGGCGAAGTCCCCATTGGCTGTGTTGTTGTAAAAGATGGAAGTGTCTTATCCTCTGCGGGCAACCGCACACTGGAGCTGAATGACCCCACTGCACATGCAGAAGTGCTGGCCATTCGCGAAGCCGGAAAGCAGCTCAGCTCTCAGCGGTTGGAAGGCTGTGACCTCTACGTCACGCTGGAACCATGCCCAATGTGTGCCGCTGCCATCTCCTTCGCCCGCATCCGCAGGCTCTATTATGGGGCAGGGGATGCCAAAGGCGGCGGCGTAGACCACGGCGTCCGCTTCTACTCCTCCCCAACCTGCCACCACACCCCCGACGTCTACTCCGGCCTCGCCGAAACAGATTCCGCCGCTATGCTCAAAACGTTCTTCCAGGGGAAGCGGGATTGAGGTGTTGGGGTGCTTAAACTAGCTGCACGCTTACTTAATTTCTTATTCTTTTAAAAATTATTATTTCTGGAAATACAAATGCATAGAAAATACCTGTTTTTTTTCTTCGTTGCACCATTCCTTTATTTATCAGTCTTGTTGTCGCTCCCTGCCAATGGTTCAGATTTCGATGTCATCAAAGAGGCAGCTCAGAATGGAAACCCGAATTCACAATTTGAACTCGGGAAAAAGTACGTTACTGGCGATGATGTACCTAGAGACTATAAAGAAGCAGCCAAGTGGTGGCGTTTAGCTGCAGACGCAGGTTACCCAAACGCCCAAAATAGTCTTGGTGTTCTGTATGCCATAGGGAAGGGCTTGCCACAGGACTACGAAGAAGCAGTTAAATGGTATCGCCTTGCTGCTGACCAAAGCTATGCGGTCGCGCAATTCAATCTCGGAAAGGCCTACATTCGTGGACGAGGGGTGCCACAGAACTATGCAGAAGCAGCCAAATGGTATCGCCTTGGAGCTGAGCAGGGCCACATAGGGGCTCAGTTCAGTCTTGGGCGCATGTACGTCAAGGGGCAATCTGAGCAGAAAGATCTTGTTGAAGCAGTACATTGGTTTCGAATGGCCGCAGAGCAGGGCCATTTAAAGTCACAAGTTCTCCTTGCTGAGGCCTACACAAATGGATTTGGTGTCCCTCAAGATTATAATCAAGCGGCCGAATGGCATCGCCTTGCCGCCGAGCAGGGCTTTCTCTCTTCGCAGAATAATCTAGGGCAATTGTATGCAGATGGGCGAGGTGTACCGCAAAGCTTCAAGGAAGCGGCAAAATGGTATGGCCTTGCCGCTGAGCAAGGTAATGTTTATGCGCAAAATAATCTCGGAACTTTGTTAGAGGCGGGGCAAGGGGTACCAAAAGATCATGCAGCAGCAGTAAAACTGTATCGATTGAGTGCTGAGGCTGGATTGGCCGGCGGACAATATAATCTCGGGAAAATGTATTACTTAGGTCAAGGTATTCAAAAAAGCGTTGCTGATGCTATGAAATGGTGGCGTCTGGCAGCAGATCAGGGTGATGCTGATGCACAGAGTAATCTGGGTACGCTGTATCAGCGCGGAGAGTTCGTAACTCAAGACCATGCTGAGGCTGCCGAGTGGTATCGTCTTGCCGCAGAACAAGGCAATGCTTCAGCACAAAGCCAAATGGGTATATCGTTCACTTTGGGGCGGGGCGTAAAACAAGATTATAAGAATGCATATTTTTGGTTTTTTGTGGCGGCTAAAATTGGAAACAAAAGTGCTGCCCAAAACAGAGATAAAGTTGCAACACAGCTTACATTTCAGGAAATAAAAGAGATTAAGCAAGAAGCTTCAGAGTTCCTCGCCAAGATGAAAAATCAGTGAGGCTTCTGCCTCACTGTTACTCCTAAGCCGCTCTTTTCGCCGCGATCAAAGACCCTCCTGCAATCGCCAGTGCTGCGATTACGATGTTAGCGGCAAGGGTGCCTTCTCCAAACGCGATCAGCAGAAGCGTCGAGATTAAGGGCGCGCCATAAGCGAGGACGCCGAGCAGTTGAACGTTGCCGTGCTTCACGCCAAAGTCCCACGTGTAAAAGGCAATGCCCACGGGCCCCAGACCCAAACCAATCACGGCGATGATTTGTGTAAGATCCTGAGGGACAGCTGTGGTCTCCCAGAGGAAATGTGCGAGCCAGCCAAACACGGCAGTTAAAGCACAATAGCCGATCACCGCATCGGAAGAGGTGGTCTTGATCAGTCGGCTCAAAACAGAATAGCTGGACCAGATCAACGCACAACCCGCCGCCGCCACATAGCCAACAACGTACTCCCACTGCAGATTGCCTGCAGAATTGTCCCAGCCAAGCAAAACCCAATACCCAGCAAGAGCGACAAGAGCGCCGCCAACATGCCACCTTGTAATGGTTTCTCCCGGCAACAGGGCAGAGAACAACACAATGAGCAGCGGCCAGATGTAGGCAATCAGTCCCGCTTCAACAGCAGGCGCATTCTGCAAAGCAACAAAGTACAGCGCATGGAACCCAAACAATCCGCCAACACCAAGCAACCAGCCGGACAGAGGCAGCTTGAAGGCGGAACGCACATCAGCTTTTCCTGTCAACAGCTTGCCGGAGAGTGTGAGTGTCGCCACCGTAAACGTCATGGCCAGCAGCTGGAACGGCGGAAACTGATCACCGGTCAACTTGGTCAGCACAGCAAGCGTGCCCCACAAAACAATGGAGATACTCCCGATCGAGGTCGCAGCGCTGACCTTGCCAGCTGATTGGTTCTGTAACATTTAAAATTCCGCTTGAAGACTGAGGCCATCACATCGCTGGAGTTTCCAACGAAACCGACCAGATCCTGCCTCATTTCCTGCATATTAGAATTAGGCAAAACAGGAAATAGATTTTCTTTTTGAGATTTTCGAAAGACCGCGGTATCCCTGAACCAGCAGTCCTCTTAAACAAGCTTTTGGACCAAGAGTGGAGATCTGGAACGAAGTCATGCCCTATCAAGCTGTCATCCGTGAATATGACCGGCTGGAACTCGGACATCACCACGCGTTCGCGCAGGCTGTTGTTCCGTTAAAGGGCGAAATGCAGATTGAAATTGGCGGCCACTTCAAGCAACTGACAGTCGGCTCCGTCGGCCTCATAGCGCCAGAAACCCTGCATGACAGCGAAACAACCTCCGGCAGTCGCTTCCTGATCATCGATGTCAGCGACAGAGCGGCCATCTCTCAGTTCTTCCGGCATCCCGGCGACAGCCATCAGGAGCTCTCACCGCTCGCACTGAAGTACCTCAACTTCGTCGCCTCGCTCACGGACACGTTTGAAGTGGACGCAAACGGCGCTGCCTCCATCCTGAACACAGCCCTTGAACTGGCAACAGGCCGAACCACAGATTTCATAGATCAAAACGCAATCACACAGCGACTACAGAGCGTAAAAGAGCAGCTGCCCACTCACAACAAGATCTCCGATATCGCGAAAGAGGGCGGCTACTCGGTCAGCAGCCTGCAAAAGAAACTCAAAGCCTCCTACGGCAAATCCCCAAAACAACTCCAGCTGGAGATGCGTCTGGACAAAGCTCTGACCCTGCTCAGATCAACAGACCAATCCATCGCAACCATCGCCTTCCAGGTTGGCTACGAGAACGCCTCGTCCTTCACAAACATCTTCAAAAAACACTTCGGCCTGACACCCTCTGACTACAGAGCCCAGTACCGTGCTTCCATGACGAGCCACGGCTAAATCCGTGCAGCTGTGAGTTCTTTCTGAAACTCTCTCATTTTCACCAGCAGCTTTACTCTCTGTTTCATACGGCAACGATCAGCCCATGCCATTAGTCGTGCAGCCGATATAATCGGTCCGAAGAGGTGCGTCACAAGCAGGGCACCGTGGCAAAGGCAGATCAGGTGGTTCCATGCTGGAGTTTAACAGCCATACCAATCACAGAAATCCCTCAGGCAGAGCATGGGCGCTGCAGGCGATCCAGAACATTGAGGCGGACTACAATCGCTCGGCAGATACCCACCTCATCAAACTGAACATTCCCAAACTCACAAGGGCAGGGATTGATCTTTACCTGAAAGACGAAAGCACCCACCCAAGCGGAAGTCTCAAACACAGGTTGGCACGCTCGCTCTTCTTATATGGCATCTGCAACGGCTGGATCCGGGAAGGGACACCAATTGTAGAATCCTCTTCAGGCTCAACGGCGATCTCAGAAGCGTATTTTGCGCGGCTGATCGGAAACCCTTTCGTCGCAATCGCGCCCAAGGCAACTGCAACAGGCAAGATAAGAGAGATCGAAGCGCTGGGCGGTGAGGTGCATTTGGTTGAGCCCTATCAGATCTACAAGGAAGCGGCGCGACTCGCGAAAGAACTGGGCGGCCATTATGTGGATCAATTCACCTATGCGGAGCGCGCAACCGATTGGCGCGGTAACAACAACATAGCGCAAAGCCTGTTCTCCCAAATGGAACTGGAACGCTTCCCGGCACCCAAATGGATAGTCATGAGCGCTGGAACAGGCGGGACAACGGCAACCCTTGGCCGATACATCCGGCTCCATACTGAGGACTACTCCAAAACACAGCTCTGTGTGGTAGATCCTGAAAATTCGGTGTTTCATGAGTATTACCGAAACAGAGACAAAAGCATCGTCAGGAACAAACCTTCGCTGATTGAGGGGATCGGCAGACCGAGAGTGGAACCATCCTTCATGCCGGACGTCATAGACAGAATGATCGACATACCGGACGCTGCGAGTATCGCGACAATCAGATGGCTGGAAGGCGTGATCCTGCGCAAGTGTGGCGGCTCAACAGGCACAAATCTGTATGGAGCTCTCGCATTGGCCAAGGAGATGATGGAAAACGACCAGGAAGGCTCCATCGTCACTCTCATCTGCGACAGCGGAGAGCGATATCTGGACACTCTTTACAATGACGATTGGGTCGCCAGCAAAAATCTGGATCTCTTACCCTACATGCACAAACTCATAGATTTCGCCGAAATCGACAGCATTTAGTGTGCTTGTCAGGTAGGACAGTCTGTTCCCAACTCGTCACAGACTGTGTGGATCTCGAACCGACGACAATATGGTCGTCGTCTGCACCATCAAGGCAGATCATAGAAACCTAAAGCATTGCCAGAAGGATCGGCAAACTCCGAATATGTAACGACCTCTGGTATTTCGACTGCTTCACCAGTGTCGATATTCAACTCAGATCGTACTTTTTGAGCAGCTGCCATCTCCTCCACTAGAAAGCGAAGGATGGTGCCACTTGGTTGCGCGTCATCCGCTTCAAAGATTTGCAGCCAAACGCCCGGCGCAACCTTGAACTCCACGATGCCGGGAACTGGTCTGATTACTTCAGTGTCTGGGCCAAGAAAGTTCGTATACCACGCCTCTGCTTCTGCCAAGGAAGGCACAGGCACGCCAATAGTCACCTCTTGAAATGGCTCTGCTGAGACAATACTCGCGAAAGCCAACGAGGCAACACAGACCAATGCGAACCTGCGAATGACGGTGATTATATTTTGCAGCGAATTAAACGACATAATTTTTCCTTTATGACTTAAATATAGTAACTATACTTTATGTACATAAAGCCATTTGTCAACATCACCGCTTTTGGCCCCGGAATATTGAGAGTGTCACGGTCTCAAGCATGTTCCCCTTTTGGGAAGGAAGAGGGGATGCAGTCTTTAGAGATGTCGTGATGGCTGGAAGGTGTAATCCTGCGCAAACGCGGCGGCTCAACAGGTGCAAACCTTTATGGAGCTCTGGCATTGGCCAAAAAGATGATGGAATGCGATCAGGGAGGCTCCGTCCTCATTTGCGACGGAGATGAGCGTCATCTGAACATCCTTTAGGAAGATGATTGGGGGAGATGGTATTGGCATCCTAAACTACAAGCAGGCTTAGTTCGGGTAAGCTGGAGCTGGTTCTTGCCAGTATGCTTTGGAGAAATACCAGTCGGTTCTGATTGTGTTCGCTATCAGCAGTCACTGAGTCAACAAGTACCTATAGGTTCGACGTAGATGGCCATTTTTACATATCCAGGGTCGTTCTACAGACCCTGGAATGGACTGAATTTCTTCATCAGCCGTCGAACTCGACTATTTGGCAGCCTTGGAGGTCAGCTTCGCCAAAACACCGCGCATTTTCTCGATTACCGGGGACTTATCGATATTATCCAGATCCTTCATTGTTTCTTTTGGATCCTCATAAGCCAACCAGACCTGACCCTCGGAATCCTCATAGACCTGCACTTTGAGTGGCAGGAATAGACCTGCCCGCGGATCGATCTCCATCGCAGGTGTGCCAAGAGCCGGATTACCGAAAATCAGTAACTGGTTCGCTGGAATGGACATGCCAACTTTTTCGGCTCCCGCTGCATGATCAACACGAGCAAATATTGTTGCCCCTGCCTTTTGAGCAGTAGCCTCCAGTGCGTCCATAGTCTCTTGCACTGCCTTGTTGGTGTTGACCTTGATAATATCTTGAGCCATGGCGGGATACAAACTTCCAAGTATTAGAGCTGAGGCCAGAAACAAACTACGCAAATCATTATCCTTCTTGTGAAACTAATTCGACGTGGGGGACATAAAGTTAAATGCAACAGAAGCCCAACATAAACTCCAAGCTGAAGAAATAGAGCCTTTCCCCTACCGGAGTTTATTTATTTAACTATGGAAATATTCTGACTACATATAAATTATTTTCACATGATCGTGTTTTAAGGCTGGAAGCTATGGGATGAGGCTTACAGCCACCTAGCAGATTTTATTCGAGTAGCGGCATCATCTAAACGAATTGTCTCAGTCTTCAATGGGACAGCCAAACGAGGGATTCTGATCGTTCGTCCCACGACGCTACCTGCTGTATTTGAAGGTTTGATTTCCAGTTGCGAATGCTTCTTAATTGCAATAAGTTTATCTCTAGTGAAACTCAGCTCGAAGACTTCGACTGTTGAGGACGGAATAAGCCCGACTTTGCGCACACCATCAAGGAAGGCATCTTATGTCGACAAATACAGCTGCAGATACCTCAATCGACTTACCTACTAAATTTCGAAGTGCTGGATTGCGTTTCACAAAGCAAAGGTGCCTCATTGCAGAGCACTTATTTTCTGGTGGTCATCGGCATATAGACGCTGCCATGCTGTATGCAGAGCTTCTCGCAAACGGCAAGCACCTGTCTCTTGCCACAATCTACAACGCACTACGCGATTTTGAGCAGCATAATCTCATCCGGCGCATTGCAGTCTCAGCAGATAAGGTGTGGTATGACACGGATATTGGCGATCATCGCCATTTCTATGTTCCCACTGAAAATCGCATTATGGATTGCCCTGATCAGAAGCTATCACTCGCCAAGTTTGCCGATCCCCCAGAGGGGTATCAGGTGACGAGCATCGACATAGTTGTACACTTGGCACCCAAAAATTAAAGCTGGTGCCAGTAAACTCCAATGCCAGAAACTGTTTCTTTCAAGATGAAACCACTCTTCCATCCTGCATCTTGTGCCTCTCTCAAAACAGCGAAATCAAGAACGCCTGCGAGACTTAGACAGTGACACGGGAATAGCCTTGCTCGTTGGGGTGCCGGATTGATCGCCTACGGAGTAAACTGGTACGAGGACATTCACCTCGGGGAAGTAAGAGGCGATGCAGCCCTGTGGCATGTCGTAGGGTACTACCTGAAAATCGAGAGCACGCCGATTACGTCCATCTTCGCTCACCGTCCCGATATCAACCTTTTCACCCCTGGAAACACCTGCCCGTCGCATGTCGATCGGGTTCATGAACACCACTTTGCGTCCACCAGAGATTCCTCGGTAACGGTCGTTGAGTGTGTAAACGGTGGTGTTGAACTGATCGTTGGAGCGCAGGCTCTGTAGGGTAAAGGTGAGCTTGGGGGCTCTGGAAGTTTGCTGTGCTGAAGTCGCAAGCGGAAGGGAGTAGCCGGAGAACTCCGCTTTGCCGGACTTTGTTGCCCATCTGCGATCAGCAATTGGATTACTCAGATAAAATCCGCCCGGGGTACGCACCTGACCATTAAATCCAGCAAACTCAGGCAGCACTTCCTCAATCTTTTCCCGAATGCGATCATAATTCTCAATGTAATGCGTCCAGTTGACCACCTTGTTGCCAACGGTCGCTCTGGCCAGTCCGGCAATAATCGCAGGTTCTGACATCAAAAGATCAGAGGCTGGCGGATTTACTCCAGTAGATCCATGGATTCTGGAGAGTGAATCCTCCACAGTGACCATCTGCTCACCAGAACGCTGGTCGTCGTATTCAGTGCGGCCCAGGCTAGGCAGAATATAGGAGAGGGCACCTGTCATCAGATGACTGCGGTTCAGCTTGGTTGCGATGCTCACCGTCAGGCGACATTTGCGTATCGCTTCTTCTGTCAGGTTTGTGTCCGGCGCAGAGCGGGTAAAATTGCCTCCAAGGCTCATGAAGACCCGCAGCTTGCCTTCATTCATCATCTTGATGGACTCAACGGCATCAACACCGGCATCCATCGGCGGTTCAAACTCAAAGGCTTGCTGCAAAGAGGTCAGAAATTCCTCTGAAGGGTCAGAGGTAATGCCCATACGGCGAATACCCTGCGTGTTCGCATGGCCCGGCATAGGGCAAGCTCCAGCCCCCCGCTTGCCAACGTTTCCGCGAATAAACAGCAGGTTCATCATCTCGCGAATTGTTGCAACAGAGTGTTTGTGCTGGCTGATCCCTGTGCCCCACGTGATGATCGGGCGATCTGCCTGCACATAAATCGCAGCTGCTCTTTCAATCTCGTCGCGGGAGAGGCCAGACTGGTCCTCAATCTCTTTCCAAGGCGTCAGTTCAAGCGCTTTCTCATAGCTCTCAAACCCGTTGCAGTTCTCTTCAATAAACACCCGGTCAACATGGTTATGGGTGAGTATCCGCTCATAGTCCCATGCCAGAATGGTCTTCACCATGCCGCGCACAGCCGCCATGTCACCGCCCAGCTTCGGGGTGAAGAAATGGCTCGCCACAGGTGCGGAACCAAACCGCATCATCTCCAGTTGGTTCTTGGGGTCCGCGTAGCGTTCCAGTCCGCGCTCTTTAAGCGGGTTGAAGGAGACCACATGTGCGCCGCGTTGCGTGGCTGCACGTAACACCGGCAACATCCGCGGGTCAGTCGAGCCCGGATTGTGGCCAAAAACGAAGATGGCATCAGCTTTGGAGAAGTCTTCCAGACGAACCGTGGCCAGCCCACTGCCGATCGCTTCTTCAAGCGCAATACCACTGGCTTCATGGCACATATTGGAGCTGGACGGGAAGTTTGTGGAGCCATAAACACGCCCGAACAGCTGATAGAGAAAGGCCGCTTCGTTACTTGCATGCCCGGAGGTGTAAAACACGACCTCTTTGGGGTCTTTGATGCCCCGCAGTTCTGCACCAATTTCCTTGAAGGCCTCAGCCCAACTGATTTCGTTATAGCGGTCAGTTATTCTGTTGTAGCGCAGCGGAGCTGTCAGGCGGCCTTGGTCCTCAAGGTCAATATCGGAGAAGGTCTGTAATTCAGAAACCGTGTATTCCTGAAAAAAGGACTCCGTGATCCTCTTATCCGTCATCTCGGCAGCAACAGCTTTGACGCCGTTTTCACAAAATTCGATGGACGAGGTCTTTTCAGGGTCAACCCATGCACAGCCAGGGCCAATAAAACCGTCAGGCTGGTTTGTTTTTAAAACTGTCTGGATTCCTGAAGTAAGCGACGTGTTTTGCAACAGAGCCTGACCACAGCTCCACACGGCACCCCAGCCACCAGCGGGAGCTGTTGATTTCTTTGCAATAATAGTGTCGGACACGCCGGACTCCTCAGGCTCTTAGAACGCCCACGAACTTGATGAGTCGCTAGCTGTAGCGTGTGAAGCTGTATCCACGGTTGCAACTAAATAGATTTAAACAATTCTCTTGTGCTAACTTGACAGCCAGATCGCTGGGCGTTGCCATGACTGCAAGTGTTCCAACGCGGGCGCTAACGGCTTTTTGCACCAGATCAGAGCTGCACCGGCTCGTTGTGATGACCAGATCAACGGGTTCGTCGCTGCGCACACCAGCCCCGAGAGCTTTGTCCATGGCGTTGTGCCGGCCAATATCTTCGCGCACAGCCAGTATCTTATCACCACAACACACAGCAGCTGCATGCAAACCACCGCCATAAATGCCATTGAGCTTTTGCTTGGATTGCATCGCTTCAAACATGGCCCCAATGCTCGCGGTTTTGGGAGCAGGCTGCTGGGCAAGCGGGGTGAGGGCACGTAAGGCGGCACGAATGCTATCAAGACCGCACAGGCCACAGCCAGACGTTCCGGTCAGCAGGCGCTTGCGCTTCAAAGCCGTGAAGAACAACTCATCATCAATATCCAGATTGACGCTGATGCCTTCCTCGCCATGCTCATTCAGATTGATCGAGCGCACATCACTGATGGAGGACACAATCGACTCGCTAATAGCAAAGCCAACGGCAAAGTCTTCCAGGTCTCTGGGCGTGGCCATAAACACAGCAAAGCCTTCTCCATTCAACGTCACCGCAATGGGGACTTCTGGAGGAAGTTTTCTGCCTTCAGCAATCGGTGTTTGCCACTCAGGGTCCAGAATAGACAACCCAGACTCCACTTCTTTCTATTCTTCTTATCAAGAGATTAGGTAGTTCTCGATCTTTTGGTCAAGCTCAACCTTTACCTCATCACGAAGCCCGGCGCTATCCTCCAATATTTCTCGCGCCTTCAAAAAATCAAGCACTTGATACTGCTTAATGTTTGGGAAGATTGAAAGATCAGGTGCGCGTATCTTCAACTTTTCCTGAGAAATGGTCTGCATGAGGATTTGGGTCGCCCCAAACACGCTTTCTGTTGCACTGGGAAAATCGCGTTTTTTACTTCTTTTGGGCGTGCCGACTACATCCACCGCAATCACCATGTCACAATCGCTCGGTAGTGCATCAAAGGGCAGCGGGTTTACAACGCCGCCATCAATGAGAACGGTATCGTTCAGGTGCACAGGCCTGAAGACAAACGGAATGGCGATACTGGCTGAGACAGCATCCACCAGATTACCTTCTGAAAACCGCACTTCCTCTGCCTTGTAGTAATCCGCGGCAATGGCCTGAAACGGGATGGAAAGCTCGGAAAAATCATTCTTCAGCACATCCCCCACAAAGACTTCCAGCACACGTTTGGAATCAAACTGACCAATGCTGGACTTACCACCAAGCAGGTCTGCAAAGCGCTTGGGCATGCTCACTTCAACCAACTTGCTGAGCACCTTCTTCCACTCACCAAGTGTTTCAAGAGTATACGCCTCAAGCTCGTCTCCGCTCACGCCCCCTGCATATCCTGCACCAATCAAAGCGCCGATGGAGGTACCGGTTATGGCATGAGGTGTGATGCCCATGTCATCAAGAGCTTGCAAAACCGGGATATGGGAGAGACCACGGGCGCCTCCGCCACCAAGGGCGAGGCCAATCTTGGGAGTGCTCATTGAAAGCCTGATCCTTTAATAACTCTCATTAAAAATATAGGTGCTCTCGCTTGCTTTCCAATTGAAAACCGAGAGAAATACCGTGATAATCACGAATGACGAACATAGATAAACAATAGATGGGCACTGGGGCAAACATATCAATTGATTTGGTGGCAGTTAAGCATACAGCTTGGCTGGTTGATATGAAGCAAGGCTCCAATCTTGCGGTGTAAATGATGAACTATTCCATGGGTTATCCGGCAGGCTTTGATCGAAACCTACTGCAGTTTTCTCAAGACCTATGGAACTGTTCGTCCCTGCAAAGCCGCTGGGAAGAACTTACCAGTTTTGCTGAAAAGCTGGGGTTTGAAAAGGGCGCCTACATCATCGTTCCCAAAATCGAAGGCCGTGTAGAAGACCGGCAGCCGATTTGCTTGTCAAATCACGCAGATGATTGGGTCGATCATTACAACAGCCATCATTACTACTTCAAAGATCCCGGTATGGATCACCTGCTCAGCGGCAAGAAAGCGGATCAGCTCTGGACGGATTACACCGTCAGACCAACCGGGAAGATTGATGAAGGCTTCTTCCATGATGTCCGCTCTGCGGGCCTGAAGTTCGGTGTGACCATCCCGGTGGACTGTTCCAACAAGCATTTGGTTGGCGGCGCCAGCTTTGCCTCCTGTGAACGGACACAACTCGGCTTTGATGCACAGATGACGGCGAAGTATCCGATCCTGAAAGGTGCAGTGCAGCTTTTCCATACCTACGCGCAAGAACCTGAAACCCTGAGTGAGTTTTTCGGGTTCACGCCGAGAGAGCATGAATGTCTGCTGTGGTTGACGGCGGGGAGGGCAAATAAAGAGATCGCCCACATCCTGAACCTCTCAGAGAAAACCGTAGAACATCACATCAAACGAGCCTGCAAAAAGCTGCGAGTGACGAACCGTACGCATGCCGTAGCCCGTGCCATGACCTTTCAGTTGCTTTCGCCCTAGGCCTCTGCAACTTTAAGGCATCAGGGAAAATCCCCCATTGTTATGAGTTGTGCATTTATGCATAATCAAAGTCGCTAGAGGTTGCACTTTAGCTCCTGCATGGCAACTTTTCGCCTCGTGCAGTTGTTTGTGGTAGTTTATCAATTTGATCTGTTGGTTGGGCACAGGCTGTCGTTGTCCGACTGAAAGTGTAGATAAATTTAACTCCTCCGAAGTTCGCTTCGGAGGATTTTTTTTGACAATGACTTCAGTTGGCACAAAAAAGAGCGGCTCGAAAAGCCGCTCTCTGTGAACTCAGGTTATTGGGTAAAGAACCGCTTAGTCCTGCTGCTCACGCTCAACAGCGCGCCAGCCGATATCTTTGCGGTAGAACCCACCCGGCCAGTTGATCTTCTCAACGGCCGCATATGCTTTTTCACGCGCTTGGGAAACTGTCGCCGCCCGCGCTGTGATGTTCAGAACACGCCCGCCATTTGAAAGCAATTTGTCATCAGCAGAAACCGTACCCGCATGGAAAATCTCCACGTCCGGGTCAGCTGCGGCTTCAGTCAGGCCTTTAATCTCGCTCAGTTTCTCATAGGAACCCGGATAGCCCTTGGTTGCCATCACAACAGTGATAGCAGGATCTGTGTGCCATTCTGCATCTACCAGATCCAGTGTCCCCTCAGCGCAGCCAAGCAGAATCGGCAGTAGATCGGTCTTGAGGCGCATCATCAGAACCTGACATTCCGGGTCGCCAAAGCGCACGTTATACTCAATCAGCTTCGGACCGTCCTTGGTGATCATCAGACCCGCATAAAGCACGCCTTTGAACGGGCAACCTTGCGCTTTCATGTCTGCAATGGTTGGGTGAATGATTTCTCTCATCACCCGGTCCATCATCTCCTCGGTCATCACAGGGGCAGGGGAGTAAGCACCCATGCCGCCGGTGTTCGGACCTTCATCACCATCGAACGCTCGTTTATGATCCTGTGCTGTCGCCAGCGGGAGAGCATTCTTACCGTCTGAAAGAACAAAGAAGCTGGCTTCTTCACCTTCAAGAAACTCTTCAACAACCACTTCTGCACCAGCATCACCGAAGGCACCGTCAAAGCAGCTGTCGACTGCATCGAGCGCTTCCTGCTCGTTCATGGCCATGATGACGCCCTTGCCAGCAGCAAGGCCATCTGCTTTGACCACGATCGGAGCGCCTTGCTCACGAATGTAGGACTTGGCAGCCTCGGCATTATCAAACCGGCCATATGCAGCGGTTGGCACGTTTGCGCGGGAGCACATGTCCTTGGTGAAACCTTTTGACCCTTCCAGCTGAGCAGCAGCAGAAGAAGGACCAAACACACGCAAACCAGCATGAGTAAGACTGTCAGACAGGCCATCAACCAGTGGAGCTTCCGGGCCAATTACAACAAAATTGATGTCGTGGAGGCGGCAGAACTCGATAACACTGCGATGATCAGTCGGGTCCAGTGCAATACACTTGGCAAATTGCTCGATGCCTGCATTGCCCGGGGCAACAAACAGTTCGTTCAGCACCGGAGATTTCGCCAGAGACCATGCCAGCGCATGTTCACGCCCGCCAGAACCGATCAGCAGAATATTCATTGAAGTAGACCCTGAAAATAAGAAGGGAACAGGTTCCCCAGTTGTGCGTCTAGGATGTGATGCAGCCTGTAGCATGAGTATGGCTCACAGTAAACGAACAACAGCTCTGGAGAGACCAAAATGCCCCGTCCATCAGTCGAACTGTTGCTGGTTACACCACTGTTTATGAATGAATTCTTCGAGCTGCTGGCAAAATGGGGAGAGCAAGACACCCTTTCAGAGCCGGTTCGTTCGCTGGAAGAAACTGCCCGCAGATTGCTGGTAGACCCAAGTGCAGGGCAAGCATGGTTGATCAGGAGCACGGGAAAAAGCCTCGGGTTTGTGCTCGTAAGCTATCGGTATAGCGTACGGGCCGGCGGCAAAGTCGGGTTCATTGAGCAGGTAGCGCTCGCTCCAATGGAAGGGATTGAGCGACTGTTACCTCCTGTGCTGCAAGCATTGGAGGATGATCTGGCACAAAAGTCTGTCGTTAAAATGGAAGTTTCGCTGAAGAGACCGGAGCGAAAGACCAGAAAACAGTTCTTCGAGGAATTTGGCTTCTTGACGCAAAGTGTTGATCTGTTGGAAAAGACAATTCACTACGAAGAGGAATTTCCTCTCAGCTTTTAGAGCCAAATTGGATCTGGCTGCAAAAATGCAAGAGAATGCAGACAGACTCTAAGAATACGGTGAGGTGGCAATGTTCAATACCAAAGACACTGGTCCAGTTGCAGATGCTGTAAAGCGTCATTGGGTTGATACGCGCTTGCCACCAGGCCTTCGTCCCTTTGCCCGTCTTGCAAGGTGGGAGCGGCCAATCGGCTGGTACCTGCTTATGTGGCCATGTTTGTGGTCATTAGCCCTCGCATCCAATGCGGCAGGAGCTGCCATTCCAAACATCTGGTACGCAGTGCTGATGTTTATCGGCGCAGTGGCAATGCGTGGGGCAGGGTGCACCTACAACGACATCGTCGATAAAGATATTGACGATAAGGTCGAACGCACACGCTCTCGCCCAATCCCCTCAGGTCAGGTTTCTAGCAAGCAAGCCAAAATCTTTATGGCGTTGCAGGCGCTCGCCGGGTTTGTGGTATTGCTGCAGTTCAACACCTTCACCATAGTCCTGGGCATATCCTCTCTGGCAATTGTTGCTGCCTACCCATTTATGAAACGCATCACCGACTGGCCACAATTCGTGCTTGGTCTGGCGTTTTCTTGGGGGGCATTGATGGGATGGGCAGCCGTATTTGGCAGCCTGTCACTGGCGCCAGTTCTGTTGTATTGTGGTGGCATCCTCTGGACAATCGGCTACGACACCATCTACGCCCATCAGGATAAAGAGGACGATGCTTTGGTCGGCGTACGCTCAACAGCGCGGTTGTTTGGTGAAAAAACCCGTCAGGCTCTTGTCATTCTTTATGGCGCAACAGTTGTTCTGTTTGCAGGCGCCTTCATTGCTGCAGGCAGTGGCCCACTTGCATTTGCCGGATTGGCGCTTGGTGCGTTTCACCTGCTGAACCAGATCCGTGTATTGGACATTGACGATGGCGACCAGTGCCTTCAGCTCTTCAAGTCCAACTCAACCTTCGGCTTGATCCTGTTTATCGGATTGGTGCTGGACGGCCTCGCGACCTATTACCTTTAGAGCGTATTCCTGAAAAGTGGTTTCGGTTTTCGGATAAGAATACGCGTGAAAATAAAGGCTGAGAGCCTGTTATGTGAATGCAAATGAACACAACAGGCTCTAAGAGTCTTAGCGCCGCAAAGATGTGAAACGGCGGGAGCTGGCGAAAATCTTCTGCAGACGTGTTGGTTTGCCTGTTTCGCGGCCAACAAGAAAACGCGGGCGCCGCCCAGTCAGCGCTCGAAGCTTTCTGCGTGGCAGCGCCTCACCTTTAGAGCAAGTGTTAAGTCCAAGACGGGCCAACTTTGAGGTGCCATCGCTATCAATCATGAGCAGCGGTAGTGCCAAAATATCTGACCAGGCTTCCCAGTAATCAGCCGTCAGCTCCATATCTGTGCTGGTATAAAGCGGAATGCTCAAAGCATGATCGCGATGCAGTAAAATGACCTGATACTCAAGCTCATCACTAATCTCATTGACTGTCGCTCTGGCACCAACACCAGAGTAAGACCCAAGCGGAACCGTTAAGGTCAGCGGAAGACCGCCCATCTCACGGCGTATAAGCACCTTGTCTGGATCAATGCGAATATCGGATCTGTTAACACCCGGTGTTTCAAGAAGATCATCAGGAAGGTCCGCCTGCATGCAAAACGGCAGCGATACACTCACACGATTAATGTGGTTGTCGTTGCTCGCAAGGCCCAAAAACTGCGATTTGTAGTTGATCACGGAACTGCCCCTCCCTCCACAGGTGTGGAGGTTTCAATTCATCTTCTTTTCAAACTAGAGGAAAATTACAGGGTAGAATCTGCGTAAGTTCTTAACTCGAATGGTTAAAAAACTCTGTTTTTAAAGAGGCTTAGCGAACCTATTCTGAACTTGATAAAATTCTAACTATCTTTAAGTGGGCTCATTTATACGCCAAGCCATGCTTGGCAAGCCGCTGCAATTTCTGCGTACAGCCCCGCGATTATTGGCAGGTGTGCTTGCTCTTGAGACAGGCACGCCCTAAACACGAAGAGCAAGAAAACAGGAGGTCCATGCGAATGTCTGACGCAATTGCCAATTCAAAGCTTGAAGAGCAGGCAGTGAGCTTGGTGGAAGCTGCAAAAGCAGCCGGTGCCGATGCAGCAGACGCAATCGCAGTTACGGGCATGTCATTGTCTGTTTCCGTGCGCGAAGGCAAGGTTGAAAACACCGACCGCGCAGAAGGCAACGACGTGACACTCCGCGTATTTGTGGGCAAGCAGGTTGCCAGCATTTCATCCAATGCGAGTGACGACCCTGCTGAACTTGCAGCCCGTGCCGTTGAAATGGCAAAGGTCACGCCGGAAGATCCATACGCTGGGCTTGCTGAACCTGAGCGTCTCCTGAAAGACATCCCTCAGCTGGACCTGATAGATCCACGTGAGGTGAATGCCGAAGAGTTAACCAGAACCGCACTGGACGCAGAAGCTGCGGCTCTTGCTGTTGAAGGTGTTTCCAAATCAGGCGGTGCTGGCGCAAGTTGGGGACTTTCCGGCATCGTACTTGCCACAAGCCATGGCTTCGTTGGTGCCTATCAACGCTCTCGTTCAGGCTTCTCCATGACTGCCATTGCTGGTGAAGGCACCGGCATGGAGCGTGATTACGAGTTCGATTCCCGCACCTATTGGGATGATCTGATGTCTGCGGAAGAAGTTGGCCGGATTGCAGCAGAGCGTACCGTGCGCCGCCTCAATCCACGCCAGCTGGAAACCCGTAAGGCGCCAGTGGTTTATGAACCACGCACAGCGCGTTCCCTGCTTGGTCACTTTGCAGGCGCGATCAACGGAGCCTCAATCGCCCGTGGAACCAGCTTCCTGAAAGATAAAATGGGCCAGCAGGTCTTCGGGAAAGGTATCACCATCTCCGATGACCCGTTTAAGGCGCGCGGCGGCGGCACAGCTCCGTTTGATGCGGAAGGAACCGGTGCTGAATACCTCAACATGATTGAAGACGGTATTCTGGGCCATTGGTTCCTTGACGGATATGCAGCGCGTGAGCTTGGCCTGACCTCAAATGGCCGTGCACGCCGTTCCGGGTCCTCCACCTCTCCAAGCGCAACCAATCTGACGCTTCAGGCGGGTGAGAAAACACCGGAAGAAATCTTAAGAGATATCGGCGAAGGTTTGCTGGTAACGGATTTGATTGGTCACGGTGCAAACGGTGTAACAGGTGACTACTCCCGAGGAGCCTCAGGCTACTGGGTCGAAAATGGCGAAATCGCCTATCCAGTGAGCGAAATCACCATCGCAGGCAACCTCAAGGATATGTTCCTGAACCTGACACCGGCATCTGATCTGGACGAACGATATGCAGTGGCCACGCCAACAGTGGTTATCGAAGGACTGACGATTGCCGGAAGCTAACAAATATAGCGTGCAGGAAGATTTAGAGCTGTTGGTTTCAGCAGCTCTGGAGGGCGGCAAGATCGCCCTTTCTTATTTTGGGAACTCACCAAAAAACTGGACCAAAGAAGGCGACTCGCCTGTATCTGTCGCTGACATCGAAGTTGATCAGTTTCTGGCATCTAAATTGCGCGAAGCACGCCCCGACTATGGCTGGCTCTCGGAAGAAACTGAAGACGATCTGGTCCGAAAAGACTATGAGACAGTTTTTATCATCGACCCGATTGATGGAACACGTGCGTTTTTGAATGGACGTGATGAGTGGTGCCTGTCGCTGGCAGTGGTCAAAAATGGTCGCCCAACAGCTGGCGTGATTTTTTGCCCGGTGCGTGATGAGCTTTACACCTCCGTAGAGGGAGGAGGCAGCTATCTCAATCAGGAAAAGATTGTGGTTTCAGATCGCCCGTCCGTCACCGGCGCCTACATCGCAGGCCCCGTCAGCTTCCTTGAAAAAGAAGGCGTAAAGAGTGAACAGATTCGGTTCAGTCCTTATCTGGGCTCACTTGCCTACCGTTTTGCTCTGGTTGCCTGTGGGAAATTGGATGCAGGTCTGGCGCGTGCAAGAGCCCGCGATTGGGACCTTGCCGCAGCGGATTTAATCATCAGTGAGGCTGGGGGCCAGTTAGTAGACTTGTCTGGATCGACCCTCTACTACAATAAAACTAGAACAAATCACCCCGGACTAGTGGCATCTTCTGCCAAATTGTTTAAAAGGCTTCAGGGAATATCCGTAGAGGATTAATCCTTATCGGTTTCCGGTCGGACTCTCTGTGAAGAAGGTGAGCGAACACTATGAGTGCTCAAGAAGAAAACCAGCAGCTACTTCACCTCGTGTTTGGTGGTGAATTAGAAGATATCAGCAATGTTCGCTTTAAAGATCTTAAGGATCTGGACATTGTAGGCATCTACCCGAACTACGCTGAGGCACATGTCGCGTGGAAAGCAAAGGCGCAAGGTACCGTTGATAACGCATTGATGCGTTACTTTATTGTACACATGCACCGTCTGCTTGATCCGGGCGCAGAAACCAAGTAAGTACTGCGCCTCCCGGGAATTCTGCCCGAACTCAAATGGGCTTGTGAAATGTTGAAAAAACTAGGCAAACACCCGCTTGTCATGAAGCTAGCGGGCACTGCCATGGCGTATTATCTGCTCTTTGTCTACAAGAGCAGTAAACTCACCATTGATCCTCCAGAGGTTTATGAGGAACATGAGGAGGGTGCACCATTCATCGCGTCCATGTGGCACGGTCAGCATTTCATGCTACCCTTTGCTTGTCCAAAGCACTGGGACATTAGGGTTATGATTTCCCGCAGTGCTGACGGCGAAATGCAAGCGGTTTGCGCATCAAAACTGGGACTCGGTACAATCCGGGCCGCTGGTGCGCAGCGCTCCAGTCAAATCAAAAAACGTGGAGGCATGCGCGGCTTTATTGAAGCTGTGCGCGTGCTCAAAGCAGGCGCCACAGTCTCCATGACAGCGGACGTGCCCAAAGGTCCTGCGCGTAAGGCAGGCAAAGGCATCGTACAGCTGGCCAAGCACTCCGGTCGGCCAATCCTGCCCGTAGCAATGGCAACCAGCCGCCATTATGACCTTGATACTTGGGATAAGGCATCCATCAATTTGCCGTTCAGCCATATTGGGTTATGCTTTGGTAAACCTATTCCGGTGCCGGCTGATGCAAGCGATGAACAGGTCGAGGAAATTCGTCAGCGTCTGGAAAACAGCATGAACGAAATAACTGACAAAGCTTACGCCATCGCCAAATCAGGCAAATAACAAACACTGGCAGAACTGGGTCCCATGAGTTCAGTGATCTTCAGAGTCTATCAAGGTCTTGGCCGTCTGGCCGCGCCGCTCCTTGTTGGCTTGTATAAATTGCGCGCCCGCCAGGGCAAAGAAGATCAGAACCGCAAAGGGGAACGGTTTGGTGTCGCCTCGAAAGAGCGGCCATCTGGCAACCTGATCTGGATCCATGCAGCAAGTGTAGGGGAGGCCAATGCCGTCCTGCCGCTTGCAAAGCAAGTCGTTGACGGTGGTTCCAAAGTACTGCTCACAACAGCGACACTGACATCTGCGCAGGTGGTTGAAGCCTCTGCGCCAGAGGGCGTGATCCATCAGTTTGTTCCTTACGATACGCGCGGCAACATCAAGAGATTTCTGAACCACTGGTCACCTTGTCTGGCAATCACAGTTGAATCAGAAATCTGGCCGGCAACATTCCATGAGTTGGAAAAGCGGCAAATCCCACTGATCATCGTCAATGGACGCATGTCAGAAGGCTCCTTTTCAAATTGGAACCGTGTTCCCTCCTTTGCCTATTCAGTCTTTGGAACCGTTGATTGCGTGCTCGCCCAGTCAGATGATGATGCGGCCAGGTTCAAGCAACTGGGAGCAATCCGCGTCAGACCTACGGGCAATATCAAGTTTGACGGCAATATTCCTGAGTGTGATCCGGTAGAACTCGCTGACTTCAAAGATCAGCTCGAAGGTCGCCCACGATGGCTTGCAGCCAGCACGCACCCAGAAGAAGAAGTTGAAGTTGCCAAGGCCCATCAAGAGCTCAAGCACAAGTTTGATCGCTTGCTGACGATTATCGTTCCAAGGCATCCGGTCCGGGCACAGGAAATTCGCGAAGAGCTGGAGCAGATGGGCCTTGTGTGCACTCAGCGCTCTCGGGGCGAAGCCATTACCAATGCGACCGATATCTATATAGCTGACACACTCGGAGAGCTAGGCTTGTTCTACCGTGTTGCTCCAATCGTGTTTATGGGTGGTTCTCTGAGGCCAATCGGTGGACATAACCTCCTTGAGCCTGCGCAGATCGGCTGCGCGATCTTATCTGGTGTGCACACTCAGAATTTCGCATGGATCTATCGCCACTTCTCAAAGGAAGAAGGCGTTCTTCTGGTACACAACACCAGTGAGTTGGCCGATCAGATCGAAAACCTGCTTCACAATCCTGCGGATGTTCAAAAGCGTGCTGACACAGCAAAAACGCTGGTTGAATCTGGACGGGGCGCTCTGGCAGCGACCCAACTTGAGCTGCAGCAGTATCTGCCAGTGAAGCAACGAGCAGCAGGGAAGGAGTAGACGATGAACGCTCCTGACTTTTGGTGGACGAAAAACGGAACCTGGCAAGCCAAACTCTTGAGCCCTTTGGGTGCGCTCTACGGCTACATGGCGACACGTCGTTTCAGGTACAATCCCAGATACAAAGCCCGTCAACCTGTCATTTGCATTGGCAACTTTACAGCAGGCGGAACCGGTAAAACACCATTTGCGCTGGCGTTGAATGCTCTGTTGAAAGAGGCTGGCCACAAACCCGGCTTTCTTCTGCGTGGCTACGGAGGTTCGATTAAAGGACCGCTGCTCGTAGAGCCGTCAAAATATGCCGCCGCAGAAGTCGGCGATGAAGCGATGCTATTGGCACGCCGTGGCCCAACAGTGATCTCTGCTGATCGCACAGCTGGTGCCAAGCTTTTGGAAGAGCAGGATATTTCTGTCATCATTATGGATGATGGATTCCAGAACCCGTCTTTGCATAAGGACTTCTCCATCGTTCTTCTGGATGCGAAGACCGGTATTGGCAATGCTAGATGTATTCCGGCGGGTCCATTGAGAATGCCGTTCAAGAAACAGCTGCAGCGGGTTGGCCTGCTGATGGTTGTGGGTGAGGGCGATGCGAGTATCGATCAGCAGATGGCGGCACAGCAAGCTGGGATCGATTTGATGCACGCCGCAATCCGTCCTGTGTCCGCAGATGCCTTAGACGGGGAGCGCGTGCTTGCATTCGCGGGAATTGGCCGCCCTGAAAAGCTATATGCCAGCCTGCGGGAGGCGGGAGCTGAGGTCGTTGAGACCATGTCCTTCCCGGATCATCATTACTTCACGAAAGACGACGCGCGCCTGATACTGCGTGAAGCTGAAGCGCAGGACTTGCTGCCAATCACGACCACAAAAGATTACGTGCGTTTGGATGGCCGCGAAGAGCAATCTATTGCGCGGCTTGCAAGCGTGGCAAGTGTGTTGGAAGTGGAGATGAAAATCGCTGATCCAGACGCCCTCATTGAGCGCCTGAAACCTGTGTTGGACTGCGAAAAGCCTTAGGCTTGTAGGCCGTTGCTCTCATAGGCTTTAAGGGCAGCATCTGCATCAATGTACGCTTCCTGGCGAGATACACTCCAGTACTTGAGTTCTTCAAGCATGATCGTTTTGCCAGTGATCGCACACTTCACAAAGTTACCGGGTGCTTTCACCTGATAATCACCATCCAGATATTGGATACGTGCTTCTGTTGGAACGCGTGGCTGTTCAAAACGGTTCATTATTTCAGCATCCAGAGTTGTTGCGTTTTTCCTTTCTTACCGCTCAAACCCTAAAAAGGCCAGCGGTAAGAACATGCATCTTATGCAAATAAATCTGGCAGCATTTATGCAGCTGCTAGTTTTTCCTTGCGGATTTTCTCAATCGTTCGCCAGCAAACATATTGGGCCAGAAAGGCGAAAACAACACCGCCGATGGCTTGTCCTGCCAGAACACCGTTTGCTTGATAGAAGTACGCACCGGCAATGGTGAACGGGATAGTCCCAAGAGTTGCTCTGCCCCAGTTGAACAGCATGGAGTAGATTGGGAAACCCAGATTGTTGAAGACTGCATTGGTGACAAACAAAGCAGCATTGAACAGGAAACCAGCTGCCGCAAATGTGCAGAAGAAGAAGACCAGCGAAGCGCTGTCACCCTCAGCATTGAAGAACTGCACCAATGGCTCCTGCAACACAAACAGCAAACCCCAGGCTGACAGCGTATAAACCACGATCAGCAAAAGAGAATCCTTCACAACCTTGCTAAGCCGGTCGAACTCCAGGGCTCCAAAATTCTGGCCAATAATGGGACCAACTGCACCGGAAAGAGCGAACAGCGCACCGAAAGCAACAGGAATAATCCGACCAACAATCGCAAAGCCTGCGACCGCTCCATCACCAAACTGAGCCATTTCCGCAATAATCCAGGCATTACCTGCTGGTGTTGCGATGTTGGTCAACATGGCTGGCGTCGCCACTTTGAACAGATCGACCGTATCGCTGACAGTTTTCGAAATCTCAGGCTTGCCGAGCATGTTGTGCTTGATGATCAGGATATAGAGGCCAACACCAACCATCACCAGGCGAGAGACAACAGATGCGATTGCTGCGCCAGTGATACCCATATCAAATCCGAAAATGAGGATCGGATCTAAAATGGCTGTCACAAAACCGCTTGATAAGGTCACAAACATCGCGCCACGTGCATCGCCAACTGATCTCAGCAGCGCTGAAAGCACCATTGCGCCAACAAGGAACGGCATGGAAGGCACGACGATGTAAAGGAAGAGCAGCGTGAAATCGAGCGTGCGCCCGGAAGCACCAAGTAACATCGCCAGGTCATCCAGAAACGCCAGACTTCCAGCTACCACAGCAAGTGATATTAGGGTCGATATTATAAGAGACATGCTCACAAGGCGATATGCGCCTTTAACATCACCTTGCCCGATACGCCGGGCAACGGAAGCACTGGCGGCAATGGAAAGCCCGATGCCAATGGCGGAGTTGAAAAACATGATGGTTCCGGCATAGCCAATTGCCGCCGCAAGTTCTTCAATACCTAACTGTGCTATGTAAAAAAGGTTTGCAAAATCAACGAGAAAAATAGCAATCAATCCGACTGAGCCGGTGGATGTCATCACCAGGACATGGCGCATGGTCGAGCCATAGGTGAATTTTGCATCCCGTGCGCCGGATGAAGTTGGTCTGGACATAAAAACTCACTTTTGGCGATGCTGATAGCAATCGCAAGAGAGGGCCTCAATGACCCTGCAATCATGTATCTTTCCGCTGGAACAGTGTTTCAGCATCTTTTTCAGCTCGGTTTGTAGGCTTTGGAGACGAATAATTTTGTCTTCCACCTCAGTCAGGTGAGCCCGTGCAATCTCGTCTGCGCCTTCGCAATCGTCTTCAGGATGTTCTTTGAGCAGCATAAGGCTCTCGATCATTTCCAGAGAGAAACCGAGATCGCGACCATGGCGAATGAAAGACAGTCGGTTCAGATGATCTTCGCTGTAACGGCGCTGGCCACCTTCAGTGCGTGGGGGCTCCGGAAGCAGCTTTTTTTGTTCGTAAAAACGAATAGTCTGGACTTTAACACCAGCCTTCTTCGCAAGATCTCCGATTGAGTATTCACCAGCCATATCGAACCATAGGGATTAATGTGGTCTCTGCGAGAAAGCAGTGCCGCAGATCACGAAATGTTGAGAAGAGGATGCCAGGCACCCTCGCAATAAATGTGCTTCAAATCAGTCAGCGTCAAGAGCAGGGCTCTGATAACTTGATTTAATCAGTCAGGTTTTTCTGATTTACCATCGTCGCGCGGAGTGCGTTGGTGCAACTTGTCAGAGCCAGCAAGATCACCACCAGCAAGCTGAAGTGTCAGACGTTCATCATCCCGTTTGCGAACATCATCTTCAACTTCGTCAATACGATCTGCTGGCAAACCAAGGAACTCAAGCGCTTTGCGTCCAAAGGTCAAACTGGACTCAAAAGTCTCGCGGATCTGATAGTCAACGCCCAAACGAGTGAGGTCAAGCGCATGAGCGCGATCTGTGGCACGGCAATAAAGCGCAGCATTTGGGAACGCAGACCTGATTTGCAGGATTGCCTGTTTCATGACGCGATCATCCTCAATGCAGAGTGCGATCAGAGTCGCGCTATCACCACCAGCAGCCTTGAGCACGTCGGGTCGCGTCGCATCCCCGTAATAAACCTTGTAGCCATATTGGCGGGCATAGTTGATCCGGTCCGGCTTGTTGTCGAGAGCCGTGACGGAAATACCCTCAGAGGTCAGCATCTGTGCGACCATCATGCCAAACCGCCCAAATCCAACGATCAACACGCTGGGGCAAGCATCCTCAAAGGTCTCGATCTTGTTGGTGGTGTCACCACGCTTCTTCATGCGCTCAGCAACAAAGTCCAGACCGACAGCTCCAAGTGGTGTGAGCAGCATGGTCAAAATAACAATAGCGCTGAGGATATTCGCAGTCTCCTCTGGCAGGATTGCCGCTGCAGTGGCCGTTGAAAACAGCACAAAGGCAAACTCCCCGCCTTGTGGAAGAGTGACCGCCACGCGCAGAGCATCAGAGTTAGAAGAGCCAAACAAACGCGATAAGCCCCAGAGCAGAACGCCCTTGGTGAGCATGAGCAAGACAACCGCAGAAACAACACGCTGCCAGTTTGCGACAATCAGATCAAGTTCGAGCGCCATCCCCACAGTCATGAAGAACAGGCCCATGAGCATAGTGCGGAACGGCTCAATATCCGCTTCCAGCGTATGCCGGTAACTGGATTCCGCTAGCATCACACCAGAAAGAAAAGCGCCCAGGGCCATGGAAAGACCGACAAGGCTCATAAGCCCGGCACTGCCAAGCGCAACCAGCAGTGCAGCCGCTATCATCAACTCGCGAGCGCCAGAGGCCGTCAAAAGCTGGAAGAGGGGAGAAAGTAGAAAGCGACCTGCAAAGATCACAAAGCCAACTGCCGCGATGACAGTGATCACCTGCATCGCAATGGAAGCTTCCTCCACATCCGCTTCAGCAGGTGCCAAAATGCTGACCATTGCAAGTAAAGGCACAATAGCCATGTCCTGCAGCAGCAAGATACCGAAGGCGCGTTGGCCATATTTGGTGCTCAGGTGTCCGCGCTCCTGCAGCATTTGCAGGGCGAATGCCGTGGAGGACAAGGCAAGACCAAGTCCGGCAATCAGCGCAACCTGCCAGGACAGACCGAACACCATAGCGCCTAAGGTCAGTATCAAGCCTGAGATAACAACCTGTGCCGTCCCAAGCCCGAAGATGTCTCGCCGCATGGTCCATAATCGGGCAGGCTCCAACTCTAGCCCGATCACAAACAAGAGCAGAACGACCCCAAGTTCAGCGAAACCTAGTATGCGCTCCGGTTCATTGAAGAAGCCAATGCCATATGGGCCAATTGCCATCCCAGCAGCAAGGAAGCCAACGACAGCACCAAGGCCAAGCCGTTTGGTGATGGGCACAGCGATAACTGCAGCGGAAAGAACCACAATGGTTTCGATAAAGAACGGAGGGACGTGAGCTTCTGCCATTGGCATCCTAAAAAGCGGAATTCAAATTACTAAAACAGACTTTTCTGATTTCTGTCGATTCTGAGGGAAATACCTTAATTCTATCTAAGAGAAAATGTAGTTTTCCGTATAAAGCTAGTCTGAAGATGGCTTGTGTGGTGAAGTTTTTTCAGAATTCTCTGATTGTTCCTTCTCTGCCTTCTTTTCGGCCTCCGCAAGGCGGCGTGCAGGTTCGTTCAGGGCAGTTGATTCTGATTTCGGTTTGATCAAAGGTTTCACAGGCACATCGGGCAGCTTGAATTGCTTGTAACCCGCATACAGGCCACCCACCTGCTGCAATGCCAAAAGTTCTGCATCTCTACGCCGCACATCCGCAAGAATTTCATAGGTGCGGTCTTCATCCTCGCCCAATTCCTCCAGTATTTCCCGCCCGAACTGTAAAGCCGACTCCAGGGTCTCACGCAGCTGATAGTCTGCGCCCGCTGTCACAAGTTGAATAGCGTGACGACGGTCGTGGGCGCGGGCAAAGATTTTGGCGAGTGGGAACTGTGTTTTCGTCATGCGTACAATCTGGCTCGTTGTTTCGGCCCGCTCGGTACAAACCGCAATCACACTAGCATTTTCCGCCCCTGCTGCCCGCAAAACATTCAGTCGTCGCCCATCTCCGTAGTAAATCCGGTAGCCAAACCGAGAGGCCTCCCGGATATGCTGTGCGTCTGTATCCAGAACGGTCACGGTTGAGCCCTGCGCAATCAGCATCTGAGAGGCAAGCTGCCCAAAACGCCCAAATCCAATCACCAGCACATTGGTGCGGCCTCCCTCTGTATTGGGTATATCCGGTTTCACGGGCTCAGGCCTCAGCTTCACGCCAAACCATTGCGAGAGCCAAACGCTCAGCAGAGTAAACGCCATGGTGAAAGAGATGATTGCGGAGAGCAGGCTGCTCTGATGCGGGTTCAGCAAATCAACGGCGACGGATGCTGAGAAGATGACAAACCCAAACTCTCCAGCCTGAGCCAGCAAACCACCAATCTGCAAACTGTTTTCTGGTGTGTGACCGGACAGGCGGGTGACAGAAAAAATGCTCAGACACTTCACGACCATCAAACCAAAACTGCAGGCAAGCACCATCACCCAGTTCTGATAGACAAAGTTGAGGTCAATAGACATGCCGACCGTGATGAAGAAGAACCCGAGCAACAAGCCGCGAAAAGGCTCCAGATCAGCCTCAAGCTCATGCCGGAAAGAACTTTCTGCCAGCATCACACCCGCAATAAACGCGCCCAATGCACTCGAAAGACCCACCGCTTTCATCAGTGTTGCTGCGCCAAGCACTGTGAGCAATGCAGAGGCTGTCATCATCTCGCGAGCACCAATACGGGCAAACAGCCGAAACAATGGGGTGAGCAGATAGCGGCCAACAGCAACCAACAGAAGCACGGTCGAAGCCATAATCAACGCCGTCTCCCAACCTGGCCGTTGGCCCGTATCGATAGGAACAGGCGCCACAATCGCCATCAGCGCGAGAATGGGAACAATCATCATGTCCTGAAACAGCAAGATTGCGATAGATGTTTGCCCCATCGGCGTCGTGCGATCACCGCGGTCTTGCAAAATACGCAAGGAAAGAGCCGTTGATGAAAGCGCGAGCGAAAGGCCAATAATGAGAGATTTTTGCCAGGTCAGTCCCGCAAAATAGATAGCAAGCCCAATCAGAAGCGCGGAAAATCCTACTTGAGCTGACCCTGAGCCAAAAATCTCCTTACGCAAAGACCATAGACGGCCAGGATTCAGCTCAAGCCCGATCAGAAACAGCAGCATGACCACGCCAAGCTCACCAATGGGCCGCAGCTCATCAGGAGCGCTAAAGGGACTGCCAAGATACTGCCCAATACCCCACGGCCCTAAAATAACGCCCGCTATCAAATAGCCGACGATGGTTCCAACCCGGATCAATTTGGCAAACGGCACCACCAGAATCGCCATGCTTAGAAACAGCATGATGTCTGTCACAAAATCCAGTTGGTGGAGTGTGATCATGAAAGGGTGCGGCTCATCATTATTTTTGCAAGAAGCTACAGACCCAGCGTAAATTCGGTTTGAACGGATTGCAGACAAGCTGAGGTAAATCTTCAGGACCCTTAACGAAGTGCCAGTTTGAGCTCTCAGGTTGTAGTGAAACAAGACGCAATTTAGCGCTTGAACCTACAGTGACTAGAGCCTTTACAGTCGATTCATTCTCGATTGGAGGCGCAAAATGTTAGACCGACCCAACACGCAATTAGACATCCTGCTCAAGGAAACCCCACTACTCAACTTTAGAGCGCCAGCAATCCGGAAGCTTGTCGATCAGCGCAAATGGAAGGACCTCCCTCTCTTTGATCGCGCTGGAGCAGTCTACGACTTTGTCCGCAATGAAATTCTGTTTGGCTACAACAAAGCAGACAATATTCCAGCAAGTCAGGTGCTGGCTGATGGAATAGGGCAGTGCAACACCAAAGGCACTCTCCTCATGGCACTGATGCGAGCCGTTGGAATTCCCTGCCGTCTGCACGGCTTCACTATCCATAAAGAGCTACAGCGTGGTGTGGTGCCGGAGTTGGTCCATAAGATCGCCCCGGATAACATTCTCCACTCGTGGGTTGAGATCTATCTGGAGGACCGCTGGATCAATCTGGAAGGCTTCATTCTGGATGATGTGTTTCTCTCCGCCTTGCAGCAGAAGTTCGTACCAAGCAGACAATCTCTATGTGGTTATGGCGTTGGCACCAACTGCCTCAGCGAGCCACAAGTCAATTGGGTAGGGCAGGACACCTACATCCAGAAAACAGGCATCAACAATGACTTTGGTACATATACGAGCCCAGACGATTTCTACGCCGAGCACATGCAGGCGTTTTTGCCAGTGATGAAGGTGCTTTATGAGAACGGTATTCGTCACGTGATGAACTGGAGAACCAACCGCATCCGTGCGGGCAAGGTGCCTATAATCCCTCTGCGGGATTAGAAGCATCACCACAAAGAAAAAGGGGCATCTCTGCCCCTTTCAAACTCAGAGCATCTGTCTGAACCAATCAGGTTGCCGTGCCACCAATCGTCATTTCATTGATGCGCATGGTCGGTTGTCCAACACCAACTGGCACGCCTTGGCCGGCCTTACCGCAGGTTCCGATACCCGGATCCAGCTTCATGTCGTTGCCGATCATGGACACGCGTTTGAGCGCATCTGGACCATTACCAATCAGCATTGCACCTTTCACTGGGGCGCCAATCTTGCCGTTTTGAACACGATAAGCTTCCGTGCAGGAGAACACGAACTTGCCAGAAGTGATATCCACCTGACCACCACCGAAGGAAACAGCATAAATGCCGTCTTCAAGGCTCTCGATGATCTCCTGCGGGTCATCATTGCCAGCCTCCATGATCGTATTGGTCATGCGCGGCAAAGGTTGATGTGAGAAGGACTCACGGCGGCCATTACCAGTTGGCTCAACACCCATCAGGCGTGCGTTCTGACGGTCCTGCATGTATCCAACAAGAACACCATCCTCGATGAGTGTGGTCCGGCCAGTCGGCGTACCTTCATCATCAACAGAGAGAGAGCCGCGACGTTTGGAGATTGTGCCGTCATCAACAATGGTCACACCTTTTGCGGCAACCTGCTGTCCCATCAAGCCTGCAAACGCAGATGTTTTCTTTCGGTTGAAGTCACCTTCAAGGCCATGCCCCACGGCCTCATGCAGCAAAATGCCCGGCCAGCCATTACCTAGCACCACGTCAAACGTTCCTGCAGGAGCAGGGATCGCTTCCAGATTGACCAGAGCCTGACGCAGAGCTTCTTCAACGGCATGCTGCCAGCTGGTCTCAGCAACAAACTCACCAAACCCTTCGCGGCCACCAGAGCCAAAAGAGCCGGTCTCCTGCTTGTCGCCGTCACCAGCCACAATGGAAACGTTGAGGCGCACAAGAGGACGTACATCACGAATACGGTGACCGTCAGCACGCAGGATGTCGACTGTCTTCCAGCTGCCAGCAAGAGACACAGTTACCTGCTGCACACGCGGATCTTTTGCGCGTGCATAGGCGTCAATTTCCTGCAGCAGCTGCACTTTTTCAGCAAAGCTCGGGCTGCCAATCGGGTTTTCATCTGTGTAGAGCTTCTGATTGGTGCGAGCCGGCGGCGCTGCATAGGTACCGGAATGGCCGCTCTGTACAGAAGCCACTGCATCAGCTGCGCGTTTCAAAGCAGCTTCAGAAATGTCGTCGGAATGGGCATAACCAGAAGCTTCACCCACAACAGCACGCAGGCCAAATCCCTGACCAGTGCTGAAGGTGGAGGACTTCAGGCGTCCGTTGTCGAACACAAGTCCCTCGTTCTGGCTGTACTCCAGATAAAGTTCCCCATCGTCGGCGCCTTTCAGCGCTGCAGCAGTAATCTGGCGCGCTGTTTCCTCGTCCAGTCCAGAAGTCTGGAGAAGATCAATCGGTTTATCGCTCATGGGTAAAACTCCGAAATAATGGATTTGCTCTGTTGTGGCGAACAATCCGTGCACTTTCAAGGCTTACTATTCAATAAAGGAGGAGGGAAGGCCATCGCTCCCAAGTATTTGAGGGTCAATGCAAGAAGGCGAGTACCAATCCGGCACAAACCAGAACAGCTCCAGAAACCCGATCGAGCTTGAATTTTGCAGTGGGTGCTGACAACCAGCTGCGGGAATACCCGCCAAGCACGGCAATTAACCCATCAATGAGCACCGCCATGACAAGATAAGTCACACCCATCACCGCCAGCTGTGGGTCTGGCGGATATACCTTATCAATGAACTGCGGAAAAAAAGCAGCCATGAACAGCAGTGATTTTGGGTTCGAAAGACCAACAAAGAAGCCAACTTTCAAATGCTTCCGGCCTCGGCTTTCTATCTTGTCATGCCGCCCCGCTCGCAGCCAGCTGGAGATGCCCAGAAAGATCAGATAGGCTGCTCCCCCAAGCTGAATAATCTCGAAGGCGTCAGGGTAGGTGTGCACCACCCAGGAAAGGCCAAGCACAACGGCAAGGATCTGAATAGCTTGCGCGATTGTCATGCCAGCCATAACAATCAGGCCTGTTGAAGTACCTTCACGAGTGGACTTGGCCAATATCATCATCACGTTAGGGCCGGGGATCGCCAGCAAAACGAATGTTGCTACAATAAATCCAAGGTAAAGGCTGATATTCATCATCTGGATTTGATACCCAAATCTGTAATGGTGAACGCAAGCAGCTGAGTGCGAGCTATTGTAGAGTATGGTCCCAAACATGCATGAGTTCCCCAATCAAACTCTTGGGATTTCACGAAGAGTTTTATGCATGCTCCGTGTTTCATCGAAAAACCAGCAATCCCATAAGGAAAACTCCGGCAGTGAGCAGGACACCACTGTTGAACCGCTTCAGGACGTCTTCCACTCGCGGGGATCGGAACAACCGTTCAACCAATCCGCCACCAAGTACAAGTGGCAGATCCAGACAGGTCGCAATTAATAGAAATGTTGTGCCGAGAACGACAAACTGGGCATCTATCGGATGCGCGTGGTTGAGGAAATGAGGGAAAAGAGCTGCCAGAAAAATGAGAGTTTTCGGATTGGCAATGCTGATCATGAAACCCGTGAGAAAGTCTGAGCCCTGACTGCTGGGTTCGGCAATCCTGCGGCTTGCGGCTCTCCATCTTCGAAGGCCGAGATAAATCAGATAAGCCGCCCCTAAAACAGTCACGGCCTCAAAGACATAAGGATAGCTGACAATGAGCCAGGAAAGACCAAAAGAGACCAACACCACCTGAATGGCTTCCGCTGCTTTGACGCCGATGAGTGTAAAGAGACCTGCAAAAGTTCCTCCAGATGCGGATCTGGAAAGGATCAACATTTTGCTGGCGTCAGGCACAGACATGATAATCAATGTTGTGACAACAAACGCAATATAGACATGCATTGCTATGGGCACGGATCACCTGCAAAGGTCCGATCTGTTCGCATCAGAAGGCAGATGCTGCCGCAATCAAACAGAATGTGCTGTCATAGAAAACAGCGCACAGAGTTTAAGGTGCAAAAACCCTTTGCTATGCGTGTTTGTTTTTAGGAAAACCAAGGGCTCTCTTTGAAATGACAGAGCCTGATCTTAAACTTTTACATGACGGAAATTGAAGTGCTTCAGTATTTTCAAGTGCAGGCTAAAAACAATGCCTGGGCAAATTATAGACTACTTTCCAGTTGCATGAAGCTCTCTGATGACGAGCTAACTGCACAGCGGACAAACTTTTTCCCTTCAATCCTTATGACACTGAATCATATCGTCACTGTGGATTGGTTCTATGTCAGCGCTCTGGAAGGAACGCCGCTCGGGATTAATGCATTTGATCCTGAGTACCCTTTTGAGCGACTGCCATCTCTTTTCGAGGCTCAAAGAAACTCAGATCAGAAATTAATTACACACATAGGTTCAATGGATCTCGCTGATCTCTCCAAAATACATGTGCTGAGAGATGACAAGCCTTTGAGTGAGCGAGCAGACAGGCTTCTTCTGCATCTCTTCCAACATCAGACACACCATCGCGGGCAAGTGCATGCCATGTTGAGCGGAACTTCAGTCGCACCACCTCAGCTCGATGAGTTCTTTCTCAGCAATGAGATGGAGCAGAAGGCCCGTAAGGATGACTTTGCCGCACTCGGGTTCTGTGAGGCAGACATTTGGCCCGATCGCGGGTGATTAGATAGTTATGCAATACCGTTTCCCGCGACTGAAAAGACAAAAGCCGAGGCGATTTTCATCATCCCGGCTTTTAGATCAAATTCGAAGAGAAGCACTCAAGCTTAAGGCAGGGCCGCGATTGCTTCTTTCAGACCAGTCAGGGAAATCGGAATACCGATACCTTCTTCTGGTGTTTCAAAGATAATGAAGGTTGCAGTCTGACCAGTTGTGAGTTTGTCGATCAGGTCCTTCTCAAGCATCGCTTCAGAAACGCAGCCGCTAGGTGCAGGCAAACAACGAATGAATGGCATCCGACCCACATCTTTACCATCTACGTTCAGACCAAGCTGCATAGGCAGCAAAACGCCAAGTGGAGCGAGAATGCGCAAAACGGTCGCTTGTTGGTCAGCCGTCTTAAGAATAATCGCTGTCAGGCCTACAGTATCACGTGCAGAGTCTGTCACACTTTGAATGAGAGCGCACTGCTCAACGTTGGATCCCGGGGATTTGGCACAACGCTGCTGCCAATCACCAAACTCACCTTTGAGTTCGCCGAGCGCTTGTTGAGCATGACCTGCTCCGGAAAATCCTGCGGCGCCCGCCACTGTCATCGCAACTGTTAAAGTCAGCGTGCGTAAAAACTGCTTCAAAAAACCTTCCTCCAGTTCACCGGCTGTGCAGTGTCTGTCTCCCCAGCCAGCCAGCGTGGGGTGTTTCCATAAAATATTGGAATACCGCTCCTGACGTCAAAGCGCAAACTGGCATTATTGGCTGTCCACTTA
This sequence comes from Pseudovibrio sp. Ad26, assembly GCF_001623285.1. NCBI lineage: Bacteria > Pseudomonadati > Pseudomonadota > Alphaproteobacteria > Hyphomicrobiales > Stappiaceae > Pseudovibrio > Pseudovibrio sp. Ad26. The sequence goes on from NZ_LMCE01000047.1 coordinate 215,003, forward strand.
ACTGACGAGGAAGGAGGGATCCGACTCACATTGTTCACGCCGAGGTAACGGTCCTTTTTGCCGATAAAGTGACGATTTAGTGAGTGAATTTGGATGCATGGATAGAAATGATCGATTATCTATATAGGGAAAAGTAACTAGGTGAAAACAGCGGAGATCATTCAAAATCCAATTGCATCTGCGGATTTCTTATGTTTTTTGTCCAACTCATTGATTCAAGTCAAATGATACTGCGACTTATAGTCGCTATAACCTTAGGGGAATCGCGTAGAAACCCTTATTGGGTTATTATGTCGCAGACATTCACGCAGGTGTGAGGACTGGTCGGACGGGCCAAAGTGGGCACCCCACATGTGTGGACAAGAAGAGGATTGCCGTTTCGGCGGCATTAAGAGGGACAGGGAGCGCAAGACGTGATGAAGCTCTTGAAGCATCACCTGGCGACCATTGCCGCAACTATGGCAATCGGATTGACGGGTTTTATGGCCGGTGCAGCCAATGCAGCACAGCCAACACCGTGGCAGATGGGCATGCAGCCTGCGGCGACGACAGTGATGGAAGACATTCGCTGGTTTAACGATTTTACCCTGATTATCATGGCTGGCGTGACGGTTTTCGTAGCACTACTGCTGCTCGTTGTGATCATCAGGTTCCGCAAGAAGGCGAACCCAACGCCATCTCGCACTTCACACAACACTATGATCGAGGTTGTCTGGACGGTTGTTCCAATCCTCATTCTGGTGATGATCTCAGTTCCGTCTTTCCGTTTGCTCTTCAAGCAGCTTGATATCCCTGAATACGAAATGACCATCAAGGCAACTGGTTACCAGTGGTATTGGGGTTATGAGTACGCGGATGAAGGCATGGAAGATGTCTCATTCGATGCCTTGATGATTCAGGACGATGAGCGTGCAGACATCATGGCTGAAAAAGGCCTGACAAACGCTGAGCTTCCTCGCCTTCTTGCGACGGACTACAACATTGTTGTTCCAGTCGACACCACAGTGCGTGTTCAGGTAACGGCAGCAGACGTGATCCACTCATTCGCTGTTCCTGCATTCGGCATCAAGATCGACGCTGTTCCATACCGCCTCAACGAAACCTGGTTCCGTGCTGATAACACCGGCATGTTCTACGGCCAGTGTTCAGAGCTTTGCGGTAAAGACCATGCGTTTATGCCAATCGCCGTGCAAGTCGTGACCAAAGAGCAGTATCAGGCCTGGGCCGAAGCTGCGAAGTCCGACGTCGACGAAGCAAACACACTTCTCGCAAAACTGATTGCTGATGAGAAGAAGGTTGCTGCCACCGCAGCCACCGACGTGAAGGTTGCGTCCCGTTAATCGGGACCACTGATTGAGCCGAGTATGCGCGCGTCAAGGGCTGCTGCGCATACGAGCAAGAACTTTACGAGGGAGCACAACTATGTCTGCGTCTGAAACGCATGCACATGACCATCCAACTGGATGGGTGCGGTGGGTCTACTCCACCAACCACAAGGATATCGGTATCCTTTACCTGATCTTCGCGATCATGGCTGGCATCATCGGCGGTCTTCTGTCCATCGCAATGCGTATGGAGCTGCAAGAGCCGGGGATGCAGTACTTCTCCGATCCACACCTGTTCAACGTGTTCACCACAGCGCACGCGCTGATCATGATCTTCTTCATGGTTATGCCAGCGCTTATCGGTGGCTTTGCGAACTATTTTGTTCCGATCATGATCGGTGCGCCTGATATGGCGTTCCCACGCATGAACAACATCTCATTCTGGCTCCTGCCACCAGCATTCATCCTGTTGCTCCTGTCACTCTTCGTGCCAGGTCCTCCAGGTGCAAACGGTGTTGGCGGTGGTTGGACCATCTATCCTCCGCTGTCCACTTCTGGTCAGCCTGGTCCTGCAATGGACTTTGCAATTCTGGCGCTACACGTTGCCGGTGCATCTTCCATTCTGGGTGCCATCAACTTCATCACCACCATCTTCAATATGCGCGCGCCTGGCATGACCATGCACAAGATGCCGCTGTTCGTATGGTCCGTGCTGGTAACAGTCTTCCTGCTGTTGATCTCTCTGCCTGTTCTGGCTGGCGCGATCACCATGTTGCTGACAGACCGTAACTTCGACACCACCTTCTTCACAGCTGCCGGTGGCGGTGACCCAATTCTGTTCCAGCACTTGTTCTGGTTCTTCGGTCACCCTGAAGTGTACATTCTGATCTTGCCTGCATTCGGCATCATCTCCCACATCATCTCCACCTTCTCGCACAAGCCTGTGTTCGGTTATATCGGCATGGCCTACGCGATGGTTGCGATTGGTGTTGTTGGGTTTGTCGTTTGGGCGCACCACATGTTCACCGTTGGTCTGTCCGCAGACACGCAGGCGTACTTCCTGTTCGCCACCATGGTGATTGCAGTGCCAACCGGCATCAAGATCTTCTCATGGATTGCGACCATGTGGGGCGGTTCTATCGAGTTCCGCACGCCAATGATCTGGGCGATTGGCTTTGTGTTCCTGTTCACCGTTGGCGGTGTAACCGGCGTTCAGCTGGCAAACGCAGGTCTCGACCGCGCGCTACATGACACCTACTACGTTGTGGCTCACTTCCACTACGTTCTGTCTCTGGGCGCTGTGTTCGCGATCTTTGCAGCCTGGTACTACTGGTTCCCTAAGATCTCCGGTTACATGTACTCCGAGTTCCTCGGCAACCTGCACTTTGCGCTTATGTTCATCGGTGTGAACCTCGTGTTCTTCCCGCAGCACTTCCTTGGTCTTGCTGGTATGCCACGCCGTTATGCCGACTACCCGGACGCATACGCTGGCTGGAATATGGTTTCCTCCTACGGTTCCTACCTCACTGGTTTTGCAGTGCTCATCTTCTTGTGGTGTGTCCTTGACGCATTCATCAAGAAGCGTGTGGCTGGCGATAACCCATGGGGCAAAGGCGCAACTACTCTGGAATGGACCCTGTCTTCACCTCCTCCATTCCACCAGTTCGAGATCCTTCCAAAGATCAAGTAACTGCACCGAAATTGCCGGGGGCGTGTCAGCGCCCTCGGTTCTAGGTAAAGCACAAGCCCGGAAGTGCTCCAATGTTCCGGGGATGAAGTCTAGAACGCTGAAAAACGGCACAGGTTTCAATATCGCGACAGAGGTACAGGCATGACAATGCTGGAACAGACACAAGGACTTCACGAGGACGCAACCGATCTTGGTGGTCGTGGAAGCGTTTCTGATTACATCGCGCTGCTCAAGCCGCGGGTAATGTCTCTTGTTGTGTTCACAGCAGCTGTTGGTCTGGTCATGGCTCCGGGTAATCAGCACCCGGTCCTCAGCTTCATTTCTATTCTTTGCATCGCCATTGGTGGTGGTGCATCTGGTGCGCTGAACATGTGGTGGGATGCAGACATTGATGCTGTCATGTCCCGCACTAAAAAGCGCCCGATCCCGGCAGGCAAAATCACACGTCAGGAAGCCTTTGCTTTTGGCATGGTTCTGTCCTTCGGTTCTGTCCTGACCCTCGGTCTGGTGGCAAACTGGATGGCCGCTGGTCTGCTGGCGTTTACGATCTTCTTTTACGTGGTCATCTACACAATGTGGCTCAAGCGCAGCACGCCGCAAAACATCGTTATCGGTGGTGCTGCTGGCGCGCTTCCGCCAATGGTCGGCTGGGCAGCTGTTACAGGTGACGTAACACTGGTCAGCATCGCACTGTTCATGATCACCTTCACCTGGACACCTCCACACTTCTGGGCCTTGGCGCTGGTTAAAAACGGCGACTATCAGGCTGCTGGCGTCCCAATGTTGCCGGTCGTCGCAGGCGAAACCGCGACCCGTCACCAAATCGTTTTGTATTCTTTGCTGTTGCTACCAGTTGGCATGGCACCGTACTTCCTAGGCTTTGCCTCGGTGTTTTATGGTGTTGGTTCTGCCATCCTTGGCTTGGTGTTCCTCGGTTATGCAATCCGTGTCTGGAGAGTGCGCGAGGGTGATGCAGCCAAGAAAACAGCAATGTCTCTCTTCAAGTTCTCTTTGTTCTATCTCATGCTGATTTTTGCTGGGTTGCTCGCTGAGAACATGATTGGTCTGGTCTAACGCATAACTGGAAAGAGAAGAAAATGAGCAAGCAAAAAGCAGTTCTTTCTGAAGAGCAAGTCAAGACCCGCCGCGGACGTTCAGTGGCTCTTGCAGTCACACTCGGCGTTCTTGTTGCTATGTTTTATGTGATCACCATCGTGAAGCTCGGTCCGGGCATCATGGATCGTCCACTGTAAGAGACGCAAATGACTGATCAAAAACCAAAAACAGCAGAACAGGCCAAAGTAAACCGCAGCAACGCTACCGTCGCTGTGATTTGCGGGGGCGTGTTCTTTGGAATGGTTGGTTTGTCCTTTGCAGCTGTCCCGCTTTATCAGCTCTTCTGTCAGGTGACGGGCTATGGCGGCACCACACAGCGAGCAGAAGAGGCATCCGATACGATCCTTGATCGTGAGATCATCGTGAGCTTTGACGCCAATGTCGCTCCGGGTCTGGATTGGGATTTCAAACCAAAACAAAAGAAAGTCCGCGTGAAGCTGGGTCAGATGACCGAGATTATGTACGAGGCCCAAAGCCTCGCGCAGCAGGTTTCTACCGGGACTTCCACGTTTAACGTGGCGCCTTTCGAAGTCGGGGGCTACTTCAACAAAATTGATTGCTTCTGCTTTACCGAGCAACCGCTTGAAGCAGGAGAATCGATCGATATGCCGGTCGTGTTTTTCATCGATCCGGAACTGGACAAGGACGAGAGCCTGAAGAATATCAAGGAAATCACCTTGTCCTACACATTCTTTGAATTGCCGAAAGACGGCGAGGAAGAAACAGCTGCAGTGGCTTCTCCAAGCGACGCGGCCACTGACAAGCTTTAGGTTGCGAGACGGATCTGCCTTTTGCAGAAGCGACCTTTTTTGAAATGGGGAGAAAGATATGGCTGGTGTTAAAAACCACGATTATCACATTATCGAGCCAAGCCCTTGGCCATTTGTTGGGTCAGTTGGGGCGCTGGTTATGGCAATCGGCGCGATTGTATTCATGCGCATGAGTGAGGGTGGCGTAAGCTTCTCATTTCTGAGCAACTCTGATGGCGAAACAACCGTTGGCTTTACGCTGAACGGTTGGGGCCTGTTTGCAATTGGTCTTGGTATCGTTCTTTACACCATGTTTATGTGGTGGCGTGACACGGTTAAGGAATCTCGCGAAGGGCACCATACACGCGTTGTATCCTTGCACTTGCGCTACGGCATGCTGCTGTTCATCCTGTCCGAAGTTATGTTCTTCGTTGCATGGTTCTGGGCCTTCTTTGATGCATCCCTGTTTGCGGGTGAAGCTGCGCAGTTTGGTCGTGTAGAGCACACTGGCGGTGTTTGGCCTCCACAAGGTATCGAAACCTTCGATCCGTGGCACCTGCCGCTGTTGAACACATTGATCCTGCTTCTGTCTGGTACAACCGTAACCTGGGCGCACCACGCACTGGTTCATGGAGACCGTGATGGCCTGAAATGGGGTCTGATCGCGACAGTTGTTCTGGGTGTGATCTTCACCATCTGTCAGGCCTACGAATACTCTCATGCAGCCTTCGGCTTCTCAGAGAACATCTATGGCGCAACCTTCTTCATGGCGACAGGGTTCCATGGCTTCCACGTGATCGTGGGCACCATCTTCCTCGCTGTGTGTTTGTTCCGTGCACTGGCAGGCCACTTCTCCACCACCAAGCACTTCGGCTTTGAAGCGGCAGCCTGGTACTGGCACTTTGTGGATGTGGTTTGGCTGTTCCTGTTTGCATCCGTTTACATCTGGGGCGGCTAAGCTTGCGGCATTAGCCAAGAGTGGGTCTGGAATTCAGACGAAAAACGAAAAAAGATAAGGGCGGCGCAAGCCGCCTTTTCTATATGTATATGACCTAGGTGCCTTACGAGCGTTCAAAGTCACCTGTGTATCCGAGGCTTCACATGAGTGAGAGGAAGAAGACAAAGGCTTATCTTGGCCTTCCTGCCAATCCATTTTCAGCTGGTCTTCGCGGAAAATGTCCACAGTGCGGGGAAGGGCCATTGTTTCAGGGCCTGCTAAACCTGCGTGTGTCCTGTTCCAGATGCGGTCTTTCCTATGACTTTGCAGATTCTGGAGACGGACCTGCAGTCTTTGTCATTCTCATTCTGGGATTTATTCTTGTTGGTGGTGTTTTGTTCGTTGAGTTTGCGTACGAACCTCCACTCTGGCTGCATTTGATTATCTGGGCACCCGTGACTGTGGTGTTGAGTGTGACACTTCTGCGCATACTCAAAGGCCTGTTGATTGCATTGCAGTACAAGAACAATGCAGCGGAAGGAAAGCTTGATGATCGCTGAAAGGGAGATTGGCGATGCTTCATCTGATTCAAAGCCTGCGCGAAAAAACGATGTCGCCTGGCATGAGGAACCTGAACCGGTTCCTGAACACACTCATCGCAACACGAGAAAAAATAAAGATAACACCGTGACTGATGATCAAATGGAACATGACGATACTGATGCTGAGAAAGCAGTAGCAAAGCCTGGGCTAATTGCATTTCTCAAGCGCTACTGGATTTTGCACCTGTGCGCTGCAGTTGGGCTAGCTATTCTGGCCAATCTGAGTTTGTGGCAGTTCAATCGTTTGGATGAAAAGGTAGCTTTGATTGCGCGCGCTGAGGTGCGGGCGACTGAACCAGCTGTTGCTGCGCCCGGCCCGGCAACCTGGGAAGACATGTCGAGCGACGAAATCGACTATATGCCTGTTGAACTGTCTGGCCAGTTTATTATCGGAGAGCTGTACTACTTTGATACCCTGACCAAGCCGAAGGGCCCACTGGGCGGGCAGGGGTATTTTGTCTACGCACCCTTCATCACGAATGACGGCTGGAACGTTTTGGTCAACCGTGGCTTTGTTTCAATTGATCGCAAAGAGTTTAGCACGCGTTTGGGTTCAGCTCCGCCGCGTGGCCAAATAACCATAACCGGCCTTGCCCGTAGAGCCGAAGTGGCGAGCATGTTCTCCGCAGAACCAAACCAGAGAACCAATGTGTGGTATGTGCGCGAACCGAAGGCTATGGCTGAAGCTATGGGATTGCTGCCGGACCAGACCGCGCCCTACACGATTGACCTTCAGGAGACAGTAAGCGTTGCTGGTGATCTGCCTCAGGCAGGTGAGACCCGTATGACGTTCTCTAACAATCACCTGCAATATGCCTTCACATGGGCAGGTCTGGCACTCACTCTGGTCGGCGTCTACTTTGCCTTCCTGATCAAAGCATGGCTGGATCGGGGCAAGGTCTCTTCTGAGAATGAAGATGACGATGATGAAGACGACGATGATTTTGATGCGGAAGAGGAAAAACGGAAGGCTGATCGCTTCCGCATGATATCTGACGCGGCACGGCGCAAGCGAAATAAATTTCAGCGATAGACCGCAAAAAAGGGGGGCATGGCACCCCTTAAACGTTCTTGGGCAACTTGCCTTATAGCTGAGAAAGAATGTTCTCAGCAGAGGAGATCGTTGCTTCTCCCGGAGCTTCTTCAATATTCAGAGAAGCCAGCACACCATCTTTCACGATCATGGAATAGCGCTTGGAGCGGATGCCCATTCCAAAGGCGCTTGCGTCAAGCTCAAGGCCAACTGCCTTGGTGAAATCAGCGCTGCCATCAGCGAGGAAGAGGATCTTGTCATCAGCGCGCGTGTCACGTGCCCAGGCCCCCATGACAAACGCGTCGTTCACGGAAACAACAGCAATTGTTTCAACGCCTTTTGCTTTGATAGCTTCTGCATTGTCGATGAAACCCGGCAGGTGGTTCAGGTGGCAGGTTGGCGTGAAAGCGCCAGGAACTGCGAACAGAACTACGGTTTTGCCGGCAAATAGCTCTTCACTGGTCGCATCCACTGGCCCGTCTGCACTCATGGTTTTGAATGTAACGCTTGGCAGCTTTTCGCCTACTTGAATGACCATGGAAAGTTCCCCCAATTTGCTTTTGCTGATCACAACATAACAGACATCTCAATCAGAGGTCTGCATCTAAAAAGAAACGGGCTTCAGTTGTAGCCGCGAGCTATCTATTTCGCAAATACAACTAAAGCCCGTAAACAAGCTTATTTCGAAGCGCTGGCCTGAGGAACTGAAACACTTTGCGTTTCCTCAAAAGCACCATCCTTGGTCACCAGTGTAAGGCGGAGCTCAATGTCGCTCACATCTTCTGGCAGTCCAATATAGGACATAGTCCAGTGTGCCCTACCTTTTTTCACAGAGGCCAGCTTGGGCACTCCATGATAAGAACCTGCAGGGCCTTCAATGAAGAGCTCCGGCGATTTGTCCTTGGAGGAGACTTTCGCGCTGATGTTTACAGTGCGGTCCTTGCCTTCTCCGGTGATTTTTATCTCTGGAAACAAGCTCGGCATGTCGCCCTGCGTAATTGGAACCTGCGCAAAGGCATCATTGACCAGTTTGTCGGCAACATCATCTTTCATCGTGGCCGCAGGAAAGACGAGAGAGACCTCGGCCTGTCCTGGGATACAAATGTCTTTGCAGATGCCAAAGGTCAGATTTGCATTCAAAATGGCCGGGCGTCCGTCATCCATGCGCTTAATTAGCAAAGGCAGCACCACCTTGTCTGAATAGATCAGAGATGTGGAAAATCCGTCAGAGTAAGCCTTCGGCGCAGGGAACATCAGCTCCGCGCTAGCTATATTGACTGAATTAACAAAGCTGGCTTCTGTCGGAATACCGGCTTCACCTGGATATCTCCAGTATGTGTGCCAGCCTTCTTCAAGGCGAAATTCAATCCCGCCGCGATAGAGGCCATCGGTGTTAGGCTCGCTCGCACGTAAAAGGCGAACTGCACCGCCTTGAACAATAACCCATTCAGACACACTTGATGACAAGGCGCTTGAAACAGAGGCGGAGAGCACCGCAGCAGCGATGAGGGTCGATTTGAAGAATCTAGAAATCATAGAGTCTATTTAAACGGTCCCTTTTCAAATTCCCATTAAGATTGCCTCTCAGACAATCAATGATCCGTGAACAATCTCACCTTTTTTCCACTGATCATTGATCACCGGAAAAATCCGTGAGTACCTATAATATAATTGCCTCTACACTGAACTGAGGCAATCCGTTTGAAGCATGAGGAGAGCGCCCCCAACATGTCTGGTGAAAAACCGGGTTACATTGACGGACAATATCTCATTGCCATGCCCACTATGGAGGATGGCCGTTTTGCCCATTCCGTCATCTACGTGTGTGCTCACTCCGAAGAGGGAGCGATGGGGATTGTGCTCAATCAGCCGGCCCCTAACATCACATTTGGGCAACTTTTGGGTCAACTGAATATCGTCGAAGACGAAAATGAAGATCCATTGGCAATCGATATTTCTGAACGCAAAGTCTATCGCGGTGGGCCAGTTGATGCTGGTCGCGGTTTTGTCCTTCATTCAGACGACTATTTTCTGGAGGAGACGAGCCTCAAGATTGAGGACGGCGTTGTTCTAACTGCTACGGTCGAAGTTTTGCGCGCCATCGCAGCAGGCAAAGGCCCTAAGAAATCTTTGTTGGCATTGGGTTATGCTGGCTGGGCGCCAGGACAGCTTGAAACGGAATTACAGGCAAATGGTTGGCTGACGTGTCAAACAGATCCCTCATTGATCTTTGAGGGAGAGGGCGATCAGAAGTGGCACAACGCGCTTGATATTCTTGGTATTGATCCTGGGATGTTGTCCAGCGACATTGGTCACGCATGATCTTACGTGCCTAAACGAGATTTCGCCGTGCAACTTCCTACAATTTCTGCTATTTCCCTGTGCGCACTTGAAACGCAAATGCGACAGTTTTGGGAATCTAATTTCAGATTCCAGCTAAAAACCTGAGAAATACCAATGGGGTATGGCACTAAAATGCCCTGATTCAGGTTGAGCGAGAAGGGATGTAACGGTGAGATATGTAAGTACGCGCGGCGATGCACCAGAACTCAACTTTTCTGAGGTGCTGCTCACGGGGTTGGCACGCGACGGCGGTTTGTATCTACCAAAAGAGTTCCCGCAATTATCTACTGAGGAAATTTCAGGATTTGCTGGAAAGCCTTACAGCGAAGTCGCTCTCAAGGTCATCGCCCCATTCGTTGGCGACTCCATTCCGCATGACGACTTGAAAAAAATGATCGACGAAGCCTATGCCAGCTTCTCGCATAAGGCTGTCACGCCGCTCATCCAAACTGCTCCCAACACCTACGTACTGGAACTCTTCCACGGCCCGACCCTTGCATTCAAAGATGTTGCAATGCAGCTACTCGGTCGCTTGATGGATTATGTGCTGACTCAAAAAGGTGCACGTGCAACCATCGTTGGCGCCACTTCAGGCGACACGGGCGGTGCTGCAATTGAAGCATTCCGTGGTCGTGAGCGCACAGACGTCTTCATTCTGTTCCCTGAAGGGCGTGTCTCTCCTGTTCAACAGCGCCAGATGACCACCTCCAAGGAAGACAACATTCATGCCCTAGCTGTCAAAGGCAACTTTGATGATTGTCAGGGCATCCTGAAAGACCTCTTCAACGATTTCTCCTTCCGCGAGCGCGTAGGCCTGTCGGGTGTAAACTCCATCAACTGGGCACGCATTGTTGCTCAGGTGGTGTATTACTTCACCTCCGCAGTGTCTCTGGGTGCTCCACATCGCAAAGTGTCCTTCACAGTACCGACTGGCAACTTTGGCGATGTGTTTGCAGGTTACGTGGCAGCTCAGATGGGTCTGCCAATTGAGAAACTGGTGATCGCAACCAACACCAACGATATTCTGGCGCGTACTCTGGACACAGGCCGCTATGAAATGCGCGGCGTTGTGGCGACCACCGCACCGTCCATGGATATTCAGGTGTCGTCCAACTTCGAGCGTTTGCTGTTTGCTGCAAACGGCGAAGACAGTGCAACTGTTAAAGCTCAGATGGACAGCCTCAAGCAGTCCGGTGCCTTCACTCTCTCAGAAAAAGCCCTAGGTTTTATCAAAGAGAAGTTCTCTGCAGGTCGTGCAAGCGAAGAAGAGACAGCTCAGACCATCACTGAAACGCTTAAGGAGAGTGGTTATCTGCTTGACCCGCATACCGCGGTCGCGATCTATGTCTCCAAAGAGCACAATGATGGTGTTACCCCGATGATCGTGCTGTCCACAGCACATCCGGCAAAATTCCCAGCGGCAGTAGAAAGTGCATCAGGTATTCATCCTGACCTGCCAGCTCATCTTGCTGACTTGATGGAACGCGAAGAGAAATTTTCCGTTCTTCCAGCAGATGCGCAGGAAATTGCAAAATTCGTTGAAGGCAATGCACGTGCCGTGAAAGCAGGCGTTTAATGGCGGTCAAACTAACAAAACTAGAAAATGGCCTGACTGTAGTTACTGATCAAATGGAATACCTCAAGACAACAGCTCTTGGGGTATGGGTGAAAGCTGGTTCTCGCTCTGAAGGCGAGCATGAAAACGGCATCACCCACCTTCTGGAGCACATGGCATTCAAGGGCACCAGCAAGCGCAATGCCCGCGAAATTGCAGAGGAAATCGAAGCCGTTGGCGGCGAGATGAATGCCTCCACAAGTGTTGAGCATACAAATTACTATGTGCGCACCTTGGCAGATGATGCGCCTTTGGGGTTGGATATTCTCTCCGACATCCTTCAGGATTCCATCATTGACCCTGAAGAGCTTGCTCGCGAAAAGCACGTAATCCTTCAAGAAATTGGCGCAGCACAAGACATGCCTGATGACCAGGTATTTGATGTGCTTCTGGAAACCGCATGGCCGGATCAGCCACTCGGTCGCCCAATTCTTGGTACGCCTGAAACCGTCACCGGCTTTTCTGCGGATGCCATCCGTCAGTATGTCGCGCGCAAGTACACAGCATCCGATATGGTGCTTGCTGCTGCTGGTGCCGTCGATCATGAAGCGCTCGTAGAACTGGCTGAAGCCAGCTTCTCAAAGCTGTCGAATGCAGCGCCGGATGAAGACTATGTGGCAAAGTATGTCGGCGGTGAGGGCTCCATTGAGCGGGAACTGCAAGAATTGCAGGTCATCCTTGGTTTTGAAGGCCTGCCATACGAGCATGAAGACTACTATGCTGTGCAGGTGCTTGCCTCGATCCTCGGCGGCGGCATGTCATCGCGTCTCTTCCAGGAAGTGCGCGAGAAGCGCGGTCTATGCTATTCTGTCTATGCCTTCCATTGGGCATTCGCGGATACCGGCTTCTTTGGCGTTCATGCGGCGACTGGACCAGAAGATGCCGCTGAACTGACAGAAGTGCTTGTGGAACAGCTGAAAGAAATTGCTAAGGGCGTGACCGAAAAAGAAGTGTCCCGTGCAAAAGCCCAGCTGCGATCCGGTTTGCTGATGGCATTGGAAAGCCCGGCAGCGCGCGCAGGCCAGATCGCTCGTCAGGTGATGATCTACGGTCATCCAGTAGCACTGGAAGAGTTGGAACGCCGCCTCAATGCTGTATCCTCTGACCGTGTACAGATGCTGGCAGAAAAACTATTTGCCTCTGACAACCCCACATATGTGAAGGTTGGGCCAAAGGCACCTATGCTTAACTATGCTGAATTAAAAGAGCGTTTGGCAGGGATCAAAGCATAAGCCTGTTGCAATTCAGGTAATGCTTTTTGCATAATGGAGCTCTGATTAAGAGGGGAGAGAAGCTGTGTCATTTTTCAAAACAAGCACATCTCCCCAATCTCTTGCAACATTAACCACAGGCCGCCTGTACTTGCGTGCGCCATCCATGGCGGATTTTGCGCAGTGGTCTGATCTGCGAGCTCAGAGCAGAGCCTTCCTGCAGCCATGGGAACCCACGTGGCCAGCAGATGATCTGACAAAAGCTGCCTTCCGAAAACGCATCCGGCGGTACAATCGCAATATCCGCGAAGGCTCTCACTACCCGTTTTTTCTGTTCAACCGGGATACCGACGAGTTGATGGGTGGTTTGAACCTTTCCAATGTCCGTCGCGGTGTTGCACAGGCAACCTCACTTGGGTATTGGATGGGAGCATCCTTTGCGGGCAATGGATTTATGAAAGAGGCCGTTCAGCGTGTCTGTTGTTTCTGCTTCAATGATTTGCACCTGCACCGCATCGAAGCAGCCTGCCTGCCATCAAATGAAGTCTCCAGAGCGCTCTTAATGAAGGTTGGATTCTCTGAACTGGGCTTTGCACCCTCGTATTTATTCATAAACGGAATGTGGCAAGACCATATTTTGTTTGGCAAAATCCGGGATTCTGCGCCTATACCAGCCAAAGTCCTGCCACAATCAGAGGCAGATGGGGATAAATTGCCTGTAACACATGCTTGAACCATGAAACTGGCGCCTTGACGATGTAATGATCTTGGCAAGGAATTCAGTTAATTTTTCGTTATCGTGGAGAAGCCGGTGTCAGGGACTTATTGTCAGCGCATGCAGAACGTTATTCAGGCTGTTCTGTTAAGCGCTCTCCTGCTCATTGTGGTTGCGTCACAAGCCTTGGCTTTGGAGGCGATTGTCGTCCCCAAGGACGTTGATGCGCTCGATCTGACCAGCTCTGTCGATATCTATCCCAACACCAGCAAAAGCATTCAGGTTTCCACCGCTCCAGACTCGGATGGCATCGTCAGACGCATCGAAGTGCGTTCCATTGACGATACTGCCAGCTCTTGGGCCGTGTTCGCGCTCTCCAATCCGGGGGAGGAACAGATCGACCGCCTGCTTGTTGCACCTTACTACAAGATGACTGGCGGCGGTGTATTGGTGCCGGACCTTGGTCAGCGCCGCATCGTGTCATTGACACCTAGTCAGGGCATCCCACCAATTCGCGAGCGCAGCACAGAAGCGGATATTTACCGCATCACGCTGGATCCGGGTGCGAATGTGACCTTCATCGCGGAGGTCAACACCCCAAGCCTACCGGAACTCCGCCTCTGGAAGCCAGAAGCTTACAAAGACAACATCAACGCTTACACGCTTTACCGCGGCATCGTGCTTGGCATTGCGGGCCTCTTGGCGCTGTTCCTCACTATCTTGTTTGTGGTGAAGGGAACTGTTCTCTTCCCGGCAACTGCAGCTCTGGCGTGGGCTGTTCTTGTTTATTTATGTATCGACTTCGGCTTTTGGAATCTCGTCTTCGGGCGAACGCTGGGGGATGATCAGCTCTATCGAGCGGTAGCGGAAATCAGTCTCACAGCCGCGCTTGTGGTCTTCCTTTACGCCTATCTCGGCCTCAGCCGCTGGCACATCCATTATACGCACCTTGCAATCGGCTTGTTCATCACTGTGCTCAGCTTGTTTGGCTTGGCGCTTTGGGATCCAACCATTGCAGCTGGTATCTCCCGTATCCTGATGGGTGGTGTGGCAATCGCTGGCTTCGGCGTCATCCTGATGCTCACCGTTCGTGGGTTCGAACGCGCGATTATGCTGCTGCCGACATGGTTCCTGTTCCTCGCATGGCTGTTCGCTGCGTGGATGGCAACGACAGGCATGTTGCAAAGTGATCTGGTGCAGCCAGCGCTGGCAGGCGGTCTTGTTCTCTTCGTTCTGCTGCTCGGTTTTACCGTCATGCAGCATGCCTTTGCAGGGTCTGGTCTCTCCCACAGTGTGATGAGTGATGTCGAACGCCGGGCTCTGGCGCTGACAGGCTCCGGCGACATCATCTGGGACTGGGACGTCGACCGCGACAAAATCCACACCAGCGGTGGCCTGGAAGAAGCTCTGGGCATCAAGCCAGGTCTTCTGGATGGGCCAGCCCGCCTCTGGCTCGAAATTCTGCACCCGCAAGATCGCGACCTGTTCCGTGGAACATTGGACGCTGTGATTGACCACCGCCGTGGCCGCGTTAATCAGGCGTTCCGCCTCCGTGGCGAAGATGGTCATTATCGCTGGTTCAAAATGCGTGCCCGTCCAGTGCTCGGCTCTGATGGTGAAGTGATCCGCTGCGTTGGTACGTTGCTGGACATCACCTCTCAGAAAACCGCTGAAGAGCGCCTGATGCATGATGCCGTGCACGACAACCTGACCGGCCTGCCAAACCGTGAACTGTTTATGGACCGCCTCGTTGCTGCGCTCGCTCGCTCCAGAGCAGAAGGCAATGGCAACCCGACTGTCATTCTGATTGATCTCGACCGCTTTAAGCAGGTCAACGACAGCATCGGTCAGACGGCTGGCGATTCCATGCTGCTCACCGCTGCACGCCGCCTCTCTCGTCTGATCAAACCGCAGGACTCCCTGTCTCGCATTTCTGCAGATACCTTTGCAGTTCTGATGATCTCTGAGCAGGACGCAACACGCATCGCGTCCTTTGCTGATGAGCTGCGCAAGTCTCTGCGCACACCAGTCACCTTCGGTGATCAGGAAGTGTTCCTGACAGCATCCATCGGCGCTTCCATCTTTGATGGTGGTCCTGAAAAGGCTACTGACCTGATGCGCGACGCGGAGATTGCACTCAACCACGCCAAGCGCCTCGGTGGTGACCGCATCGAGATCTTCCGCCCAACGTTGAAGCCAGTTGCCAGCAACACGCTAGCGCTGGACAACGATCTGCGCTCAGCTCTTGAAAAAGACGAGATCAAGGTTTTCTTCCAGCCAATCGTACGTCTGTCTGACAAGACGACAGCAGGCTTCGAAGCACTGGCGCGCTGGGAACATCCAAGCCGTGGCCTGATCCCACCATCTGAGTTCATTCCGGTTGCTGAACAAAGCGGTCTGATCAATGAGCTTGGCCTGCGTGTGATGGAAAAAGGTGCTCGTCAGTTGGCGCAGTGGCAGCGTGAGTTCAAACACGCGCTACCGTTGTTTGTCTCCGTCAACATCTCTTCTCGCCAGCTGTTGAAGCCTGACCTTATTAACGATGTGAAAGCAGTTCTGGCACGCACAGCGCTGACACCGGGCTCTTTGAAACTGGAGCTGACTGAATCTCTGGTCATGCAGAACCCGGAATTTTCCGTGCAGGTTCTTGAGCGTCTGAAAGGTCTGGGCGCTGGCCTGTCTCTGGATGACTTCGGTACAGGTTACTCATCCTTGAGCTACCTGCAGCGCTTCCAGTTCGACACCATCAAGATCGATCAGTCCTTCGTCCGTCCTAACGGCCAAAGCGCTCGTCCGGTCATCTTGCGTACCATCGTAGCGCTGGGGCATGACCTTGGTATGGAAGTGGTTGCGGAAGGTGCAGAGACTGAGTCAGATGCGCTGGAGCTGTTCCAGCTTGGCTGTGAATACGTGCAGGGTTTCCACTTCGGTCAACCAATGCGTGCTGCTGAAGCAGGCCGCATGCTCAAAGAGCAGTTCGCCCAGCAGGGCCGCAACAACCAAAGCTGATATGAGCAGGTAAGTTAGAAAGGCCACATGGTTGCAATGGAAAATTGTAACCATGTGGCCTTCGCAGCGGTGCTGGAGAAAAATTGATCTATCTCCGCCAAGTTTCCTCTGAATAACTCTGGCGATGACATACTCGAGGCAATTTTCTAAGAGCATCTGTTCGGGCTCTCTTTTCCCTATCTGAGATTATTAGCTGCATGTTTTGTTTTGGTAATGCGTGTCGACAACTACACGTCGCTTTGGGTTTGATTCTGGTTACATTCAGTACCCTAACACCGGCAAGCGCCACACCATCGCTGGTTTTGAACCTTGATACGCAAAAGGTCCTCTACGCTGAGGATGCAGGTAATCCTTGGTATCCCGCTTCAACAACCAAGTTGATGACCGCACTCGTAACCTTTGAGGCTATTGCCAACAGAGAAGTTGACCTTGAAACGTCGGTGGTGATGTCTCCTTGGGCGATGAAACAAGATTCTTTGAAGTCCGGCTTGAAGGTCGGAAGCGTCATGACACTGCAGGATGCGCTTTATGCGGTGCTTGTTGGATCAGCCAATGATGTCGCAGTTGCGCTGGCAGAGAGTGTCGCAGGGAGTGAAGATGCATTCGCTCAGCGTATGAATGCCACCGCGCAACGTCTTGGGATGACCGCAAGCCACTTTGTGAATGCCAACGGCTTGTTCGAATCCGCTCAGCAAACATCCGCACGTGATCTGGCCATTCTGGCGAGTGAAGTCTATCTGCGGTTCCCGCAGTATCGTGACGTGTTCGCCACATCAAAAGTGCTCATTAATGGCGTAGAAATCAAATCTTACAATGAGTTGCTGACCCGACTGCCGGGTACTGTCGGTATGAAGACAGGCTTTGTCTGTTCATCTGGCCGCAATATCGTTGCACTTACAGATCGTGGCGGGCAGCGCTTTATGGCAATCATTCTTGGCGCGACGACGGGGCGGGAACGTAGCGAAAGAGCAGCCAAACTCCTGACTGAGGCAATGGCTGGTGAACTAGCCCCCAATGGTCAGCAACTAAAAGAAATTGCAAACGATCTGCATCGTCAGCCTGAAAATATGCGCAAACAGGTTTGTAGCAGCCAAAGTGCAGCCTATGAGGCGCAGCAAAATAAGCGCTATCCGATGGGCATCGGCAGGAACAAGAGTTACCTGAAAGCAGCGGTGAAGCACAAAAGCCATAGCATCCGCACTTGGCGGGCTGCCGTTGGTTTTAGCGGCCCAATACCCTATCCAAAGCCGAAGTGACTCGCGGCAATGCCTGTCACTTGTCAGAGTTTGGCAGGCTTAGAAGTGAACTTGATGCCTGCTTCTTCGCAATGCAGCCAGACGACCTTGCCGCTGAAAGAAAGCTTGCGGGTTGGTACCTGAATTTTCACCGTGTCTCCGGAAACGAGCTTCCCGGTATTGATCAACAACCGGCAACCTCCGTTGCTGATATCCTCAATCACGCAGGATCGGTTGAAATTATCCGTAAGCAGAACCACAGGCCAATGACAGGCATGCCGTTTGAAGTCTCGGTTCTCTATCTCTAAAAGTTTCGGACGAGGTATCATGTGACCACCGGCCTTTACATCAATATACGATAACTAGAATCATTAGTTTGGAAACTGATGTACGCATTATCAACTATATATTGCGCAGATATTAACGCGCAGGCGGCCTATCACCTCGATCTAAGTTATTCATATCATGAGAGAAATTAAGAAAGTTACAGCTCTAAATATGTTGAGCGTACAGGTTGCCTGTAACCTGCGGGAAGCACTACGTAAATTTGAGGCTGTAACCATCAAGTGGATTGTGAAAGGGAAGGACTGTTCTATTTTCCAGAAATAATCGTCAATTCACAGTCGCCAACAGAAACCTCAAGCGGTGTGCCGCCAAATGGTTCACCGTCGATTTGAACAGCTGCCGCACGATAAGCATCTATGCGGGCTGATTTGATGGTTCGGAACTCAACATTACGGGATTTGGCGACGCTGCCAGTAAGTAAGCGGCATGCGTATTTGAAGAGTGCCCACACTCCGTCTTCTTTGAAGACCAGTAGGTGCAGCTTCTTCTCTAAAATGGAAGCATCCGGCACCACGAGGTGCTTACCAGCGTAATAGCGACCATTAGTGATCAACACCATGGCACATTGCAGTTCTTCATCGTCTGCACGGACTTTAAAGCTGCCTTTACGGCGCGAAAAGGCCAGCTGGGCGGCAATGAAGAGATAAGCAAACCGACCGTAACGGCGCTTCAGGCGCAGGGGTACAACATGCACCACTTCTGCATCAAAGCCGGTTGAAGTGGAAAGAAAAAACGGGCGCCCGTTGGCAAAGCCATTGTGCAGTTTCGTCGTCTTGCCTGCGATGATGGTTTTAGCAATCTCACGCGGGGTATTCGGTACACTCAGTTCATGAGCAAGTACATTTGCAGTGCCAAATGGAATAATTGCCAGATGTGGCTTCATTCCACGCCCCAGCATGGCAGATGCAGCCTCGCTGACAGAGGCGTCCCCACCAGCAACAGCCAGAATATCCGTATTCAGATCAGGGTCCGTGCAGGTCTCAGCGATTTCGCTGGCACGACTGGTGAGTTTCAACTCCACCTTCATCCCAGCGTCCTCAAGGCACTTCACGATCTCAGTGATGCTCTGAAAACGGAAAGACGTTGCTGTTGGATTGGCAAGAATAAGCACGCGCTTGGCCTTGCGCGATTTCTTTTTCGCCTCATCCGGCCGAGAGTGGGGAAGCTGGTTTTCCATAAACCTGACCTTGCCTTCCCGACTTACTTGGATTTTTGAAAGGGTTTCATACCCTTACGCGCAAGTTCATCAGCACGCTCGTTTTCTTCGTGCCCGGCATGACCTTTGATCCAATGCCACGCAACATCATGGCGTTGTGCCGCTGTATCCAGCAGTTGCCATAAATCAGCGTTTTTAACGGGTGAGTTGGACGCAGTCCGCCAACCTTTACGCTTCCAGTTATGCATCCACTGAGTGATGCCGTTTTTCACATATGAGCTGTCTGTATAAAGATCGACGGCGCAAGAACGCTTCAGGGAATCAAGAGCCTGAATGGCCGCCATCAACTCCATGCGGTTGTTGGTCGTATCAGGCTCGCCGCCGCACAATTCTTTTTCATGCTCGCCAAAGCGCAGCAGCACGCCCCAGCCACCAGGTCCCGGGTTGCCGGAGCAAGCTCCATCAGTCCACGTCTCAACACGTTTGGTATCGGTCATTTATCCAGCCCGTATGCACTCGCATTGGATACGCCACGATGGAACCTGAGTTTATGCAGGTATTCAAGTGGATCTTTAGGAACAACAAGCGCACCTTCCGGCACTGACAACCAGTCGTAAAGACGCGTCAGCAGGAAGCGCAGCGCTGCACCACGACACAGCAAAGGCAGGTTGTCGAATTCAAGTTCGCTGAACGGGCGCACACTGCGATAACCTTCCAGCAATGCCCGTGCTTTCGTGACGTTGAACATGCCATCCGGCTCAAAGCACCAGGCATTAATGCAGATTGCCACGTCATAGGCAAAGGCATCATTACAAGCAAAGTAGAAGTCGATCAGACCGGAAAGTTCTTTGCCCAGATAAAACACATTGTCCGAGAATAGGTCAGCATGAATAACACCGTTTGGCAGTTCTTTCGGCCACAGTGCCTGTAGCTCATCCAGTTCCGCAGTCAGCTCTTCTGCAAGGCCAACCTTCACTTCATGCGCGCGCTCACGGCTGGCATCTAGTAAAGGAGCCCAACCATCAACACTCAGAGAGTTTGGTCGTTTGATCTCAAAGTCAGCGCCTGCCAGATGCATCCGCGCCATGCCTTTACCCAGCTCTGCGCAATGCACCAGCTGAGGCTTACGCACCCACATACCATCAAGGAATGTAACCATGGCCGCAGGACGTCCCGCAAGCTCGCCAAGCATCTGACCATCACGGTCAATAAGCGGAGTAGGGCAGTTCAGGCCATTATTGGCAAGATGCTGCATCAGTCCCAGGAAAAACGGCAAATCATCAGGATTAACGCGTTTTTCGTAGAGCGTAAGGATGTAATAGCCCGTCTCCGTATGAACCAGATAGTTGGAGTTCTCGACACCTTCAGCAATGCCCTTGTAAGAGAGCAAATTGCCAATGTTGAAACGGTCGATGAAAGCGCCCAGCTCTTCATCGGAAACATCGGTATATACAGCCATAACTATTCAGCCGGACTTGTTCCGCTAGGCGCGGCAGCGGTCCGTAACTCTTTCGGTAGATTGAATGAAATGTCTTCTTCAGCAGTTGTAACGGTTTCCAGTGTCACATCATAATGCTCACGGAAGGATTCAACAATTTCTTCAACAAGGATTTCAGGGGCAGACGCACCGGCGGTGATACCGATTGTTTTCGCACCTTCAAAATCATCCCAGAAGATCTCGGAGGCTCGCTGAATGAGGAAAGCCTTGTCACAACCTGCTCTCTCACCAACTTCGCGCAAGCGCTTAGAGTTGGATGAGTTTGGCGCTCCAACAACAATCATGGCATCGCACTTCGGTGCAATTTCCTTCACAGCATGCTGGCGATTGGTTGTTGCATAGCAGATGTCATCCTTGTGCGGCTTCGCAATGGTTGGGAAGCGTTCTTCAAGAATTTTGACAATCTCTTCTGTGTCATCAACAGAAAGAGTCGTCTGAGAAATCCACGCCAATTGCCGGTCGGTCTTCGGTTTAAACTGGCGGGCATCCTCTGCTGTCTCAATAAGAGAGACGCGTCCACGCGGCAGCTGACCCATGGTGCCAACAACTTCCGGATGGCCTTTATGACCGATCAGCAGAATTTCGCGCTCGCGTCTGTCGTGCAAAATAGCCTCTTTATGCACCTTGGAAACCAACGGACAGGTTGCATCAAGAAAGAACAGATTACGCAGTCGTGCAGCCTCAGGCACAGATTTCGGTACACCGTGCGCTGAGAAAATAACAGGACGATCGTCTACCGGAATCTCATCTAATTCCTCAACAAAAACAGCACCTTTGTTGCGCAGAGATTCAACCACATACTTATTGTGAACGATCTCGTGGCGCACATAAACAGGCGCACCGTATTTCTCGAGAGCGAGGTCGACGATCTGGATCGCGCGGTCAACACCGGCACAAAAGCCACGTGGAGCGCAAAGAAGAATTTTGACCGGTGCCTTTGTGGTCGGCGTAACCTGCATGACGTATTCCTGAGTTTTGACTTTGAGCAATTGAAGGATGTTGACTGCCTCTGTCAAGAAAAAGAGTTTTTAATCGGGCATCAAGCGCTGATTTTCTCCAATATTCAGCCTGTCAGCTTCCTCTACTGTGTTTCAGGTGCCTGATGTATCTCGCCATTTGCGTTTGTGGCTGATATAGAAACAAAAACTGCAGGTAAATTTGGGATTCGAATGGTGGGCAATTTATTGGCAAAATCACTGCTCAAAAACACAGGACGGGCAATTCTTCTGGTAGCACTTGGTGCTTCACTGGCAGGTTGCGGCAGCTTTATGTCATCAGACAACGAGCTGGAAGCATCCTCTGCAAACCCGCCTGCAACTGAAAAGACCTTTGATCTGTCCGTTCTCCAGGCACCAGCCTTATGCCCCGCTTTGCAGGAGCTTTCAGGAACAACCATCCTGACAGTGTACCCGCGCGGAAAAGAAAAGACGCCTGAGAATCTGAGCTATCAGGCCATCATCACGGATTGGGCGCGTACTTGTAAAAAGTCCGGTCAGAATTCCGCGATGAAATTGGGCATCGCAGGTAACATTACGCCCGGTCCAACCTGGAAAGGCGGCGAAATATTGCTTCCTGTGCGTGTAGCAGTCACACAAGATGTGGATGGCGGAGAAAAAACAATCTACTCCAAACTCTTCAGCGTTCCTGTCACTTTAGGGGCCGGATCACCGTCTGCAACATGGGCATTTGTGGAAGAAAATATTATTCTTCCGAATGAACCGCGACAAAATGTTGTATTTGGATTCGACGAAAACTGAAAAATAGGTTAGTAAGTGATTACAGCTTGGCGTCAAAGTGTCGCGCCAGCCTTCTTGAATGACACGTTGCAGTCATTCAGGGGGAATACATTCGCCGGGTCTGAGGAGGGCTGGCGAGTGATAGAGCTGTGCGGGAGAGAATAAGCCACCCATTGGGTTATCGCCGAAGGAGCAACCGCCCCGGAAACTCTCAGGCAAAAGGACCGCACAGTAAGCAACACTCTGGAAAGCAGTGCCAAGCACGCAATCCTGATGGATCGCATGTTAAGGCTCTCACCGAAGGAGTAACCGCTTTGGTATTTGTAGCTACCAGCGCGGGAAATCTCTCAGGTTCTCGAGACAGAGGGGGCGTACTCGATCATTCCGCGAATTTGGAATGGTTTTCGATGTGTACGCCACTGTCTGAGGGGACCATATGGCTGAAGCTGCAGACCTGCTAAAAACACCGCTTTTCGATCTTCATGTAGAGCTTGGCGCTAAAATGGTGCCGTTCGCTGGTTATGATATGCCAGTGCAGTTCCCGCTCGGCGTGATGAAAGAACACCTCTTTACACGTGAAAGCGCAGGCCTCTTCGATGTGTCTCACATGGGGCAGGCTTGGCTTGTAGGTCCAGACCACGCAACCACTGCGGCTGCTCTGGAAACGCTCGTTCCTTCCAACATGAAGGAACTGAAGCCGGGCAAACAGCGTTACACTGTTCTGCTAAACGACAATGGCTGCATCATTGATGACCTCATGGTCTCTCGTCCGCTGGCGAGCGAGGATGATGGTCGCCTCATGCTCGTCGTAAATGCTGCATGTAAAGACAACGATTATAAAATCATCGCAGCAGCTCTTCCAGACAACGTAAAGCTTGAGATCGTTGAAGATCGCGCATTGATCGCAATCCAAGGTCCAAAAGCTGCTGAAGTGATGGCACTGCATGCACCAGAAGCTGCAGAAATGGGCTTCATGGAAGCGCGTCCTCTGGAATTTGACGGCATCTCCGTTATCGCCTCTCGCTCAGGATACACTGGCGAAGACGGCTATGAGATTTCCATTCCTGCTGGTGCTGCTGAAGCAGTTGCAAAAGCGCTGCTCGCAGATGAGCGCGTTGAATCCATCGGGCTTGGTGCTCGTGACAGCCTGCGCCTTGAAGCAGGTCTTTGCCTTTATGGTCACGACATCGACGAAAACACCACACCGGTTGAAGGCAACATCACCTTCTGCATGCAGAAGCGCCGTAAAGAAGCAGGTGATTTCCCAGGTGGTGAGCGTGTGCTGAAGCAGCTGGCAGAAGGTACTGAAAATCTTCGTGTAGGCTTGCTGCTTGAAGGTCGTGCACCAGCACGTGAAGGCGCGGAAATCCGCGTCCCGGGTACAGAAGAAATTATTGGCCGCGTCACATCTGGCGGTTATGGGCCAACTCTCGGCGCGCCAGTTGCGATGGGTTATGTCCCGTCAAATCTGGCAGAAATTGGCACAGAACTGGAGCTTGTGGTCCGTGGCCGTGCGCTTCCTGCCAAGGTTGCTGAGATGCCGTTTGTAGCGCAGCGCTACTACCGCAAACCAAAATAATTCCGGTGAGGGCAGCGGGCTGCCCCAATCACAATCCAATCGACAAACGACAGTGTAGGGAACGCTTAAATGAGCACATATTTCACAAAAGACCACGAGTGGCTGAAGGTTGAGGGAGACGTAGCAACCGTCGGTATCACTGAGTTCGCACAGAGCCAGCTGGGCGATGTTGTGTTCGTCGAACTGCCAGAAAACGGCAAAAACGTCGATCAGGACGATGAAGTTGCTGTCGTGGAATCCGTGAAAGCTGCATCTGAAGTATATGCGCCGCTCGATGGTGAGATCGTTGAAGGCAACGAACTGCTCGTTGATGAGCCTGCAAAAGTGAATGAAGACCCAGAAGGCGCTGCCTGGTTCTTCAAAATGAAGCTCGGGAATGCTGCACAGCTTGAAGCCCTGATGAGCGAAGCTGACTACAAAGCATTTGTAGAAACGCTTTAAGGCAAAGCGTACTCCCGAAAAGCCCGACCGGTTTTCGGAATAAGAATATGCAATAAGCCAAAAGCCGTTCATCACCTGCCATGCACGACAGCCGCATGGCAGGAAATGGCAGAAGCCCTGTTCGCTTTTGCTGCAATGTGCATCAGACAATCTGATGGAGAGAGAACATGCGGTATCTTCCGCTTTCAGACAACGACCGCGCCGACATGCTGGCGCGTATCGGCGTAGACTCAATCGATGAGCTGTTTGCCGATATCCCAGAGGCCGTTCGCCTTGAAGAACTGACAACCTTGCCGCGTCGCAAGACAGAAATGCAAGTTGAGCGTCAGCTCAGCGCAATGGCGAACAAGAATGTCAGTGCTGGATCTCTACCGTTCTTCGTTGGGGCAGGGGCGTACAAACACCACGTGCCAGCAACCGTTGATCACCTGATCCAGCGTTCTGAATTTCTGACAAGCTACACACCGTATCAGCCAGAAATCACACAGGGCACGCTGCAGGCACTCTTCGAATTCCAGACACAGGTGGCAAACTTGACCGGAATGGAAGTCGCCAACGCGTCCATGTACGATGGATCTACCGGTACAGCTGAAGCTGTGTTGATGGCGCACCGTGTAACCCGCAAGAAAAAAGCGGTTCTTTCCGGTGGTTTGCATCCGCAGTACCGTGAAGTGGTTGAAGGTGTTTCTGCAAAGCTGCCTGGTGCATCTGTTGCGGCCCTCCCGGCAGACCCAACCGGCACAGAAGACATTCTGGCGCAGATCGACTGCGAAACCTCCTGTGTGGTGGTTCAGTCTCCGTCCTTCTATGGCCAGCTGATCGATCTGAAGCCGATTGCAGAAAAAGCGCACAAGCACAAAGCTCTGTTGATCGCAGTGTTCACTGAAGTTGTTTCCCTCGGCCTTCTGGAAAGCCCAGGCGCTCAGGGTGCGGACATCGTGGTTGGTGAAGGCCAGTCCATCGGTAACCCACTCACATTCGGTGGCCCTTACGTTGGTCTGTTTGCGACCCGTCAGAAATACATCCGCAACATGCCGGGTCGTGTTTGTGGTGAAACAACGGATGCTGAAGGCAAGCGCGGTTTTGTGTTGACCCTCTCCACCCGTGAGCAGCATATCCGTCGTGACAAAGCGACCTCCAACATCTGCACCAACTCCGGTCTGTGTTCCTTGGCGTTCACCATCCACATGACCTTGTTGGGCGGCAAAGGCCTCGCACGCCTTGCTCGCATCAACCACATGAGCGCAGTTGCTTTGGCAGATGCCCTTTCTGCGGTTGACGGTGTTGAAGTTCTGAACTCCGCGTACTTCAACGAGTTCACAATTCG
Source organism: Pseudovibrio sp. Ad26 (assembly GCF_001623285.1). NCBI lineage: Bacteria > Pseudomonadati > Pseudomonadota > Alphaproteobacteria > Hyphomicrobiales > Stappiaceae > Pseudovibrio > Pseudovibrio sp. Ad26. The sequence continues at coordinate 240,665 of NZ_LMCE01000047.1, forward strand.
CACGCCAAAGAATGCACATGATGTGATTGAAGCTCTTGCTGCAAAGGGCGTTCTGGGCGGTGTTCCTGTTTGCCGTTTGGACAAATCCGGCGGTGATATCGACAACCTGATCGTTGTTGCAAGCACAGAAGTGAACACCGATGAGGACCGTGCAGCCTACGCGCAGGCTCTGAAGGAGGTGCTGGCATGACTATGAACCATCAGGGACGTCCAACACGCGCTGGTGAAGCTGGCCCCCCAATGCCGCACCAGACCTTTACGGGCAACAAAGCATTGGACATGGAAGAGCCACTCATCTTTGAGATCGGCCACATGGACAACTGTGGTGTGGACCTTGACGAGCCAATGGACTTCGTTCCGCGCCTCGGCAGCCATATGCGTTCTGAGCCGGTAGAGCTTCCAGCTCTGTCCGAGCCGGAAACTATGCGCCACTACGTCCGCATGTCTCGCAACAACTATGCGATTGATTCAGGCCTGTATCCATTGGGTTCCTGCACCATGAAGCATAACCCGCGCCTCAACGAAAAGATGGCGCGTCTGCCGGGCTTTGCTGATATTCACCCACTGCAGCCAATCTCCACAGTTCCGGGCGCTTTCGAGCTGATCTCTGAACTGGCTGACTGGCTGATGGAACTCACCGGCACCAACGCTGTGGCCATGAGCCCGAAAGCTGGTGCTCACGGTGAGCAGTGCGGGATGATGTCTATCAAGCACGCAATTGCAGCCAAAGGCGAAGAACGTTCCATCGTTCTGGTTCCGGAAAGTGCTCACGGCACCAACCCGGCAACCGCTGCACTGGTTGGCTATAAAGTTGTGTCCATCCCTGCACGTGAAGACGGCACGGTGGCTGTGGAAGCTGTGATCGAAAAGATCGAAGCTCACGCAGGTCAGGTGGCAGCGCTTATGCTCACCAACCCGAACACCTGTGGTCTGTTTGAGCCAGAAGTGATTGAGATTGCAAACGCAATCCATGAAGCTGGTGGCTACTTCTACTGCGACGGCGCAAACTTCAACGCGATTGTTGGCAAGGCAAAGCCAGGTGATCTTGGCATCGACGCCATGCACATCAACCTGCACAAAACCTTCTCCACGCCGCATGGCGGTGGTGGCCCAGGTTCTGGTCCGGTTGTTCTGTCAGATCGTCTGGCACCATACGCGCCGCTTCCATTCATCCGCAAAAACGGCGATGAGTTGGAAGTTGTTGAGACAAACGATCAGTTGAAGGACGGCGAACAACCATTTGGCCGTATGACCGCATTCTTCGGTCAGATGGGCATGTATGTACGCGCTCTGTCCTACATGCAGTCTCATGGTTCTGATGGCCTGAAGCAGGCATCTGAAGATGCTGTGCTGAACGCCAACTACATCCGCGTTGGCTTGCAGGACCTGATGACTCTGCCATTCGGTGTGAAACCATGCATGCACGAAGTTCTGTTTGACGACAGCTTCCTGAATGACACTGGCGTCTCCACGCTCGATTTCGCAAAAGCGATGATCGACGAAGGCTACCATCCAATGACCATGTACTTCCCACTGGTCGTAAGTGGTGCAATGTTGATCGAACCAACCGAAAGCGAAAGCCGCGCATCTCTCGACCTGTTCGTCGCTACCATGCGCGATCTGGTGATGAGTGCAAAAGCAGGCGAAAAAGATCGCTTCGAAGGTGCTCCGTTCCTGGCTCCGCGCCGTCGTCTGGATGAAACAGCGGCAGCGCGTAAACCAATCCTAAAATGGGTGGCTCCAGAACCAACCAAGGTGGAACCAGAACTCGCGTAACAACGCGTTTTTTGGAAAAACTTACAGCCCGGCTCTTGCAAAAGACGCCGGGCTTTTTTCTGCGCGTACCCAATCCATTCCCATGCTTATTGATTGATCAGAATACGCGGATACTGGAGGTGTCTTGCCCGGTATACGCTCATTCGTGCTTAGCAGATAAAACGGGTGAGGTGGGGGATGCGTAAGGCACCTAAATGGCGCAGTTGGCTGCCAACAAGTCGGCAACTTCGGTTCCGGGCGCAATCAACCCTTGCCAGAACCTTCCCGTCCATTGGAGATCGAAACAACTTCTTTCCGGACAACGCAAATCCAAGGCTTGCGCCAAATGAGCACCTGCTAACCGCTGATGAGCGCAGCTCTCGTGCACTGCCGCAAGAGGTGCAGGCGTTTTTTGAAGAGCATGGCGCATTGGAGCAAAGCCGCTATCCTTTGCCAATCACCCCCGCCGGTCACACGCAGCTCAGGATGTATAAGCTCGTTGATGCACTGGTCCTCGGCAGCACTGGAGCAACCGTCTTAAAGGCGCAACATCGCCAGATAGAGGCCGCAGCGCCCAACACCATGCGGTTTGCGCGGTTAAAGGACAGGACGATCCAGACTGCAGCCATCAACATGCTGGGCATGGCCGCTGGTCATCGCCACTACTACCACTTTTTGTGCGATGTAGCCTTCCCGCTTCTGTTTCTGCTAGAGCAACTGGGGCCGCTGACATTCCCGCTGAAAATACTGCTTCGGGAAAATATCCCAGAGTTTCAGAAAGAGTTTTACGAGCATCTGGCTCAGGAGACGCCTCTCCTCAACCTGGAAGAGTGCAAAGCGAGCGAACGCATCCATTGCAAAACGTTGTTTCACTGCACGCCGGCAATGAACTGCGAATACAGAGTCCCAGCCAGCGAGCAGGCAGCATCTATGGTCGCAACGCATTATCTGGCTGCATACCAGCTTGATATGCACAAGACGCCAGCCACAAGGCTCTATATCGCGCGGGATGATGCAAAAACACGCCGAATAGTGAACGAGAAGTCACTCAAAGAGCAGTTGGAGGCACGGGGTTTTCAAAGCGTCATTCCCGGCAAACTAAGCCACAAAGAGCAGGTAGAACTCTTCAACAACGCCAGGATCATCGTTGGAACCCACGGCGCAGGCCTGACAAACCTGCTGTTCACACAAGCAGGCGGCAAGCTGATTGAGATCTTCCCCGCAGATTACGTCCAGAGTGCTTATGCATGGCTCGCACATGTGCGAGGGCTAAGATACGCGCCGGTTATTGGAGAAAAGAGCGGGGCGCACCAACACTTCTCTCTGTCTCAAAACGCAATCGGACAGATCTTGCACGAAGTTGATGCTTTGGAACTTGCTTAAACCGACTTCGGCATTGCAGGCACTATAATCGCTGCCAGTGCGGCGGAACGATCAAACTGTCATCCAGATTGGGGTTCTTGAACCACTTAAGCGGCGCTATCACGTGTTTCTCTTCATTCCCGTTTAAGAAAGCAGCCCACCAGCTGAAGGTGCTGTTGGCGGTGACGATGTGATCGCAAGATGACATAACCATCAGATCCTCATAGTCTTTTCCATCCTGCATCGGATCCGCAAAAAACACATTGTCTTGCTGCGAAACCACCTCACGCGCTCGTTCAGGACTGTCAGAGAAGACATAGAAGGTCAGGCCGGGAATGCGCTCTGAGAGGAAATCCATCGCGCCCTTGTAATAACCAGCGGAGCACAACCCAAAATTCTGTAGATTGTGTGCCTGACTATAATCGCCATAGCGCACATGCAAGGCTACAGATGGCCCGGAGTTAATCCGTTGCAGCAGTTTCAGCCGCTCAAGCACCATTGGTTTCTTGAGCGTGATCTCTTCTCGCAACTGCTCCATGATGGAAAATGGAATCTCCCACTTCTGCCAATACCCGTCCAGATAAGCGCTTTGCTTGAATATGGGAGTATCTCCATCTCGCAGCAACTCGTCCTCGCGCATGTAGCGGCGCTGATAGAAGGGATAGAACTTGCGGCATATCTTGACGGTTTGCCCAAAGGCCTGCGCTGGCCAAAGCACTGCCGACATTTCAGATTCAGTGGCAGATAAACCCTGCGTTTTGAAAAGGTTGAGGCAATAGGAGCGGTTGAAATACTGCGCGTACTCACTGTGGTCGAAACGAAGTTTCATCCCCGTTTCAAGCGCGATTTTCCGCCCGAAAGCATACTGAAAAAGCTGATTGCCAATGCCGCCGCGGATACGGACAATCAATGTTGGTTTGAGCTTGCGCCGTCGCGCAGCACCAGACTTTCGCACCTGAGAAGCAACTGACATACGTCCCCCGTACACAAATCAGCGTGTTTACCCCTCAGCCTACCGGAGCTTTGGCAAAGGCTCACTACTAGGTTTTTGGGAGTAAATCTCCTAGCTCGAGCTGAAACTGTGCTAGGTCTGCGAGGATAAGTTGTAATGTGCTCCTGCGGTATCATGAAAATGCCATGCTTGCTGACAACACTGCGCCTGATATAACCAACTGGATTTGCTTATGAACTACGATTTACTCATTTGGGATTGCGACGGCTGTTTGATTGATAGCGAGTGGATTGGCTGTCAGGTAGAGGCCGAAGGCTTCACCAAAGCTGGATACCCGATCAGCACGGAAGAAATGATTGCCCGCTTCTGCGGTGTGTCATCTGCAGAAGTATTCAGCCAGGTTGAAGCGGAAATTGGCGTCAACATTCGCCACCATGAGGCGCTCGTAAATCAGGATGAGGCGCTAAAGGCAGCCTTTGAGCAGTATCTCAAGCCAATCACTGGCATCCATGAAGCATTGCATGAGTTGGACAACTCATTCCCAAATTTGCAAATGTGCATCGCCTCCGGCAGTTCCATGGATCGTTTGGATCATACGCTCAAACTAACAAATCTATACGATCGGTTTGAGAGCAAGTACTTCTCGGCAGATTTGGTTGAAAAGGGCAAGCCAGCGCCAGATGTGTTCTTGAAAGCAGCAAGTGAGATGGGTGTCGCTCCCGAAAAATGCGTGGTTGTTGAAGATAGCCACCTCGGCTTGCAAGCGGCCCGAGCAGCAGGCATGACTGCCCTCGGCTTCACCGGAGCCTCCCACGGCAACGCAGATTTACACAGCCGCCTTGAGCAACAAAACCCAATGGCAATCTTTAATAATATGAAAGAGTTAGCCAGCCTCATCAAAAAGCTGAATCTGCTCAAAAGTACAGCTTAACGTTTGCGAGCTGTTTCAAAAAAGAGGCTAGCTCGTTTTTATCAGCCCGGAGCGCCAGAGTTGCCCTAGGTACTCTGGAGCATTGGAGTTGGGGAAACTGATGAAGCGTACTTTGCTACTCTTTGCCAGTTCTCAGGCAGGAAATATTGGTTTTGATGTTCTTTGGTTGCGCGCCAAGGATATGGAGCAAACACTTGTTTCTCCGGGTTTTTGTTCAGATAAGCAGCCCACCAGCTGTAGGTACTGTTTGCTATAATTTGGTGGGCGCAGCGGGACATAAGCATCATGTCCTCGAAATCCCTTCCATCTGTTGGAGCTTTGAAGAAGGCAACATTTGGAAGATGCGCTAACACGTCTTCACACCAGCTGATGTCATCAGAGAACACAACAGGCTTCGCAGGGCCTATTTTGTCTTCCAGAGTTTGCAGCGAGCGGAGATAGTACTCCACGCTGCACAGTCCATAACTTTGCCTCGCCGGCCCAGTCGCAAAGTCACCTCGGCGTATATGAAGTGCGACAGCGCGTGGGTGATCAACAATATCAAGATAGGGATATCGAGATGGTGTAAAGTCCAGTAGGTTCAAATCCTGCTGCAACGTCTTTCTTATGGCATCAGCTATATGAGAAGACATGAAGTAGCCATTTAAAAAATAGTTTTTGCTTGGAGATCTTCTTGCAGCTTCCAGTTCATCCAATGATAGAATCTGTCTGGTTTTAAAGGCTCTTACATGCAGCGACACTTGCTGAAGTTGTTTGGAGAATTTTCCAAATGGAAAGAAAACCTTCCTGAAGTCTTTTGGTTGTGCCACACGTGTGGGGAGGGGAAATCCCATCAGAGGTGGTGTCCTGCCAGCCTTCCGATCGCGCTCTCCGGAATACAGAACAATTTCGCTCTTTGAGGCGTCCGCGAGATATCGTGCAGCAGCCCATTGGAACAGCTGGTTACCCAACCTCCCCTTCAGATTTACAATGATCATGTGGCCTCAACGGTATGTTCCTCTTCACATCTCAAGACTATTTCAATGCAGATAACTCGACCATCTGTGAAAACTAGCTGTAGGCAATCTAAATTGAAGGTAGGTAGATATCTAAGGCGATTTTTCCGGTTATACCTCAATGAGTTACAGTACACTAAATCTGTCTAAGGAAAATTGCTCGAGAGGATCGAATATGCTGAAAATAAGCTTTTTGATTTATGTTTGAGGCACAAACTGCCAAAACTTTCTTGACAGGGCGGGGGCGTTGCGGTCATACACTTGGGCATGAACAAGAACCTGACCATCATTTCTGCGGTTTATTATTATGCGCCCGACATATCGGCGGCCGCGTTCCTATAAACTCATGTAAAATTGAGGTCAGAACCAAAAGCCGCCGCGTAGGCGGCTTTCGTGTTTTAGCTCTCCTGCGCGGCGAAGGAGAGCATTATGAAACACACAATGGTAGATACAACGCGCTGCTTCCGTCCCAAATCTGAAGCCCTTCAACTGCTGATCGATCGCGGCTTCCTGCATCAATGCACGGATCTGGAAGCACTGGATGAAAAGCTGCAAGCAGGCCCCATCACAGCATACGCCGGGTTTGATGCGACCGCTGACAGCCTGCATGTCGGCCACCTGCTGCCATTAATGGCCATGCGCTGGCTGCAGAAAACTGGACATAAACCAATCTTGTTGGTGGGCGGTGGTACAACCCGCGTTGGTGATCCAAGCTTCCGCAGTGAAAGCCGCCCGCTGCTGGATGATGCCCAGATTGAGCACAATCTCGCAGGTATCCGCGCAACCGTAGAACGTCTCTTCGATTTGTCTGAAGGGCAGGGCCAAATCGTCAACAATGCTGAGTGGCTCGATGAATTCCGCTTCCTCGAGTTCCTGCGCGACTTCGGCACGCACTTCACCGTCAACCGCATGATGACGTTCGACAGTGTTCGCTCTCGCCTTGAGGCTCAGCAACCGTTGTCGGTGCTGGAATTCTGCTACATGATGTTGCAAGCTGTTGATTTTGTTGAGCTCAATCAACGCTTTGACTGTACATTGCAGATCGGAGGTTCCGATCAGTGGGGCAACATCGTCAATGGTGTGGACCTTGGCCGCCGTTCTGGCAGCCAGCTCTTCGGCTTCACACTACCACTGTTGACAACAGCCTCGGGCAGCAAAATGGGCAAAACCGCAGAAGGCGCGGTGTGGCTTAACCCATCCCGCCTGTCCAGCTTCGGTTTCTGGCAGTTCTGGCGCAATGCTGATGATGCAGACGTGCCGCGACTGCTAAAGCTCTTCACCGACCTGCCGCTGGGAGAAATTGATCGCCTGTCCTCCCTTCAGGGGCAGGAGCTGAATGAGGCTAAGAAGATACTGGCAACACAAGTCACCGGCATCGTCCACGGTTTGGCCGCAGCAGAAGCCGCTCTCCAGCAAGGCGAAGCTTTGTTCAGCGGTCAGGAAGACCTAAGCCAGCCAACCCATGAACTGCCTCTGGCCCTCCTTGCCAAACCACTCGGTCTCTTGGACCTGCTGGTAAAAACCGGCTTCGCCACCACCAACAGCGAAGCCCGCCGCCTCATCCGCGGCGGCGCCGTCCGCCTCAACGGTGGCATCGTCATGGAAGAAACTCGACTGATCTCTGAGGGAGACCTGAAACCGGGTGAGCGTTTGACGCTCGCAGTTGGCAAGCGGCGTAAGGCTCTGGTGGAGTTTGTGTAATCGAAAAGAGGGTGGTCAGCTTAGATCTGGCCACCTCATTGCAAACTACAGCACTTCACCATTGACGATGGACCAATGATGGGGTTGCAAGTCTCGCAGGTTCTTAAAGATCAGCACATTTTCGCTGTTAGAAATCGCCGTCTTCACATCCCCACCCCAATGCACCAACCGCTCCTGACAAATTCCACAAGGAGTTAGAATAACAAAAGTGCTGTTTTCATCTTCGCGGTAGATACACAGGGAATGAGTGACAACCTCATCAAGCTTATGCGCTTCCAGAATTGCACCTACTTCCATGCAAAGGGATAGGCCATCATTCTTGGTATCTGGTGCAATACTGGTCAGGATTTTGCCGCTCTCAGTTCTAATAGAAGCAGCACCACCCCACCCGTTAGGATAGCGGCGCTCAATCAGCAGCTTAGCTTCTTCAAATAGAGTTTGCTCAATAGTCATTCTGCCACGCTAAAGTTGATCTGATAGGAAAAGAGCGGCTTCAACGACGAACGTGCGTGCTGTTCTCATCTTTGCTGAATGGAAAATACTGGTTGTAGGTCAGGCAACGCCACACCCATTCCAGTGGTCCGAGGTGATAACGTTGTAGCCAGTAAGTGCTGAGAGTGATTTGTATCACCCAGATCATGATGACGAAGCCGAGAAGTTCGACATAGTCATACTGTCCCAGTAGACGGAGGTGATAAAAAAGCGTCGTCGCTATCACGCTTTGAGCGATATAGTTCGTAAGCGCCAGCTTCCCGGCGATCGCTAGAATACGCATCGTCTTTTGCAGCAATGCTGATTTTATCAGAATGATCAGCAAGGCGGCATAACCAAGGGCGGAAAATGTACTTGCCCATAAAATGTATATTAAGCTAAGCATTGATGACGAATAGGCTACGGGCTCCTTATTTATGATTTCTGCCACCCAAAGAAGGTCAAGAGAAAGCCCACTCGGCAACGCGATTAGCAAAATGAGCAGGTATTTGCGTGTCGACCAATGGCCTGAAAGGAAACCGGTTTTTAAAAGCGCCATTCCTAAAAGCATGGTGCTTGCAACTTTCCAGTATGAAAAGAGCGGGCCCTCATAGATCAGGAGGGAAAAGTATGTCTCTCTCAGTTTGGCTGTACGTTCACTGAATGAGCCAGTTAATGCGGAAAGATCCTGTTGGTTCGCTGAGGACAAACTCTGCTGAGATTCTTTGTACATCTCCAGAAAGGAAGCCTTGTCAGCAGGAGAAAACAACGCGGGTAGATTAGCTAGGCAGATGTAAAATATAGATGGCAGGCAAAGTAGAACAATCGACCAAACAATCAATGTTTTGGCTTTTCTTCTTGTAAACGTCCACAGTACAACTGCCATCATTGCATAAACGAGTAATATGTCGCCATACCAAAAGAAAATTCCGTGAAAGAACCCGAGAAGACCGAGCCAAAACATACGGGTTAAGTGCATGTTAAGTGCATTACGCCCGGAGTGTTCTGCCTTATATGCGAATATGATGATCCCGGCTCCAAAAAGCATAGAAAGCAGGCTCAGGAACTTCTGTCCAAAAAGGAGAAAGGCGCCATACCAGGTCCAGTAGTTCAGAGAATCCATTTCTTGCCAGTAAGAAGTGTCGGTGGTCGTATAGTAGGGGAGCCCATACCCAGTAATATTGATGATCAAAATACCAAGAATGGCAAAGCCCCTTAAAATATCGAGGCTAGGGATGCGTTCTTGCATAAAGCTCTAAATGCTCCAATAAAATATGCAGATTGCCAGGTGGGTAAATACACTTCCCGAAACAAAGGAAACCACCGAATCTACGGCATATTAGGTATGGGCGGTATTTACCGCAAGGTGCGACGGCACAATACAGCTTGAAGACACCGCCCTAAAAAAGGGCCACCAATGTTGGATAGCTCACCTAAAAAACTACGCAGTGAAAACACCTTGTCCGATTGTAAATAGATGTATCATGCATGATTGGATGCTAGAGGAACTGGCAAAGGATGAAACCTTTGAGGGGGCAATAAAAAAGCCCCCGCCTAAAAAGGCAGGGGCCAAGTCATATGGATATGAAGCAGGGACAAACCCTGTAAACCGTGGGGCGAGATCGCCACACGAACTGTGTAAGACGCTACTTAGGCATCTGTGAACGGACGACTTCCCGAAGGGCGTCAACCGGCTCAAGGGCCTTGCCACGTTTAATGTGCCAGAAGGTCCAGCCATTACAGGCTTGCTGACCCTGAACGAGCGCACCCACCTTATGGATGGATCCTGAATGCTCGCCGCAGATCAAGGAACCATCGGCGCGAACCGTAGCCTTGAAGCGTCCACGGGCATCGGTCAGTTCCGCGCCCGGTGTCAATAATCCTGTCTCCAACAAATTGCCAAACGGAACCCGTGGAAGGGAGCGTTTGCCTTGTGTCATCGCCAGAAAATCATCGTTGGCAGGTGTAACCCGGTCAATCCGTTCGGAAGCTGCTTTGATGTAAGAGTCTTCACGCTCACATCCCACAAAGTGGCGGCCAAGCTTCTTGGCAACAGCACCGGTGGTGCCTGTGCCAAAGAATGGATCAAGGATCACATCGCCCTGGTTTGAAGTGGAGAGCAGCACGCGGTAAAGCAGGCTCTCCGGCTTCTGAGTTGGATGCACTTTGTCGCCATTGTCGTCCTTCAGGCGTTCATGACCAGTGCAGATAGGCAGCACCCAGTCAGACCGCATCTGAAGGTCGTCGTTAAACGTCTTCATTGCATCGTAGTTAAAGGTCGGCTTGCTCTCTTGTGAAGGGCAGGCCCAGATGAGCGTCTCATGAGCATTAGTAAAACGTTTGCCACGGAAGTTCGGCATCGGGTTTGTTTTCAGCCAAACCACATCATTGTTGATCCAGAACCCAAGGTCCTGCATCACCGCACCAACGCGGAAAATGTTGTGATAAGAGCCAATAACCCAGATGGACCCGTTTGGCTTTAACACGCGGCGAACCGCCTGCAGCCAAGCACGAGTGAACTCATCATAAGCTTTAAAGCTGGAGAACTGATCCCAGTGATCATCGCAGGCATCTACCTTTGAGTGATCAGGCCTGTGCAGATCTCCGCCCAGCTGTAGGTTATAAGGGGGATCGGCGAAAACCACATCCACGCTGTTGTCTGGAAGCTTGTTCAAAGCCTCAACACAGTCGCCCTTAATAATTGTATCAAGCCAGTCTGGCTTGGTGGAAATGTGGGGTGCCATCAAGGACACCCCTTCTTTACGCTGTACTCTCATTGCGACGCAACACCTCACGCAATTCATGAGTGCTATGGTTACCCACTATGGTAAACCAGAGGTTAATAGTGGATATCTTTTATTCTTTTAGAATCAACGCTTTATTTACAGATTCGAATATTCGTCTCGAAGTTAACTCCCATTAATATTCGACCGCGGATTCCCTTGGGGTAGAGGTTTATGAGGAGTTAAAATGGCGAAAATAGAGACCCTAAATATTTTTTTGAGAGTCAAGCTTTTTTGCTGGCTAAAAAGAACAAGGTAAACGCACTGCGGGGACAGCGGGCAAATCGGTTAACGAGTGTGGCAGGGCTTACGCTGCGGACAGCGCAAAAAAAAGCGCGCCATGTAAGGCGCGCTTCCAAAATGCAAATCAGTACAGGAGAGGGGCTTACTCAATCCCCATGCAGTTGGCGTAAAAAGTCACTGTCGCTGGCCAGTCAGAAAACACGCCGCTCACCTTCACATCCTGCGCCAGTACATCCAGCAGCTCATAAACACTACCTTCGCTGGTGATCGCATCATTGATGCTGCGGTAATACCAGCCGCCTTTGTTGTGAGAGAGCAGGCCAGAGCGCTCCAGCGTCCATGTGAAGATCTTGATGCCAGCCTCATTCGCAGCCTTCGCATAAGCAGACGGCACGATCTTCCCGTCATCCAGAGTGACAAGCATCCAGAGAGGAGGGGAGATATAGTTCACGCCCATCTCTTTCAACTCAGCCATGGATGGCTTGAAGCTGGTTGGATCAGATGTGTCAAAGCCCTGCATACGGAAGCGACCATCAAGGAACACGGCCTGTTTGCCAAACTCAGGCTCATTCTTGATCCAGTACAGCACATCATCCAAAAAGAAGGACTGCGGATAAACGTCAGAAGCTGGAATACCTGCTGCTTTATACTCTTCAATCAGCTTCTGAGCGAAATCTTCCTGAGTGAACCCGTCAAACGGCATCTTCACGCTCGGGCGCTTCAACTCCGGCGTAAATTTAACGCCCTGTTTTTTGAAGAGCTCGATGGATTGAGCATGGGCCATCAAAGTGCCACCAGCACCAGCTGCCGCATAAAGGTCCGTGCGCCAGTCTGCTGTGCCTTTCAGGAAGTCCTCAACCGTTGTTGCAGCTGGATTTGAGGCGTCCATTTTGCCAGTGAGACCTTGGAACTCCGCCAATGTGATCTCAGAGGTTCTGCACTCCGCCGCTGCTTTCTCGCCATCGGCAGCAGCAGTAAACGGAGCAACACACGTGCTGGCCAGATCAGTCGCGAGGATATCTGTGGTGGTCGCCAGATCATTTTGAGAATGACGGCAGACCAGCTCTTTGTCCTTGGTGAAGGTGACATCGCATTCCTGCCCCCCCGCACCCATCACAGCCGCAGCTTGATAAGACTCTAACGTATGCTCAGGAAACTGCAGTGGTGCCCCACGGTGCCCAATCGTGAAACTGGAAGCCTTTGCAGGATTGCCGATACAGGCGAGCAGCTTATCCTTCAACGGACTCTCTTGCATCTGCTCTACGAGAAAAGCAGGCCGCGGCCCCAACTGGGCAGCTTGTGCGCTCACAGTAAGGCAGGTGCCAGCTACCAAACCAAGCGCAGCAGTACGAACAAAGTGCATAAAAAGATCCCTCCCGATCATCTGAAGCGTAGTCCCGCAAAGTGCCTCTAGAACTCGCCCATGCAATTTTCGGGATAGTTTTACAGAATAAACTGAAGGAGATAAGGGTAAATATGTAGTTATGAATCTCAATTCTGTGTGCAGAGCTGAATCTGACGTTGCGTGAAAATATCCTCACTCACTAAAAAATAAACCATATTTGTCCGCAGTTTGTCTTGACCCTGTCGTAAACATCCCTCAGATATATAGTGACACGAAAGAGGAGAAACCGAACGTGTCGACTATATCCGATAGCGACGTTGTGATGGAAAGCCGTTCCATCCGTACGCCTGAGACAATTCCCCCACAATCCTTTAAAGATGCCAGTGAAGCTGTTGCGCACCTGATCTATCTGTTTGATCGGGCGACTGACTTTCTACGTGAGAATTTTAAAGAGGCTGCACAGGGCAGCATGTCGGAAACCCGGGTCAGAGCATTTTACCCGGAACTGCGATTTGAAGTATCCAGCCACATCCGCGTTGATACGCGCCTGTCCTATGGCTTTGTGGCAAGGCCTGGCAAATACAAAACCACAGTCACCCGGCCAGATCTGTTTAAGAACTACCTGGAACATCAGATTGATCTCCTGATCAAAAACCACGGTCTTGAAGTGGTGATCGCTGAAAGTGATCAGCCGATCCCGCTGCACTTTGCCTTTTATGATGGCGCACACGTGGAAGGCGCTTTGCCATCCAGCGAAGAGCGCCCGCTGCGTGATGTGTTTGATGTGCCGGATCTTGCCGTCATGGATGATGCCATCTCCAATGGCACCTACCGTTCAAAAGATGGCTTTGAGCCGCTTGCGCCGTTTACGGCTCCGCGCGTGGATTATTCCCTGCATCGCTTGCAGCACTACACCGCAACCGCGCCGCGCTATTTCCAGAACTTCGTGCTCTTCACAAACTATCAGTTCTACATTGATGGCTTTGCGCAGATGGCAAAAGAGCTGATCAATGATCCGGAGAGCGGATATGTAGCCTTTGTCGAGCCAGGTAATCTCATCACCTATGCAGGTGATAAAGAGCCACGTGAAGGTGTGGCCCCGCCGCGCCTGCCACAAATGCCAGCCTATCACCTGCTGCGGGAGGACAACTCCGGCATCACCATGGTGAACATCGGTGTTGGCCCGTCCAATGCAAAAACCATCACCGACCACATTGCAGTGCTTCGCCCACATGCCTGGTTGATGCTTGGCCACTGCGCTGGGCTCAGAAGCAGCCAGCAGCTTGGCGATTATGTACTGGCTCATGGTTATGTGCGTGAAGACAAGGTGCTGGATGCTGACCTGCCAACATGGGTTCCAATCCCGCCACTGGCAGAAGTGCAGGTCGCGCTGGAAGATGCCGTTGAAAAGACCACCGGTTACAGCGGCTATGATCTGAAGCGGGTCATGCGCACAGGAACCGTAGCCTCCATCGATAACCGCAACTGGGAACTGCGCGACCACCGCGAGCCGGTGCAGCGTTTCTCCCAGTCCCGTGCGATCGCGCTGGATATGGAATCCGCAACCATCGCTGCCAACGGTTTCCGCTTTCGCGTTCCTTATGGAACCTTGCTCTGCGTATCAGACAAGCCGCTGCATGGTGAGCTGAAGCTGCCCGGCATGGCGACAGACTTCTACCGGACGCAAGTGAATCAGCATCTGGAAATTGGTGTGAAGACCATGGAGGTCCTGAGGGAAATGCCGTTGGAACGGCTCCACTCTCGCAAACTCCGCAGCTTCATGGAAACCGCATTCCAATAAGCACCAATCAGCATTTGTAGAAACAAGAAAAGCCGGGCTCCAGACCCGGCTTTTTGCTGCGCACTTAAATCACGCCGCCGGCCTTCAGCGCTTTCATCATCACTGTTGGCAGGGCTTCCCCCTCAAGCTCATCTGGTGCCGACCACCAATATCCGTCAGGCTCATCGTAATGAGCGGGCGCCTGTGCCTGCCAGACGCTCATTTCTAGATGGAAGTGCGTGAAGGTGTGCTTCACGTCCTTCGGCGTACGCACCCAATCCGCAGTGATTGGAGCATGTGAGAGGTCTTCCATCGCTGCATCATCCGCCCAATGCGTGGTGATGGGCTCACTCATGCCAGCAAGCAGTCCTTTATCTTCGCGTTTGCGCAAAAGAATGCGGCCACGTGCATCGCTGAGCAGAAAGGCCATACCGCGTCGTGTCGGCTTCACCTTCTTAGGGGCTTTGCGTGGCAGAGTGTCCGCAATGCCTTGCTTGCGACCCTCACAAACATCCATCCATGGGCAGATGCCACAGGCCGGAGACTTCGGTGTACAGATTGTGGCGCCAAGGTCCATGATGGCCTGCGCAAAGTCGCCGGGACGGTCATGCGGCGTCACTTCAGCCATCAATGGCTTCACTTCAGCTTTGAGGGCAGGGAGCTCAGTCAGCAATGCATGGCGGCGGGACAGGACCCTCTCCACATTGCCATCAACCACAGCAGCATGGCGCCCAAAGGCTATCGTGGAGATTGCAGCAGCCGTGTAAGGACCAATGCCCGGGAGCTTTAAAAGCCGCTCTTCTTCCTCAGGAAAACGCCCATTGTGATGCAATTGGACAAATTTTGCACACTTATACAGATTTCTTGCACGGGAATAATAACCAAGCCCAGCCCACGCTTTTAGGATGTCTTCTTCCTCTGCATTGGCCATATCAGCAAGTGTTGGCCATGTCTTTATGAAGAGATTGAAGTAGTTTTTCACTGCCGCAACAGTAGTCTGCTGAAGCATGATTTCTGAGAGCCAGACATGGTAAGGGTCTGGTTTTACACCGGAAAGTATATCAGCAGGAGCTGTTCGCCATGGCAGTTGGCGAGAATTTCTGTCATACCAGTAAAGAACAACTAGATTATCTTGCATGGTTTTGTGGGTTAACCTTGGTTTTGATCCCTAAATAATTGGGGTTCCCTTGGTAATTCATGGTACCGCGGAAAACGGGACTGAATTAAGACTAATATAAAGCAATGGTCATATATGTGCCTTAATCTAATGGCGTGATGAAGACGATGAAAGCAACTGCGCAAAATCGGGTTTCCAGGAGATCAAGCCATCAGCTAAACGAGCTGATTGGTAAGACCATGCACCCTGTCGCGCGCAAGCGCGGATTTGCCAGTGCCGACCTTCTCACCGCCTGGCCAGAACTTGTCGGCAAGAAGTATCACGGAAAAGTACAGCCCGGTAGGCTTGTTTGGCCAAGAGCCAAAAGCTCTGAGGGAGAGCCGGTTGCAGAACCTGCAACACTTCTTGTTCATGCGGATGGCTCCACTGCTTTGTTCTTCACGCATGAAGCTCCACAACTGCGAGATCGGATAAACGCCTTTTTAGGCTGGAATGCGGTTGGCCGCATCAAGGTTGTGCAGCGTCCGGCGCTCAGAACCAAAAAGATCACACCAAAACCGCTTCGTGAGCTGTCAGAAATTGAAAACCGCCGCATCGAGCAGAAGGTTGCGTCAGTCTCTGATGAGCGGCTGAAGAATGCGCTGGAAAAGCTCGGCAAGAACCTCATTGCCCGCACACCTGCAAGCAACTCCTGATCCATCCTTAAAGACCTGCAGTTCTGAATGTGTGATTACTGGCTGACCACCAGATCATGCCCCTTTGCGGTATATCCCAGCAAAAGGTCAGGGCGCTCCATCAAAAGATAGGCTGTCGTTGTTTCCTGCGCATTCCGCAGCTCAATGGTATCACCATTCACCGCCCACGCCGTCACGCTGCTCAGCTCTTCATTTGTGCAGCCGCTTGTTGCTGCATGTCCGTTTGGAAAACTGCTGGTCACAGCTGGTGTCACAACAGCGGCGCCTGACGGGGTCTTGCTAAACTGAACCCGACAAGGAGCTGAGCTGTTTCCGCTGCCCTCGCTGACGACCCAGTTCGTAGAGGTAAGTGCGCCCAAATCTGCGGTGCCTGTATAAATTGTATTGGATGTGGCAGGTATAGCGGTCGTTTCAATCGTCGTTTCTTGAGTAGTTGTAGGTATAGCTTCGACGAAATCTTCAGATACAGAGGCTTGGCAGGCAATCAGTGGTGTGCTGAGAAGCATTAATGTAGTCAAGCGCTTCATAATGTATCCGTATATCTTGTTAGAGAGTTCTGTAAATATTTAATAACTCATTAATGAGGCAAAAACAAAACAACACGAGAAATTATTGTTGTTTTCCATGCATAAATTCTGTGGGTATGTATTAGCAGTGCAAATTTAATCATAGCGGATATCTTGGAACGCTCTCTGCCCGTTTATCGCGAAATGGCAGAAGTCCTTTGTTTTAAACGAAGAAAATCGTTTTTTCGCCTAACGTATGCGTCAATCCAGCTGCCTTACCAAAATTTAATATGACTACTCAGGATATTCGGTAGCATCCGACAAGTATTTGCCATAGTTTCCTGAAAACCAATTGTTGCTGGAAGGCGAGCTGTGGGCATGGCTGTATTCTGCGGATGTTCACCAGTTTGTGATCAATGGCTTTTGGGTTGGAGTGGTTATACTCCAGACCAGATGCTGGCTGTCTTTATGGCGATAAACGCGCCGGGTCAGCCAACAGGGCAACACATTTTAACTTGGGATAGAAAAACGTGACACTCTCTCGCCGTAAGTTTCTTGAGCGCACCAGTGCTCTTACAGCCGCTTCTCTTGCCTTTGCCGCTATGCCAACTGTTGCCTCTGCACAGACCTATTCTGAGGCAGACCTGAATAAGGTTGGCCCGTTGGGTGATAAGGTTATCGGCCAGGCAGACGCTCCTGTCACCGTCATTGAATATGCCTCTTTGACATGTGGTCACTGCGCCAACTTCCACAACACCACATATAAAGAACTGAAGAAGAAATACATCGACACTGGCAAAGTGCGTTTCATCTTCCGTGAATTCCCGCTGGATACAGTCGCCGCAGCTGGCTTTATGCTTGCGCGCTGTGCACCGGAAGACAAATACTTCGACATTATGTCTCTGATGTTCGAACAGCAGCGCAGCTGGGCATTCACCAATGATCCATACAGCGCCCTGTTGAATATGGGCAAGCAGCTCGGTTTCACTGAAGAAGCTGTAAAGGCTTGCTTGACGAATCAGGAAATACTAGACGGAGTAACCGAAGTTCGTGACTACGGCTCAGACACGCTGGGTGTAGATTCAACACCGACCTTCTTTATCAACGGTGAAAAAGTAAGCGGAGCACTCTCTCTTGAGGAGTTCAGCAAGTACGTGGATAAGAATCTGTAAGACAAGCGGGCAGCCCTCAGGGCTGTATCTCCTGCTCGCAGATCTATGCGCGTATGATCGCTTACACTCTGTTGTAAGAGTAGGGGGCGCTCTATGAAGTTTCAGCGCCTCCGTGTCCTTGGGTTCAAATCTTTTGTTGAGCCTATGGAGTTTGTCATTGAAGACGGCCTGACAGGCGTTGTCGGGCCCAATGGCTGCGGAAAGTCCAATCTTGTAGAAGCGCTGCGCTGGGTTATGGGAGAGAGCTCCTATAAGAACATGCGCGCCTCCGGAATGGATGATGTAATTTTCTCGGGCAGCCTCAACCGCCCGGCGCGTAACACAGCCGAAGTGACGCTCTTTCTCGACAACCAAGATCGAACTGCACCCACTGGATATAACGACAGTGACACGCTGGAAGTCACCCGCCGCATCGAGCGTGAAGCTGGCTCTGTCTATAAGATCAACGGCAAAGACGCTCGTGCAAGAGACGTACAGTTGCTGTTTGCCGACGCCTCCACTGGTGCGCGCTCACCGGCAATGGTGCGACAGGGGCAAATCGGCGAGCTGATTTCGTCCAAACCAACATCGCGTAGAAAGATCCTGGAAGAAGCCGCAGGCATCTCCGGCCTGCATAGCCGCCGGAAAGAAGCAGAAATCCGTCTGCGGGCTGCTGAAACCAATCTGGAGCGACTGGAAGATGTGGTTGTTCAGATTGAAGGGCAACTCGACGGCCTGAAACGGCAGGCAAGACAGGCCTCCCGCTACCGCAACCTCTCTTCTGAAATTCGCAAGGCCGAAGCGACGATCCTGTATCTGCGCTGGCAGGAAGCAACAGCCGCGCTTGACGCTGCCCGCAAGCAATATGCGGATGCTGAGATCGGAATGCGGGACATCGCAGGCCTGCAGGCGTCCACGGCGAAAGAGCAGGCACTTGCCGCCCATGAAATTCCAAAACTCAGAGAAGCCGCAGGCGGCGCTGCTGCTGCGCTCCAGCATCTGATTATCGCCAAAAATGATCTGGACTCAGAAGACCGCCGCATAAAAGAAAAACTGACAGACCTTCAGGCACGTCTGGCGCAGATGGAGCAGGACATTGAGCGCGAAGCTCAGCTCGCCAGCGAAAACACCAGTCATCTGGAAGAGCTGGAAGAGGAAAAGCAGGAACTCCTTGAAGCTGCCGAGACTTTGGAAGAGCGCGCCGCAGAAGCGGAAGAGCTTGTCCTGATATCAGAAGACAAGCTCGATGCCAGCGAGATGAAGCACTCGCGCATCACGCAGGATCACGCCAGCCTGCTTGCCAAACACACGCAGCTCGACAACCAGATCTCCGGTATCCGCCAGAAGAGCACCCGCTTTAAAGAAGAAGCAGACCGTTTCAAAGGCCAACTTGAAACGGTTGAGGCAGATATCAAAGCCGCCAGCGGCCCGAGCGACAAACGCGAAGAACTGGAACTAGCTCTGGAAGAAATGGCTGAAGTTGAAGAAAGCGCTGTTGAAGCCGAAGAAGCTCTGGCAGCCGCCCGTGAAGCCGAAAACAACTGCCGCAACCCATTAAATGAAGCGCATTCAGCTCTCTCAAGGTATGAGACAGAAGCAAAGACCCTTCACGCCGTTCTTTCCGCCGGTCAAAGCGGTGACTGGACCCCCGCCGTTGACAGGATGAGCGTGAGCCCCGGTCTGGAGACTGCGCTGGGCGCTGCTTTGGGCGAAGACCTTGATGCTGCAATGGAAGAAGATGCGCCGGTCCGTTGGAGCCTGAATGCGGGGGCGGGCAGTGATCCAGCCCTTCCAGCAGGCGCAACACCACTTTCCGAATATGTGCAGGCGCCCAATGAGTTGGCACGCCGTCTCGCTCAGGTTGGGCTGATTGAGGCTGAACACGGCTCAGCTTTGCGCAAAGAGCTGAAAGTTGGCCAGCGATTGGTCAGCAAGCAAGGGGATCTGTGGCGCTGGGATGGTTTGATCATCGCAGCAGATGCACCAACACCAGCTGCACAACGTCTCGCGCAACGAAACCGCTTGGCGGAACTGGAAGACCTCGTCGAACAGACGAGGGATCTGGTGGAAGAAAAGAAAGAAGCGCTGGAAACTGCGACCGAGCACAGGCGTCAGGCAGAAGTTGCTGAGCAGGATATGCGTCAGAAACTGCGTCTGGAGCAATCTCGTATTGTCGCCTTGCGTGAAGAACTCGCGACTGCTGAGCGTGCCCTAACAGAATTGTCGGTGCGTAAAACAACGCTTGAAGAACAGCTCCGCCGCGCAAATGAAGATTATGAAGAGACTGCAGCTTCGCTCGAAGAAGCCGAGAGCGCTCTGGAAGAACTACCGGATATTGCAGGCGTAACAGCTGAGCTGGAAAGTGCGTCCAAAGGTGTTTCCACCTGCCGCAGCAAACTGGCAGAGGCCAAAGGAGCCACCGATGCGCTGAAGCGGGAAGGGGAGCTGCGTGCGCGGCGCCTTGAAACCATTGAACGCGACAGACAGAATTGGGTTCAGCGCGCGCAAAACGCAGACAAGCAAATCTCCGTCCTGCGCCAGCGTCGTGATGATGCCGCAGAAGAGCGTCTCATCCTGTTGGAGAGCCCGGAGGAGATCGAGCTCAAACGTCAGGACCTGATGAATGGCCTCACATCTGCAGAGAGTGCACGCAAGGCAGCTGATGACAAACTCGCGGAAGGTGAAAAGCGCCAGCTGATCGCCGACCAGAAGGCCCGTGAAGCCATGGAAGGCTTATCGGGCGCTCGGGAGCGCAAGGTCCGGGCCGAGGAGCGCCTTGAAGCAGCCAAAGAGCGCCGCCTGGAAATTGAGCGACGCGTCGATGAGGTGTTGGAAGTCAATGTCTTTCGTCTGCATGAGATGGCCGGCCTGTCACCAGATGCGCCTTTGCCTGATGCCGAAGGCGCCGAACGCAAGCTTGATCGTTTGAAGGCTGAGCGGGAACGTCTGGGAGGCGTAAACCTGCGTGCCGATGAGGAAATGCAGGAAATTACGGAGCAGCGAGACACGCTGATTACCGAAAGAGACGACCTGATTGAGGCCATTAGGAAGTTGCGCACAGGAATCATGAACCTGAACAAGGAAGCGAGAGAGCGTCTCTTGAGCTCTTTTGATCAGGTCAACGACCACTTCAAGCGTTTATTCACACACTTGTTCGGCGGCGGAACAGCAGAGCTGAAACTGGTGGATGCGGAAGACCCGCTCGACGCGGGTTTGGAGATCTTCGCACGCCCTCCGGGCAAGAAGCCCCAGACCATGACACTGCTTTCAGGTGGTGAGCAGGCTCTCACCGCCATGGCGCTCATATTCGCAGTTTTCCTTACAAACCCTGCCCCAATCTGTGTTCTGGACGAGGTTGACGCTCCGTTGGATGATGCCAATGTTGAGCGTTATTGTGCTTTGCTGGAGGATATGGCGCAGAACACGGCAACGCGTTTCACCGTCATCACACACAATCCGATTACCATGGCGCGCATGTCTAGATTGTTCGGTGTAACCATGGCTGAAAGAGGGGTCTCTCAGCTCGTATCAGTAGATCTTGAGACGGCTGAACGATTCACGGAACCGGCCTAAAATAGGGTACAATACGGGCTTGAAAGTATCCTTTATACGTATTCTCTGTTAGAAACTCTGGAAACGCTTTAAATATCAGTTATTTAGATTAAGTAGCTCTAACCTTGACAGTGCAGATCACGAGCATTATGGTGCCCCCGACTTTCAGGGGCATCCATGTCTTTGAACTATCTGCCGGTATCTAGGAAGAATGAACATGTCTCCCGATGAGAATAAGCAGAGTGAAAAAGACATGAAAGAAACTGATCGTCACCTGTCTGAGCGGCTAGAAAAGCTCGGCAAAACGTTGGATACACGCTTGGACGAAGCCTCTGCTAAAGAGGAACCGAACAAGACCAGCGCGATGTCAGGCTTGTCACAGGCTTGGAAGATGTCTTCCGAGTTTATTGCCGCTATCTTTGTCGGGGGGGCACTCGGCTGGATGGCGGATAGCTGGATCGGGACCAAGCCGTGGGGGATGATAATTCTCCTGATGCTTGGCTTTGTTGCGGGAATATTAAACGTCCTTCGGGAGGCGGGCAAAGTCGCCGGCCCTGAAAGACGGATGAATTCTGGCAAGAAGCAGGACTAACTAATTCATCGCGCTCTTGCGCTCGTAAATTGGCACTTCAGGGGTACTACCTGTGGCTGGAAATTCAGGCAACGCGATCGATCCGATCCACCAGTTTCATATCTCCAAGATCTTTCCTGTGGAGATTGGCGGTGTTGATTTCTCCTTTACCAACGCTTCCTTGTTCATGGTTGTCACCGTCGCTGTAGCGACCTTGTTCCTCGTTCTGTCTACCAACAGACGTGGTCTGGTCCCTAGCCGCGCTCAACTCATGGCGGAAATGTCCTACGAGTTTGTTGCTGCCACATTGCGAGGATCAGCAGGCAATGACGGAATGCGGTTCTTCCCGCTCGTCTTCTCCCTGTTCATGTTCGTCTTCGTTGCAAACATGCTCGGGATGTTCCCATACTTCTTCACCGTTACAAGTCAGATCATCGTGACATTTGCACTCGCAATTCTCGTGATTGGCACTGTAACGATCTACGGTTTCTTCAAGCACGGTGCAGGCTTCCTTAAGCTGTTCGTCCCAAGTGGCGTTCCAGTTGGGGTTATTCCTCTGGTGTCCACGATTGAAGTTATCTCTTTCCTTTCACGTCCAGTTAGTTTGTCCGTTCGTTTGTTCGCAAACATGCTTGCTGGTCATATCACACTGAAGGTTTTCGCAGGTTTTGTTGTCATGCTCACCGGTTTCGGTGCAGTTGGCATCGCATCTGCGATCCTGCCTCTGATACTCACAGTTGCCATCACGGCTCTTGAGTTCCTCGTGGCATTCCTTCAGGCCTACGTCTTTACCGTTCTTACCTGCATGTATCTTGCAGATGCGCTCCATCCGAGCCACTAAGTAACGTGTAGAATCCGGGTTTCAAACCCAAAAACAAAGTCATAGACGCTATTGCTAGTTTAGGAGCACTTGTCATGGATGCAGAAGCAGCAAAATACATTGGTGCCGGTATCGCCTGCCTTGGTATGGGTGGTGCAGCTCTCGGTCTTGGAAACATCTTCGGCAGCTTCCTTGCCGGCGCACTGCGCAACCCATCTGCAGCAGATGGACAGTTTGGCCGCCTCATCCTCGGCTTTGCTGTGACCGAAGCTCTCGGCATCTTCTCCCTTCTCGTCGCACTTCTGCTGCTGTTCGCAGTATAATCGACGACAACGATTAGAGCGTTTTATGGTGACGGTTCCTCTTGGTAGGGACCGTCTCTAAAATCATAAAACGTTACGAAGAGCGTTCACGGAGAAGTTGATGTCGAATACTCAAGGCAACCTGAATACAACTGCCGAAGTTGGCATTGTAGAGGATAGCGGTAGCTTTCCTCCGTTCGACAGCACGACTTACCCGTCTCAGCTGTTGTGGTTGGTTCTTTCCTTCGGCGTTTTCTACTGGGTAATGTCGAAAGTGGTCCTCCCACGCATCGGCGGTATCCTTGAAGATCGTCGCGATCGCATCGCAGGTGATATGGCAGAAGCATCCCGTCTCAAACAAGAGACAGATGAAGCCATTGCATCCTACGAAAGTGCTCTAGCTGAAGCGCGCAAAAAAGCCACTACCATGGCTCATGATGCACGTTCTAAGGTGAAAGCAGAGACAGAAAGCGCCCGCGCAGCGGCTGAAGAGCAGCTGGCAGCTAAGCTTTCCGAATCTGAACAGAGCATTTCCAAGATCACAGCTGAAAGCCTGTCTCATGTTGGCGAAATCGCCGCCGAGACTGCAGGCGAGCTTGTGAAGGCACTTATCGGTGGCCGTGCTCCAGCGAAAGCTGAAGTTGCCAAAGCCGTTGATGCTGCACTTAAGTAAGGGGTGACAGAATGTTCGATGCAAGCCTTTGGGCACTCGTTGGTCTCATCCTCTTCTTTGCCCTGCTGTGGTACCTGAAAGTACCTGGCAAGGTTGGTGCAATGCTTGACCAGCAAGCGGACAATATCAAGCAAGAGCTTGAAGGCGCCCGTAAGCTGCGTGAAGAAGCTCAGGCTCTGATGGCCGAGTACCAGCGCAAGCGTAAAGAGGCTGAAGCGGAAGCAGATCAGATCGTTGCTGACGCAAAAGTTGAAGCTGATCGTCTGGCTGAAGAAGCCAAGGCAGCTCTCGAAGAGATGATTGCACGTCGCACCAAAGCAGCCGAAGCGAAAATCGCTCAGGCTGAAGCAAATGCGATTGCACAGGTTCGCTCCCGTGCTGCAGATGTTGCAGTTCAGGCAGCTGAAACCATCGTCGCTTCCAGCACTGCCAAAGAAGAAGTTCAGGATAAAGTGCTCAAGCAGAGCATCAAACAGGTTTCTGAAAACCTGAATTGATCCTCAGAATTTCTGACAAGAATATCAAAAAAGGCTCCCGAGTTTCGGGAGCCTTTTTCTTTGTCTAAACACTACTCGTTCTTAGTGTCTTAGACATGCCACTCAGCAAGTCCCAGTCTCTCTGAGGTGTCGATTTTAATTGGTAGCGGGCTGTCATCCGGCTGGTGCATCAAAACAACATCAGCTTCCGTACAATGTGTCAGCAACGCAATGATGCTGCCTGAGCTGAACGCATCGGCGTGAATTGTATTCCCCGGCACCAGAATTCCGCTGCCATGTGGAACAAGGAAGTTGGTGAGAGCAAACTGATCTTCTTCAAGCTGTGCCCCGACAGTGATGACAATCTCGCTCTGCTCAGAAGCTGGCATGAACACATGCGGGAAGTCGTGCGTTTCAATAAAGAACCCGTTCGCCACATCCAGCCGGTATTGTGGGTAGGCCTTGCCGAACTCGTACTCAACGGCATTGAGGTTGCCATCAAACTTCAGCGGAACAGTCTGTCCCTCATCAAAGATTTTGACACCAAAGGCAGCTGCGATGTCATCCCTGTTTGGACTGATTGGCGTCACAAGAGGAATATCGAGGCTGGTCTCAGCAGAGGCAAACAGCCCGCTTGCGCCAAACACGTTTCCGGGCGCAGGCACCTGCACGGTTGAAGCATCCAGCCATCTGCCCTGCGTTTGCAGATATGAACCATCTGGCAAATTCGCGATATCAGCAGGGGAGGCAGCAACTGACTTGTGTGTCCCAGCTGTTTCCTGAGCTGGTGAGGCGTTGGTTAAGAATGGGGCTTTAGCAGACAGCACTGCATCCTTACCGCCCTCCACGACGTTGTGAAGCGCATTTGTCGTCATTCCAAGTTTGTCATTGACCATACGGTGCACAGAAACCGCTGCAAGGCTGGAATCCACTTGTCGCTCTGGAATAGCGGGATTGTATTTTACGCTGATACCAAGATCTCCAAGATGACGTTCCTTATACGTCTCTTGTAGATCAGCCGGCTTGGCAGTGTTTTGAACCGCCTGTGGTTGGACTGGGAGGGTCTCGTTCCGCACGGCACCTGTGATAGCTGGCATTTCAATGCTCCTGAATTTAGAGTTGCAATGCCGCCATGATGTGAGCTGTTACGCCTCTGGGTTGTGTTAAAATGCACTCAAAGGCGAGTAAGTGCCGCAAGGTCATTCAACTCTGCGTTATAATGCGAGAGCATTGGGAAAGTCTGAGTGTTTGAGTCCAAATCAGCAATGCCGCTTTTGAGTTCGCTCTAACCGCTGGTCGAAATCATCGCTGTCAGTGCGAAACGCACATTTCCATTCACAATTCTAACCGATCACATGAACACCAATAGTGGCGTCCCTAAAATAAGTACCGACCTCACACGAATTAAGGAAAGTTCTGCCGTCCTAGGCCAAACGAGTACCTCAAGAACAACGGTTTCCTGCGCTTCGTAGCGGCATAAGTCTTGCGTGATCGAATTCTGAATTTTGCTTAAATTATGAGTTTTGATCAAATGATGAGCCACGCTAATTTTTCACTCACCAAACCACTCGCTTCTCTCAATGCTGTTCGCATTGAGGCTGATGAAGTAAGACCAATCAATCCAGAAGAAACGCGCAGTTTTATTAGGTTAGCAAATGCGGAGATAGATAAATTCTACACGAAGGGCGCACCAATCAAAATATCCACGAGCGGATCATCGGCGGAGATGATTGATATACAGCGTTTACTTTTGCAAACGCAGGAAATTTGGCAAAAGCACTTTGGATGATCTACAGGCACGATTGTCACCGTCTAAGAGGTTGAAACCAACTCAGAGACGCGTTCTGTGCTGGGTTGGTCGCGTTGCTTTTACGAAGAACCAGATCGTCTGAACCCCAAGCAGAAAGATGTAGACTTTGAATATGGTGAAAGGGAACAGAGACATAGCGATTAGATCTGCAAAAATGTTTCTCTGATTCAAAGTCTTTAACTGCGGACCGTCTTTAGCCTGAAGAGAGTAACCAACTCCATCAAACTGGAAATAGACACCAAGGCGTTCTGCTTCCTGAGTGGATGTTGGAAGGTAGTGGCCGGAGCATTTCTCGACGACTTTTGGCGATTGGGTTTCGCTCAATAGTGATCCGCTGAATGAATACAGCTGGAAGCTCGGACTTGAAGCGCGCTTGTGCGTGCAATCAATGACACGAGTATCCGGAAAGATCCTGAATACTCCGGTGACTGCCGTCTTTCCTAAAAAGAATCCAGAAAGAAATCCATGCTCTCGATGGTAAATCTGTATGCGATTCCAATAGGGCACGTAGGTTACAACAAAATCACCATCAACTGACAGTTCAGTATGTTCCGCGAGTGGAAACTCGACATGTGTAAGTTTGTCCCCACCATGGAAATAAGCAACTCCATGAAACAGAAAGCTCAGGAATAGAGATAGGGCAAAATATAAAAAGAAACAGCGCGCGAGTCTGTTTGTAAATAACTGGTTTAAATCGTCGGATGTCATAATATTACTCAGAAAGCATCCCTTGTCTTCAGGCTGACCGAACTACCCCTCAATCATCTCCCGAATAGGTCGGAAGGAACAGCGGTGGAGCGGGGTTACGCCGTGGGCGGCCAGCGCCTGCTGATGCTGTTTGGTGCCGTAGCCTTTGTGTTTGGCAAAGCCGTACTCCGGGAAATGCTTGTCCATCTTCACCATCAGGCGGTCACGGGTCACCTTGGCAACGATGGAAGCAGCTGAGATGGCGAGGCAGCGGCCATCACCCTTGATCAGCGCTTGCCCTTCCTGCGGCAAGTGATGGGGCACATCCTTGCCATCAATGAAGAACCGTTTCACCGGAACGCTGAGCGAGCGGGCGCAGGTGCGCATGCCCTGCAAGGTTGCTTCGCGAATGTTGATCCGGTCAACGGTCTGCGCGCTTTGCACACACACACTCACATCAGCCATCTCAAGGATCTGCTCAAAGAGCTCCTCGCGCTTGGCCTCGGTCAACTTCTTGGAATCGTTCAGTCCCTCTGGCAGGTTGTCGTAGTCGAGGCTGGCCGCGGCAACCACCACAGGGCCAGCCCATGGTCCGCGCCCGGCTTCATCAATACCGGCAAACCGCCCTTGCAGGTCTTGCTCAACAGAGCGCTCAAAGCGCAGATCCGGAGCATCAGGGAAGGCGATATCAAAGAGGGAGTTTGCAAAATACGACATGCCTCTCTTTGCCACGCAGCCCTTCAGCTTTCAAGCATCACAACATGCCTCGTCTACAGCAATGAAAGCTGCACACCGCCGCAAGTTGGTTTGATGAAATGGTCACAGGACAACTTCATTGAGCGCGAGGATAAACGCTTGCTCTTACACGCCAGCTGAAAGCGCTTTGCCAGCTGGTCTGCGTAAGGACCTTTACCCTTGAAGCGCTGCGTCCACTGAGCGTCATAGTCCTTTCCATCACGCATGGAACGCAAAAGGCTCAGTACGCGTCTGTAACTGCCCGGAGCCTCCCGCAAAAGCCATTCCTTGAAGAGTTCAGAAACCTCGCGAGGAAGGCGCAGCAAAATGTAACTGGCCTCTGTCGCACCATGCTCCTTACAAACCTCAAGAATGCTCTCAAGTTCATGATCCGTCAGTCCGGGAATGATCGGAGCTGCCAGCACAGCGGTTGGAATACCCGCATCAGACAGTGCCTTGATCGCTTGCAAACGGCGAGGTGGCGTAGACGCGCGCGGTTCAAGACTCCGCGCGATCTTCCGGTCCAGCGTGGTCACAGAAATTGCCACCTTTGCCATATTACGCTCTGCCATTTCGCTGAGAATATCGATATCGCGCATAACAAGAGCGGACTTGGTGACAATGGTCACCGGATGTCCTGTCTTGTTCAGCACTTCCAAAACCTCACGCATGATTTTGTGTGTGCGTTCAATCGGCTGGTAAGGGTCCGTGTTCGTCCCGATCGCAATGGGTTTCGGCTGATAGGAGGACGCCCCCAGCTCCCGCTCCAGCACCTGTGCTGCATTGGGCTTGGCAAACAACCGGCTTTCAAAATCCAGCCCTGGCGACAGGCCCATATACGCATGGGTTGGCC
Organism: Pseudovibrio sp. Ad26; assembly: GCF_001623285.1. NCBI lineage: Bacteria > Pseudomonadati > Pseudomonadota > Alphaproteobacteria > Hyphomicrobiales > Stappiaceae > Pseudovibrio > Pseudovibrio sp. Ad26. The sequence continues at coordinate 268,931 of NZ_LMCE01000047.1, forward strand.
GCGCAAAGCAGTAGATGCAGCCATGCTCACAGCCCCGATACGGATTGATCGAGCGATCAAAAGGCAGGTCAGGAGAGCTGTTCTTGGTGATCACATGCCGTGCAGTTTCAATCTGCACTTCTGTCTTGATCGGCGGAAGTTCATCAATTGTTCCCCAGCCGTCATCCATCAGTTCCCGGCTTTCCGCCTCAAACCGGCCAGCCTTGTTGGAATGTGCCGCACGGCCCCGACCTGTCATGTTGACCGGAAGCGAAGATCCCAAAGGATCAGCGGCCTCAGTTTCGGCCCTGTGATTTTGTGCAGTTGACATGGGGCATGCACTTTCATCTTCTTATGAGAACATAAGTGGAACATTGCTCAAAATATCTGGATTTGCAAGCCTTTACTTTCCAAAGATAAGGCAAATCACTGTAAGCTGTTGGAATGATTAGTGCACTTATTCCCACCTATAACAGCGAGCACCGGCTGGTGCTTACCCTGTCCGCTCTGGTCCCGGCTTCCGCAGAAGGCATCCTGAAAGAAGTTATTATCGCCGACGAAGGCTCATCTGATGGGACAGAGATTGTCGCGGATGCCAGCGGTGCGGTTTTCGTCAGCACCACCTCAAAATCTGGTTTCGCTCTGGCCGAAGGGCTCCAACGGTGCACCCGTTCCAACTGGGTTTTGCTCATCCAACCCGGCGCTATTCTGCAAGCGGGCTGGCAGGCAGAAGCCGCATCCTTCATAGAGCGCGCGGAGCGAGTCGGAACCGAACAGAATCTGGTTGCTGTGTTTCCCAGCCGAACGGAGGAATTCGGCACTGTGGCACAACTCAAGCAGAAACTTATCACCCTCACGCATCGCTTGCTGAAAGCATCATGCCACCAGCTGCCCATGCTGATCCACAAAGACCACCTGCAACAAGCGCTGGCGAACGCCTCAGGAGTGAACCGGCAGGCTCAGCTCCAGAAGGTTTTGAGGGCTAGCCGGGTCCATTGGTTGAACGGTACAGTGATCTTTCAAAATACGACGAAATAACGCGGTACCAGCTTGGAGGGCTCATGGATTGGAATCAACAACTGAACCAATACTGCGAGCGCACCTCCGCTGCATTCTGGTCTGAGCCACTCAATGCAGCGAGCAACGCTGCTTTTATCATTGCCGCGCTGATTGCCCTTCAATTCTGGTTGAACGCACGCAGTAACGCAAAAAAAACGCATTCAACGCAAACCAACGCACAAGATAACGCAGCTTTGGTTCTCATTGCTCTGCTGACCATAATTGGGATCGGGTCGTTCCTGTTCCACACCTTCGCAACCCTCTGGTCTATGCTGGCTGATGTCATCCCGATTGCGATCTTCATGCTGGTTTACTTCTACCTTGCCACGCGTCGATACATGGATGCCAACCTCTTGATATCACTGGGCGCAACGCTGCTGTTCTTTGGGGCAATGGCATTTGGCCCAAGGCTGTTTGAAGGGATACTTGGATCCACTGCTGGCTACTTCCCGGCACTCCTCGCAATCCTGCTTTTTGCAGGCCTGGCCCGCAGCAAAAACAGGCAAACATCCAACGCTTTGTTGGCCGCAGGCGTGGTCTTCGCACTTTCGATGAGTTTCCGGATTTTGGACGAACCAATTTGCTCGATTTTGCCAGTTGGAACACATTCCTTGTGGCATATTTTGAATGCAATTGTTTTGCTTATTCTAATTCGCGCATTTATACGCTTTAAGACGTATTGAGATACTGCAAAATCCTAGGCGATGGTCTAGTTTTTGCAAAACTGCGACATCTGAACCGGAAGTCATAGTGATTCCCGGTGGCGAGCCGCTCATTCACTCGGTCAGGCAAGAATAGACGATGACGGACAAAAAACGCCCTACCTCCGGCGAACTCGATGAACAAGCGCTCTTTTACCATGAGTATCCGCGCGCGGGTAAATTGGAAATTCAGGCAACTAAGCCATTGGGAAACCAGCGAGATTTGGCGCTTGCCTATTCTCCGGGCGTGGCAGCTCCGTGTTTGGCAATCCATAAGGATGAGTCAAAAGCGGCTGACTATACCGCACGTCAAAACCTTGTTGGTGTCATCTCCAATGGTACCGCAGTCCTGGGTTTGGGCGCGATTGGTCCTCTGGCATCCAAGCCGGTGATGGAAGGTAAGGCTGTCCTCTTCAAAAAGTTCGCTGGCATTGATGTATTCGACATCGAAGTCGACCAGACCAACGTTGATAAGTTTGTTGATGCAGTTGGCGTTCTGGAGCCAACTTTCGGCGGTATCAACCTGGAAGACATCAAAGCGCCAGAGTGTTTCCAGATCGAGAAACGCCTGCGCGAAAGAATGAATATCCCGGTTTTCCATGATGATCAGCACGGTACAGCGATCATCGTGTCAGCTGCGGTGCGCAATGGCATGGAGCTCTCCGGCAAAAAGCTGGATGAGATTAAAGTCGTTGCCTCTGGTGCGGGCGCTGCAGCGCTGGCCTGTCTTAACCTGCTGGTGTCCTCCGGTGTAAAGCGCGAGAACATCTGGGTCTCTGACATTGAGGGCGTTGTTTATGAGGGCCGCGAAGCCCTTATGGATGAATGGAAATCCGTATTCGCGCAGAAAACCGACAAGCGCACGCTGGATGATATCATCGAAGGCGCTGATGTCTTCATCGGCTTGTCAGCAGCTGGTGTGCTGAAGCCGGAGATGGTTGCCAAGATGGCAAAACGCCCTCTGGTGATGGGCCTTGCCAACCCGAACCCGGAAATTATGCCTGAAGATGCACTGGCTGTTCGTGACGATGTGGTCATGTGTACAGGCCGTTCGGATTACCCGAACCAGGTGAATAACGTCCTCTGCTTCCCATACATCTTCCGCGGTGCTCTGGACGTTGGCGCAACGGCCATCAACGAAGAAATGAAGCTGGCTGCTGTTGAGGCAATTGCCGCTCTGGCACGGGAAGAACCGACCGATGTTGTAGCCAAAGCCTATGGCGGTGTCACCCACACATTCGGCCCGAACTACCTCATTCCATCCCCGTTCGATAACCGCCTGATCCTGCGCATTGCTCCTGCTGTTGCAAAAGCTGCCATGGAAACTGGTGTTGCAACCCGCCCGATCGAAGATTTCGACGCCTACATGGATAAGCTGAACCGCTTCGTGTTCCGCTCCGGTATGGTGATGAAGCCAATCATTGCACAGGCAAAGGCAGATAAGCAGCGCGTTATCTACGCTGATGGTGAAGACGAACGCGTGCTGCGCGCCGCTCAGGTGGTGCTGGAAGAGGGCCTCGCGACACCAATCCTCATTGGTCGTCCGCAGGTTCTGGAAAACCGTTGTGAGCGCTTCGGCCTGCGCATTCGCCCGGGTACAGATTTTGAGTTTGTGAACCCGGAAGACGATCCACGCTACCGTTCCTATGTTGACACACTGGTGCAACTGGTTGGCCGTAAAGGCGTAACTCCGGAAGCTGCCAGAACGATGGTGCGTACAAACTCCACTGTCATTGGTGCACTGGCGTTGCATAGAGAAGAAGCTGATGCACTCATCACAGGCCTCGAGGGCCGCTTTGATAAGCACCTGCGCGACATCAACAACATCATTGGTTGTTCCGAAGGTGTAACGGACTTCTCAACGCTCTCTCTGCTGATCAACTCCAGCGGCGCGTATTTCCTTGCAGATACATATGTCACTGAGTGTCCATCTGCTGAAGAGATTGCCGAGATCACTCATCTTGCATCAGAGCAGATCAAACGCTTCGGCATTACACCCCGCGTTGCGTTGCTGTCTCACTCCAACTTTGGCTCCCGCCCATCTGCGACCTCCAACAAGATGCGGGAAGCCCTGCAGATGGTTTGGAAACAGCTGCCAGAGCTTGAAGCTGAAGGTGAAATGCATGGTGATGCTGCGTTGAAGCCGGAAATCCTGAAACGCTACATGCCAGATGCGCATATCTCCGGTCCTGCGAACCTGCTGGTGTTCCCAACTCTGGACGCCTCCAACATCGCATTGAACCTCATCAAAGCAATGACAGACGCGCTTCATGTTGGTCCAATTTTGCTGGGCGCGAAGAAAACTGCTCACATCATCACGCCATCCGTGACCTCACGCGGCATCGTAAATATGACAGCACTTTCAGCAGTTGATGCGCAATGTCGTAAGGAAAATGCCGGCGTTTGCCTGACACCACATAGCTAAAACAACTCCTTCGGCGGGCACTGGTTAATATGCCCGCCGAAGTTTTGTCAGCTTGAAAATACCTTCCCCTTACGGCATGCTGGCTGCATTGATACCGCTTGATATTACGGGGAGGGTAGTATGAGCTTTTCAGAAGCAACCGGGCGTCGCATTGACCGCCTTCTGGGCGAGTACGGCGAAAGCCACCAAAATCACAAAAACAAAGCCATTCACTGGATCTGTGTGCCGATCATTTTTTGGACGGTGACTGCACTGCTGTGGTCTGTTCCAACACCCATCGGTTTTTCGAATATCTCACCGTGGTTGAACTGGTGCACGATCGGGCTGGGGCTGTCGATCATCTACTATCTGTCATTGTCCATCACATTGGCAATCGGCATGGCCGCGTTCTCAGCATTGATGATCTGGATTAACATGACCTACCAGCAGTTTGGGCTTGGTATCCCACTCTGGCAGACAGCTTTGGTAGTGTTTGTGATTGCATGGGTCGGCCAGTTTATCGGCCATCATATTGAGGGGAAAAAGCCGTCCTTCTTTAAGGATCTTCAGTTCCTGATGGTTGGACCTGCGTGGCTAATGCATTTCATTTATAAAAAGATTGGCATCCCATATTGAGGGACAAAATAAAAAACGCTGCTCTTAAGGCAGCGTTTTTTCTGGGTTGATGTAAACATCACCAATTTCGCGCGTATCCATCCGCTGAAGAGCAGGGTGTGAAAGTGGGTCAGCACAATAAGGCTTTGAGCCTGCAGCTACTTTGGCCTTTCGGGGGGATTTCCCGCGCAGCAGATCTTTAAAAAGATTTTTCATTGTCATTTCCTTTGTGACTTGATGGAGCGACAATGCGTCAATTGCGTTGCAAGTGCTATCTGGAATAACTAAACCCCGGTTTAGATTTACTGCTCGGAACTGTCCTCGATGAAAAATCTCAATCAAGTCAGCCTCGCTGGCCTTCGCGTTGTTGAAGCTGTCGGGCGCTTGGGCTCCCTGAAAAATGCGGCTGAAGAGTTGGGCATTACGTCCGGCGCCGTCAGCCAGCAACTGCACAAAACCGAGCATCAGCTGGGCCGCCCGCTGTTCACTCGAGAGACAGGCGGTTTGAAGCTGACAAGCCTTGGCGCCGAGATTTGTCACGAACTCACATCAGGCCTCAAGCAAATCTCAGAGGCTGTTGCATTGGCAGACCGGGACAGGGAAGAAAGTCTGTTCCTGTCAGTTGCTCCACTCCTTGCGGAAAAGTGGCTGGTCTGGCGCCTGAGCAGCTTCATGAAAGCCAATCCAGACATCAATCTCAGGCTGGATGCCAACGACCAGTTGGTAAACCTCAATCACTCCGACGTAGACGCCTGTGTCCGCGTCCATAAACGAGCGCCTGATGATGTTTACTCAGAGCGCTTGTGTGAGCACTTCATCTATCCGGTCTGCACTCCTGAGATCGCAGAGCGCCTCAAAGAGCCACGGGATCTTCTGAATGAAGTGATCATCCGCGACTATAACTCCTATTACCGTTGGAGCGACTGGCTGGCCCCGTTTGGTCTCAAAGAAAGTCAGCTTCCAAGAGGTCACGGCTTCTCCAACGCATCTCTCTGCATGGATGCTGCAATTGCAGGCCATGGCGTCTTCTTGGGCTGGGATACGCTGGTCGCCAATGCTGTGAAGCAGGGTCAGTTGAAGATCCCGTTCGGTCACCGCTGTTCAACAGGGCGGTCCTACTGGTTCATCTGCAGGGAAGGGGCCTTGCGCAGCCCCAGTGTTCGCAAGCTGCGGGATTGGCTGAAAGAAGAAATCGCACAAACGGCGGTTGAGTACGAAAAAGCTGTCAAAGTCTAATCAAATAAAAAGCCCGGTAACTCAAGCGAGTCCCGGGCTTTAAAATGTCTTATGATGTCAGCTTAGCCAGCGATCTTTGAGAAATCAGCGACCTGATGAACAGCTGCACGAATTTCAGAAAGGATCTTCAGACGGTTCTCGCGAACCTCCGGCTTTTCAGCATTCACGTGGATGTGGTCAAAGAAGCCGTCAACCGGACCGCGCAGTTTGGCAAGAGCAGCCATTGCAGCGGAGAAGTCAGCAGCATCAAGCAGCGGCTTGATTTCAACCAGAACGCTATCCAGCGCAGCTGCCAGGTCTTTTTCTGCCTGTTCTTCCAGCAGAGCAGCATCAGGCTTGCCTGTAAAGGCCTTGCCGTCCTTCTTCTCTTCCGCACGCAGAATGTTCGCGGCACGCTTGTAACCTGCCAGCAGGTTGACCCCGTCTTCGCTGCCCAGCAATCCAGCAAGAGCTTCTGCCTGTTTCACGATCAGATTGATATCATCCTGACCACCACGAGCCAGAACTGCGTCAACCAGATCATGACGCACGCCTTTGTCTTTCAGAACCACCTTCATGCGGTCTGCGAAGAAGCTGAGCAGATCATCAATCAGACCTGATTCCAAAGAGGTCTCAGGGATCTTGTCGGAAACGTTTGCCAGCACCACGTCAGCAGCTTTGGAAACCATGGAGAAGATGTCTTTAACAACGCTTTCGCCGGTTTTGCCTTTGCCGATGAATGGAAGATCGGAGAGCGCACTTTCACCGCGTGCAGCTGCAATGTCTGCAAGGTTGCGGCGCAGGCTCTGAACCAGAACATCACGCAGTGGCAGGCGCAGGTCGTTTTCAAGCACAAGGCGGATAACACCCAAAGCAGCACGGCGCAGTGCAAATGGATCTTTGGATCCGGTTGGCTTCTCGTCGATTGCCCAGAAGCCAGCAAGAATGTCCAGTTTGTCTGCCAAAGCAACAGCGATGGAAACAGGTGATACTGGTACATCATCAGACGCGCCAGCTGGCTTGTAGTGATCTTCAATCGCCTGAGAAACAGCAGTATCTTCGCCCTGCGCTTCTGCATAGTAGCGACCCATCAGGCCTTGCAGCTCAGGGAACTCGAAAACCATTGCAGAAACGAGGTCAGCTTTCGCAAGACGTGCAGCACGCTTGGTCTGCTCGATATCAGCACCAACAAGTGGAGCGATTTCCGCAGCAAGACGCTCAAGGCGATCAACACGGGCAGCTACAGTACCGAGCTTCTCGTGGAACACGATGTCCTGCAGCTTGGAGACGTTGCTGTCCAGCTTGGTTTTCAGGTCCGTTTCCCAGAAGAATTTTGCGTCGGCAAGGCGTGCAGAAACAACCTTTTCGTTACCAGCAATGATCTTGGTCCCACCATCTTTTGCAACGATATTCGTAGTCAATGCAAACTTGTTGGAGAGGCGAGATGTGGCTGGATCGCTCAGCACGAAGTTCTTCTGGTTCACCTTAATGGTGAGCTGAATGACTTCGTCAGGCAGCTGAAGGAAGCTCTCATCGTAGGAACCGATAAGCACGGTCGGCCACTCGTTGAGGCCAGACACTTCGTCAAGAAGGCCAGCGTCTTCAACCAGTTCAAGACCAAGCGCCATAGCAGCGTTTTTCGCATCTACATCGATGATGTCTTTGCGGCGGTCCGCATCAAGCACAACCTTGGCAGCTTCCAGCTTGGACATATAGTCTTCCAGGCGGCGCACTTCGATTGCATCAGGTGCCATAAAGCGGTGACCATAGGTGGTCTGGCCTGATTTGATACCATCAACTTCAAACGGAATAACTTCTGGCTCTTCGGTCTCAGGACCGAAGGTACAAACGATTGAGTGCAGCGGGCGAACCCAGCGCAAGCTGCCAGAACCCCAGCGCTGAGATTTCGGCCAAGGGAAGTTGCGAATGATGTCTGGCATCACGTCAGCAACAATATCCTCGGTCTTGCGGCCTGGCTTTTCGATAACAGCGACGTAAAAATCACCCTTTTTCGGGTCATTTTGAATTTCAGCGTCGTCGATAGAAGAAAGGCCTGCACCACGCAGGAATCCGGCCAATGCTTTCTCAGGCGAGCCAACGCGCGGGCCCTTCCGCTCTTCACGGGTTGCTTTGGAGCCTGCAAGCAAGCCAGCAACGTGCAGTGTCAGGCGGCGTGGAGTGGCATAAGCCTTCGCGCCTTCATAGGTTACACCTGCATCAACAAGAGCATTGGTCAGGAGGGATTTCAAATCCTCAGCCGCACGACGCTGCATGCGGGCAGGAATTTCCTCGCTAAAGAGTTCGAGGAGAAGATCTGGCATTGGTGAACGACGCCTTTAACTGGTCAATCAATCGCGAATTTCTAAGGTGGATAGTGCCTAGCAATACTCAAGGGCATTGTCACCCCCAATAGGCAGCGCGGAACCGTAAATGAGCAAAAAACATCAGCCGGGCACAACCAATCAACAGGGGTGTGAACAGCTGCCTTGCATCAGACTTTGTAGTGCTGAGATAATCTAAGCCCGTCTACGCAGGTTCCTCAGTAGTTTCATTGAGTTCACCAAACAGGTCGAGTTCCAGTCGCAGGCTGTTGGGATCCTGACTAGAGCTGCCCACAACCACTTCGTAGACGATGCGCTCAACCACCATCTGGTTGCGCTCACTATCGAATATCGCAAGCTCCTCAACCGGGATGGAGACAGTCACCTGCCTGCTTTCACCAGCTGGAATACGAAGACGTTGGAAGCCCTTCAGCTCCTGTTTAGCGCGTTCTACTGCGGACCCCTTAGGAGCAATATAAACTTGCGAAACTTCTTCTGCCTCAACCTGCCCGATATTGGCGATGGAGAACTGCACGTCAATGCTACCAGTAAGGAGCTCATCAGGCGGTGTAACAACAAGTTCCGAATAATGGAATTGAGAGTAGCTCAGACCAAACCCGAAAGGATACGCCGGTGTGACATCATCTTTGTCTAGTTTCCTGTATCCATGCCAAAGGTCATAGATCACTTTACGCGCATTGCGATCAAAGTCAGGCAGGTCACTTTCTCGTCGTGGGATGACAAACGGCAGCTTGCCACTGGGGGAGACTTCGCCGGATAGAATGCGGGCAAGTGCAGTTCCTCCCTCCATCCCTGGATACCAATGCAGTAAGATGGCAGCAGGCTTATCCTGCCATTCATTCATCAAAATAGTACCACCCCCCATAACAACCACGACACAGTTGGAATTTGCGGCACAGACCTGCTTAATCAATTCAACATCGTGCGGAGGCAGACGAAGGCTTTGCCTGTCGCCGGAACCATAACCGTCTTCAGCCTCTCCGGATGTCTGAGGTTTGCCCGCAGAACCTCCACCACCAAATGCGCGTAAAAATTGAGAGGCAATCTTTGCCTCTTCGCGGTTCCGAGGTTGAGGAAGAACTTCATGAAAGCGTGTTGCCAGATCAGCGGAAACCCATTCACCTTCACGGCTGTGGTCATTCCCGACCACCAGCACAACGGCATCCGCTCGTTTTGCGATCTGGAGGGCGCGATTGATGTTCTGGCCTCTGTCCTGCCAGATGTCGATCTTGTGTTTGTAGTAGGAGCGAAGGCCTGCGAGCGGTGTGGTTATATGTGTCGGCTGTGTATCACTCGTTCCTTTGTCGCCTGTGTTGGCCACACTTGCTAAACGACCAATAACACCAATGCTTTGAATGTCCTTAAGAGGCAGAAACCCACCTTCGTTCTTCAGGAGCACGGTCGACTTCTCAGCGGCCTCCTGCGCAACAGATCGAAATTCGGCGCAACCAACGCGGGTCTTCTCGTAACGGCCTTTCCGCAGCACTCTGAGCTGTTGCAGAATAAGCCTGTAACAGGCGTCATCCAATGCTGCCTCGGAGACCTCTCCATCATCGATCAGCTCTGACAGGTGCTGGTGAAAGTGCAGTTGGAACGGCATCTCCAGATCCATGCCGGCAAGAGCAGCCTCCCTCGCATTGCGTATGCCGAACAGGAAGTCACTCAGCACAAATCCCTTAAACCCCCAGTCTGTTTTCAGCAGTTGGGTGAGAAGCTCTTTGTTGTGTCCGCAAAGCTCGCCATTGATGGAGCTGTAGGACGTCATGACAGCCGCAGCACCTGCCTCAACCGCCTTCCTGAAGTGAGGAAGATACACCTCATAGAGTGCGCGCTGTCCCACTGTAACATTGAGGGAAAGCTTGGAGTGTTCCATAGATGCCAGAGCAAAGTTCTTGATGCATGCCATGCCATGTTGTTGAACACCGCGAACGAGAGCTGAGCCCATTGCACCGATCAGAAAGCTGTCTTCGCCATAGGATTCCTGTGCTCGTCCCCATGCGGGATGGCGCATCAGGTTAAGCGGCACACCGCCAAACAGTGTGCCACCAAAGGCGCGCATCTCATATCCAATGATTGCGCCAATCCGTTCTTCCAACTCAGGGTCAAAGGTTGCCGCTCTTGCAATCACTGTAGGAAACGTTGTGGCACCCTTCAGCACGATCCCGCGTGAGCCTTCTGTGTAATGAACACTTGGCAAGTGATGCTCTGGTAACGCCCCCGCTGCCCACGGACCGGATTGAGAGCCGTTCTTCATCATGTCCCGAACGCCCGGCCAGAAGGCCTGATCACCGTCTCGCATGGCCAGTTTATCATCACGGCTCAACCGCGAAACAATCGCATTGGCGATCTGCTCATCACTCAGGTTTTGCGTGGAGGAAGGTTGAGCAGTCATCTCAGGTGTAGGGACGGAAGAGGCTGCTGCAGTGCCATCTTCATGCGCTTCGGTACTTTCGACAGTCATGGAAAAGAGAACTCCGCGAATGCACCCCAATTTGGATCAGCGCATAGATACGCAGGCAGCTGGCAACAGGGGGAGTGATTGGCAAATCAAACAGTATATCTCTTTAAAAATATCCGTTTGATTGCAGTCCTGAAAACCTATTGATTATCAGCAGGCATCTTTCAAGGAGTCGTAGGGCAGAGAGGTGACAACAAAAAATGCCGAGGCATTTCTGCCCCGGCACTAAGAATTCATCATGTTGACTGGGATTAGCCTTTGTAGCCCACACCACCAGCTTCGGTCTGCAGGAAGGCTGCACCACAAGCTTTGGAAAGTTCACGCACACGCAGAATATAGCTCTGCCGCTCGGTTACGGAAATGACACCGCGCGCATCAAGCAGGTTGAACACGTGGGAACATTTAAGCGCTTGGTCATAAGCAGGCATAACAACCTTCTGCAGGCCATCGCCAGCTTTCTCCATCGCTTCTGCGCTTGCTACCAGCAGGCGCTTACACTCACGCTCATGATCCGCAAAGTGGCGGAACAGCATTTCAGTGTCGGAATGCTCGAAGTTATGACGGGAATATTCCTGCTCGGCCTGCAAGAACACATCGCCGTAAGTAACCTTCTCGTCGCCTTCAAGGCCATTGAAGTTCAGGTCGTAAACATTGTCGACACCTTGAACATACATGGCAATGCGCTCAAGGCCATAAGTCAACTCACCAGCAACTGGCTTACATTCAAAACCGGCTACTTGCTGGAAGTATGTGAACTGAGAAACTTCCATGCCGTCACACCAGCATTCCCAACCAAGGCCCCATGCGCCCAGTGTCGGGTTTTCCCAATCATCTTCAACAAAGCGGATGTCGTGGATGTCTGTGTCGATGCCAATTGCGCGCAGGGAAGCCAGATACAGTTCCTGAAGGTTCTCAGGAGACGGCTTCAGCATAACCTGAAACTGATAGTAGTGCTGCAAGCGCATTGGGTTTTCACCATAGCGACCATCCGTAGGACGACGTGATGGCTGCACATACGCCACTTTCCATGGACGAGGCCCAAGCGAACGCAGTGTTGTTGAGGGATGGGACGTACCCGCGCCGACTTCCATGTCATAAGGCTGCACGATAACGCAGCCCTGATCGGCCCAGAATCTCTGGAGGGTCATCAGAAGACCCTGAAAGGACTTGGTCGGCTGCATATGTGCCGGAACGGCTTCACTAGACATGGGAGTGTTTCCTGAAAATCCAAAATGTACTGCACCGAAACGGCGCAAAATCCTAGTTGGGGCACAGGTGCCACGTCAAACAGGGAAGGTCAAGCATTCCTGAAAAATCAAAGATATTTTGTGAAAAAGACGGGGAGTAAGGCGGAATACTCTTCTCATGGTCAGCGCTGTAATCGCAGTCGCGCTTCGGCTCAGCCTCGTACCCCACAATATCAAGGATATTGAGCACGGGAAAAAGCTTATTTAGTGGCGGGGTCATTGTAGTCTGCATAAAAGCCGGAGAGCGTACCGATGGTGATGTCCCGCCTGCCTGTTCTGAGTGATCGTCAAGGATTTGACCGCCGCTGGTATGCGCCAAACTTGAAACGAGTATACGCCCCTGCCTCTGCTGCAGAAGTAACAGCGGCATGGAGAGAGGTGATTGCGTCAGGAGCAAAAGCAGGTGAGTTGCAAATCACCTGTGGTCGCCATTGCTACGAAAACTTTGTCTACAATGCGGGCACAAAATACATCATCGACCTGACCGGGCTACGCGGTGTGGGCAGTGATCCAAACTATGGGTATTACATCGATGTGGGCTTTGGAAACTGGGATATGTATCGCATGTTCAACAACATGTTTGATACCACACTTCCAGCGGGCAGCTGCTATTCAGTCGGACTAGGCGGACACATCACTGGGGGAGGGTATGGTCTCTTTTCCCGCGCTTTTGGACTGACGGTTGATTACTTGTCTGCAGTGGATGTGGTGATTATGCCTCAAGGGGCTCCAACGCCTGAATTTTATGAGAAAATCTCTCCCGTGAACCACCCGGATCTGTTTTGGGCGGTCTGTGGCGGTGGCGGAGGAAACTTCGGCATTATCACCCGCTACTATTTCCAGGACACTCCGAAAGCACCGCAATATCTTTACACCACCGCGTTTTCATTTGATTGGCAGGATGAAAATGGAAACCTGCTGATCACAGAACCTGTCCTCAGGCAACTACTGGACAACTTCACCCAGTTCTCACAGGAAGGGCAGGACGGAGACAAATCCAAATGGCCCAGCTTTGGCATATTCCATGCGAACCATCTTGCTGCTGGGAAAATGGTTTTCGCATCCTATTATTTTGATGCCCCATCACTAGGGGTTCAAGGTCAGGAGTATGAGGCCTATCTGAATGACAGGATCAAGGATCAGAAAAGAACACTGGGCGAGATAACAAGACTATCAACCGAGCCGGGGCCCATAAACGGACATCCATGGCACGGCACTGCAAAGGCTATCAGTCCGGTGAGTGCAACGGCCCAGCTTCGCTGCTTCACGTTTCTGGAAGGTGTTCAAAACACAAATGGTTCCGGCCCAAATCAGTTTGGAAAATACAAATCCGCTTATATGAAGAAAGGCTTCACTGACGACATGGTCGCCGCGCTCCATGAACATCTGCAGAAGGTCCCGGATGGAGTGCCATTGAGCGATATGAGCCAGAGCCTGTGTCAGATTGACAGTTACGGCTGTGCTATAAATCAGGTCTCCAGCACAGCAACGCCAATCGCACAACGCAGCTCAATCATGAAACTGCAATACCAAACCTATTGGGACAATGACGCGGCAATCGGACAAGATAACAAGCAGCTTGAAAAAGCTCATGTTGGCTGGATCAACGAAATGTATGCTGACGTTTACGCCAAATATGGCGGTTTTCCTGATCCACGAAACGATCCAGACGACATCGTCGACGGTTGTTACTTCAACTATCCAGATTCATGTTTGGGAGTAAATGGGGAGAACTCACCCGGCATAGATCATGCCATGTATCTCTATTTTCTGGAAAATTACGATACAGGTCCGGCAGATCGAAATCTGCGGGCAATAAAATCAAACTGGAATCCGCAAAACTGGTTTGCAAGCGCGCAGTCTATTCCTGTTAAATAAGGAATACGTGCAACATTACGTCGGCACCAGGCCCGCAGACCAAACGTCATGCGGGCACCTGTCAGTCAAAGACTAGAGCACGGCTCTTAGTAGTTGCTTACAGGGCGGTATTTGCCAGTGGCCGGATCTTCAACCAGACGTGTATATGCTGGGTCAACCGGACGCTTGCGAGCAGTTGCATAGGCAGGCTGTTTCTTGAATGCCATATTGGAAATTTCTTTCTTTACGGCTTTGTAAAGAGCATATCCACCTGCAATCAAAGCAACAGTTCCTAATACCTCAGTCATCTGCATTTTCCTTCCATCACTTATGTGAAGCATTGTTATTTCTGGCAATTTAGGCAATCCTATGGAGATTGCTTAAAGACCAAACTTTGCCCAAAGGCTTTTTTCTTCCAGGGTTGCAAGTGTAGCAGCAGGCAATGTGCCAACAGCCTCATTCAGACCTCCCTGAAGGTTCGCACCGGGAATAAAGCGGCTAAGAAAACGCTTTTTGGTGCCAACAAATTTCACTTTGGTTTCTTTGCCGTACCGCTCATGGATCGTGGAGTGAAGATCGCCCAGACCATCTACGAGGCCCAGATCACGCGCTTTGGCTCCAGTCCAGAACAAGCCGGAAAATAGGTTTTCGTCATCGCTCAACACGTCACCGCGGCGACTCTTCACCATGTCGATGAACATCTCATGGATTTCGTGTTGCAATGTTTTGAGGTGCTCAATGTCCTCTTTAACTTCCGGTGAGAACGGGTCCAGTGTGACCTTCTTGTCTCCGCTGGCATAAACACGGCGCTGAACGCCGGTTTTCTCCAGAAGCTCCGTAAAGCCAAAACCGGCAGATACGACACCGATGGATCCAACGATAGAGGACGGATCAACAATGATATCATCACCAGCCAGTGCAATCATGTAGCCACCGGATGCGGCAACATCTTCCACGAAAACAAGAATTTGCTTGTTGTTTTCATCAGCTAGCTGACGAATGCGTTTGAAGATAAGATGAGACTGAACCGGCGAACCGCCAGGTGAGTTGATGGACAAGGCAACAGCTGGAGCTTCTTTAAAGCTGAAAGCTATTTCTAGCGCGTCTTCAACACTGCTCAGGTTCAAACCTGATTTCAATGGAGATGCAGCACCAATAGCACCATGCAAACGGACGACGGGTACGATAGGTCTTACTTTGCCCAATTTGCCCGGAAGGTAGCTGCGCAGCTTGTTCAACAACTCAAAATTCTCCTTTGCGTCGATAACTTGTATGTCGTTAGGGTAACCAACTTCATCCAATATAGGCAGCAATCATCAGGAGAGAAGAGCTTTTGCCAAAAGAAATGGCAATTTACGCAATAAAACGCAACAGTGTGATCCTCATAACAAATCTACACCTTGAGAACTCAGAGAGCCTAATCAAAACAGCGGGGATTACTCGGTTGTTTCAAGCTCGGCACGAATCTGGAGCATGTCTCGCCAGGCATATCTTTTCTCAGCAGGGCTGCGCAGAAGATAAGCAGGGTGATAAGTCGCGATCGCCTTGCGCTGAGTACCCTCGCCGCCATAGCTCAGCCATTTCCCGCGCAGCTTGCGAATTCCATCACGAGCACCGCTGAGTGTCTTGGCAGAGGCCGCTCCGAGGAAAACAACAATCTCCGGATCAACCAGCTCAATCTGCCGCTGAATGAACGGACGGCAAATTTCCGTTTCATGCGGAGTAGGGGTGCGGTTTCCCGGTGGACGCCATGGAACCACGTTGGCAATGTAAACCATTGACCGGTCAAGTCCGGCAGCTTTCAACATCCGGTCCAGCAGATGACCCGAACGCCCCACGAACGGCACGCCCTGAATGTCCTCTTCGCGTCCTGGAGCTTCCCCAACAAACATTATGCGTGCTTTGGAACTTCCATCCCCAAACACAAGGTTCTTTGCTGTCAGTCGCAGATTACAGCCCTCAAACCCTGCAAGGATTTTCCGAAGCTCATCAAGAGACTGCGCTGAACCAGCTGCGGTTCTGGCCGAACCAACTGTTTCCGCATTAGGAATAACAGCATTCGCGTCTGTCACCGCAGTTGGTGTAGACGTCGTAATAGCCGCTTCCTTGGCAGCACGCTGCCGCTCCAGAATCTTCTTCGCTTCCTGCTTGGCATCTGCGGAGACGCCATTCTCGCGCAGGTTACGTGCCATTTCAGCAGGTGAAATACTGAGGTTTTTGGACTGTGACGGCGCTGGCTCTGGTGCGCTGAACGAGCTGACTGGAGCGATGTTCTGCTGCGGAGCAGGGCGGGCCTGCACCTGCTTTTCCATCTGGCTCTGAGTTTGCGCAAAGCGGTCCACTGGAGCATCTTCCAACGCACAGTCGACGCCGACAGCGCTTAAAAACTCCAGATAAGCCTCCAGCTCGGCGGCATTTGCGACAGGAACTTCAGACATAGCCATTTACTAGTTGTGGCACACAGATCGGCACAGGCAAAAGGGAATAACTCTTTTGCAATGCACCATGGATGGGCGGCAGCCCAGTCCGCCCTATATTCATCATGAAAGCGCAACTGTCCAATAGAAAAACGAGAATGAGCTAACTCAATGGGGAACAGTGTAAAGTGGTTCACGTTAACTTGGGGAAATTACAATAATTCCTTAAGGTGTAGATAGTTTTTTTGCTGGGGTACCTGACGGAATGCACCTTAAAACGCATTGCGCTATAGTATCCGCTCAATTACACAGAGACTAAATAAAGTTTTGACACTTGAGGTGCTGGAAAATAATGCGCTGCCACATCATTTGACGCGAAATGAAGTGGATAAAGTGTAAAGGGAGAATACTATGTCTGAAGGGGAAACTCTGGCAGAGCGCGAATCCATGGAATTCGACGTTGTGGTTGTAGGTGGTGGTCCTGCAGGTCTATCAGCGGCAATCCGGATTAAGCAGCAGGCTGCGGAGAAGGGAGAGGAAGTCTCCGTCGTCGTGCTCGAAAAGGGCTCTGAAGTTGGCGCTCATATTCTGTCTGGTGCCGTGATTGATCCAATTGGCATTGATCGCCTGATCCCTGACTGGCGTGAAGACGAGAGTGCTCCGATCAAGACACCTGTCACAGCAGACCATTTCAATCTGCTTGGCCCTGCGGGTTCCCTTCGTCTGCCAAACTTCCTGATGCCGAAGCTCATGAACAACCACGGCAATTACATTGTGTCTCTGGGCAATGTCTGTCGCTGGCTTGCAGAAAGAGCAGAAGCGCTCGGCGTGGAAATCTATCCAGGCTTTGCAGCAGCTGAAGTGCTTTACGACGATTCCGGCAAGGTGATCGGCGTTGCAACGGGTGATATGGGTGTTGCGCGTGATGGATCTCACAAAGATGGCTACATGCGTGGTATGGCGCTGCTCGGCAAGTACACGTTGATCGCCGAAGGTGTCCGTGGCTCGCTTGCAAAGACGCTGGTAGACAAATTTGACCTTGATCGCGACAGTGATCATCCGAAATTCGGTATTGGTATCAAAGAGCTGTGGGAAGTAGATCCATCCAAGCATAAACCGGGTCTGGTTCAGCACTCCATGGGTTGGCCGCTGGACGGTAAAACCCAGGGCGGGTCTTTCCTCTACCATCTGGAAGACAATCAGGTTGCTGTTGGGTTTGTTGTGAACCTCAACTACCAGAACCCGTATATCTCTCCGTTTGATGAGTTCCAGCGTTTCAAAACTCATGCGGGTGTGAAGGACGTCTTTGAAGGCGGTAAGCGCATTTCGTACGGCGCTCGTGCCATCTCCGAAGGGGGATATCAGTCCGTACCGAAGCTCTCTTTCCCAGGTGGTCTTCTCATCGGGTGTTCCGCTGGTTTCGTCAACGTTCCGCGCATCAAAGGCTCTCACAACGCTGTTCTCTCCGGTATTCTGGCTGCAGATATGGTCGTTGAATCGCTGGGCCGTGGAGACGCACACGAAGAGCTGGACCAGTTCGACGGCGCATGGCGCAATTCCGAAATCGGCAAGGATCTCTGGAAGGTACGCAATGTAAAACCATTGCAGACCAAGTTCGGCAGCTTGCTGGGCATGGTCTTCGGTGGTCTCGACATGTGGACCAACGAGCTGATGGGCTTCTCCTTCTTCGGCACCATGAAGCACGGCAAAACCGATGCTGCGAGCCTGAAGCCGGCGAAGGACTGCAAGAAGATCAATTACCCGAAACCAGACGGGAAGATCTCCTTCGACAAACTGTCCTCTGTCTTCCTCTCCAACACCAACCACGAGGAAGACCAGCCGATCCATCTGAAGCTGCGCGACGAGACTTTGCAGAAGCTTTCCGAGCACGATGTCTACGCTGGTCCGTCGAACCGTTATTGTCCCGCTGGTGTGTATGAGTGGGTAGAAGAAAACGGCGAACCACCACGCTTCCAGATCAACGCTCAAAACTGCGTTCACTGTAAGACCTGTGACATCAAAGACCCGAACGGCAACATCACCTGGACCGTTCCGGAAGGCACTGGCGGACCGAACTATCCAAACATGTAAGCTGTTGGATAAAATCAGAACAAGAAAAAGGCCCGGTCATCAGATCGGGCCATTTTTAATGGTGAATAGGTAGAAGAAAATCCTATCTTGATGATTAGCATTAAGCTCGTAAGAGAGACTAAGATGGATATTTCTTGATAAGAAGTACCTTTTCTTTTGTCGCTGATGTGAGAATGCCTAGAGCAAAGCAGAGAAATTATGAATTACATTGTCCTCTATGTAGTAAGCATTTTAATGGTTATATTCTTTTATTTTATGTGCTCATTTGGTGCGAATATTCAGAATATTTCTAAAAGGAAAGAAGAAGATAATAAGTTATATAATTTTCTTCAGTTTTTTACGGATAAGATTTGCTGTCAAATGAATATTAAGAATACTGCCACCAATAAAGCTGCAGTTAATCTCGCAATATGCGCAGCAATAATCTTGTTTGGTCGGTTTTTTATCGCAAACGTTGGGCCTCTAGTGAGCAGTTGACTTTGTAGAGGCCAAACGCTCTAACGTCTAGTCGATCTCAATATCGAGCCCCAGATCCAGAATAGGAGCTGAGTGCGTGATCCAGCCGGATGAGATGATATCAACGCCAGCTTCGGCAATCGCCTGAATGGTCGAAAGCGTAATCGTGCCAGACGCTTCCAGTACGGCTTGCCCCTTGTTGATCTCAACCGCCTGCGCCAGAAGCTCAGGCCCCATATTGTCCAGCATCACCACATCAGGTTTGGCTGTGAGGGCTTCCTTCAGCTGATCGAGTGTATCCACCTCAACCTCAATGCGCACAAGGTGTCCGGCAAAGGCACGGGCACTCTCAATCGCGGGGACAACTCCACCGGCAACGGCGATGTGGTTGTCCTTAATCAGGATCGCATCATCCAGACCAAACCGGTGGTTCATACCGCCGCCACAGCGCACCGCATACTTCTCGAAACTACGCAGTCCTGGAGTCGTTTTTCGGGTGCAAACCACTTTTGCGTTGGTATGTGAAATTTTGCGTTGAAATGCGTTCGTAGCGCTCGCAATGCCTGAAAGGTGGCTCAAAAAGTTCAGGGCCACACGCTCCGCCTCCAGCAGTGCACGAGCGGGACCGTGAATGCGGGCGATAATGGTACCCGGCTCCAACTTATCCCCGTCCTGCGCCAGCACGATAACATCGAGAGTAGGATCAACCTGACGAAATGCGGATAGAGCCAGATCAATGCCAGCCAGCACGCCATCCTTACGAGCCGCAATCACACCCGTTGCAACAGCATCAGCCGGAATGGTCGCTTGCGAGGTGATGTCACCTGCGCGGCCAAAGTCCTCAAGCAGGGCAGCTTTGACAGCATCGTCGACCATGATCAACGAAAGCTCAGGCAATGAAGACGGGCGGCTCATAGCATATCTTCCTCTTCAACAGCCTGCTGGCCAACATCGCTGGCAGCAGCCTCGTTTGCCAGCTTCTCAATTTGTGCAAGCTTCACAAAGGAGCGCTTGGCAGCCTCCGCCTTCTGCGGGAAGTCAGAACGGAAATGACCGCCACGGCTTTCTTCGCGAAGCAGAGCAGACCCTGTAATCAGCTTGGCTGCAATCACCATGTTGAGAATGGAGTCGCGGCGGCACAGCGTCTCAGCGTTCTGCAATCGTGCAAGCGTCCTTGTCAGCCCTTCTGCATCACGAACCACACCAACATGGCGGGACATAGCAGAACGAACCATGGAAACAACGGCACGTTCCTGCGGATTGCGTGTGGAGGCCTGATCATCAACATCATCGATTTCAGCCCAATGATGCACCCGGTGATGCGGCATGAGGGCCTGAATGTCTTCTGCAATGCGACCTGCAAACACAACAGCTTCAAGCAAAGAGTTGGATGCCAGACGATTGGCACCATGGGCCCCCGTCGCTGCAACTTCACCTGCCGCCCAAAGGTTGTCGACAGAGGTCCGTCCAGAGGCATCGGTCAGCACACCACCCATGTGATAGTGCGCCGCCGGAGCAACAGGGATCAGACCATTGATCGGATCAATACCAGCCTTTTCGCAGGCTGCATAAACGCGGGTAAAGTGCTCAGGGAAGCTTGCCCCAATGGCCTCGCGGCAATCAAGGAAAGCACCACGGCCAGCCGCAAGTTCTGTATGGATCGCGCGCGCAACAATATCACGAGGTGCAAGTTCGAGATCAGGATGGATGCCACCCATAAAGCGGTGACCGTCATTGTTGATGAGGATCGCACCATCACCGCGGATCGCTTCACTTGCAAGCGGGGCAGGGTCCTGCTCAACATTGAGAGCTGTTGGGTGGAACTGAACAAACTCGGCATCAGAAACCAGCGCACCTGCACGGGCAGCCATCGCAAGGCCATGTCCGTTGGCTTCACCCGGATTGGTGGTTGTTGAGTAAAGATGGCCAACACCACCGGAGGCCAGCACAACAGCTTTCGCAGGAATGGTAATGCGCTGCGTCCCACCACGACGACGAGCCGTTATGCCGGTAACATAACGACCTTCTGCGATCAGCTGACAACCAATGTATCCTTCAATGATGCGGATAGACGGCGTCTTATAGGCCGCATCAACAAGCGCCTTCATAATGGCTTCACCAGCCATGTCACCACGCACACGCACCACACGGTGGCTGGAGTGGGCAGCTTCGCGGGAAAGGGCCAGCTTGCCAGCAAGGTCTTTGTCAAAGGGCACGCCATAACCCAGCAGATCGTGAATGCGGTCAGACGCTTCACGGGTCATGCCTTCAACAATGGCTTCGTCGCAAATGCCGTCACCAGCTGTCAGCGTATCCTGCGTATGGGCGGAGTGGTGATCACCCTCGGCCACAGCAGCAGCAATGCCGCCTTGTGCCCATGCAGAAGAGGTGCCACCGCCAATCGGCGCGTTGGTCACAATGGTCACTGGCCGCGGCGCAAGCTTGAGCGCGCAAAACAGGCCAGCAAGGCCACCACCTAAGATAACAACATCATCCACGCCGTTCAGGGCAACAGCAGGGGCGAGAGAAGAACCGAACTGAGACATTGCAGAGATTATTCCAGACTATGGGGACCTGATCTAAAAGGCCCGCTGTCGTTAAAGGCAGCAGGGTGCACTGAAGACTTTTCAATATGCCAGCTACACGAAAGCCTCTAGTTCTTCAAGTTGATCATGCGTTCTACGGAGGCACGAGCGCGATCCGCCACACTTTCATCAACAATCACTTCACC
Source organism: Pseudovibrio sp. Ad26 (assembly GCF_001623285.1). NCBI lineage: Bacteria > Pseudomonadati > Pseudomonadota > Alphaproteobacteria > Hyphomicrobiales > Stappiaceae > Pseudovibrio > Pseudovibrio sp. Ad26. The sequence continues at coordinate 290,503 of NZ_LMCE01000047.1, forward strand.
AGACATATCGAGTAAACAGTCCAGAATTTTGGTGAGGGTGATGCGCTTCATGTGTGGGCACAGGTTGCAGGGGCGAATGTAGTTCACACCAGGTGTGGAGGAGGCAACATTGTCCGCCATGGAGCACTCGGTGATCATCATCACCTTCTCAGGGCTGTTGTCCTTCACCCAGTCGATCATATGAGAGGTTGAACCAGCAAAGTCAGCTTCTGCAACAACTTCCGGCGGGCACTCAGGGTGCGCAATGATCTTCACATCAGGGTCAATGGCACGGTAGTCGCGCAGCTCTTCCGCCGTAAAGCGCTCATGCACTTCGCATGAACCGGCATAGGTCAACACATCAACATCAGTCTGGTTGTTCACGTTGGCTGCAAGGTACTGATCAGGGATCAGCAGCACCTTGTCAGTGCCCATGGCTTCAACAACCTGAACCGCATTGGAAGAGGTGCAGCAAATATCGCACTCAGCCTTCACATCGGCGGAGGTGTTTACATAAGTGATGATCGGAACGCCCGGATTGGCTTCGCGCAGCTTTCGTACATCCGCACCTGTGATGGATTCTGCAAGGGAGCAACCTGCATCCATATCCGGGATCAAAACGGTCTTTTCCGGAGACAGGATTTTGGAGGTCTCAGCCATGAAGTGCACACCGCACTGAACGATAACCTGAGATTCAGTCTTCGCAGCTTCTTTCGCCAGCTGCAGGCTGTCGCCAACAATATCAGCCACACCGTGGAAGATATCCGGGGTCATATAATTGTGCGCCAGAATAACGGCGTCACGCTCTTTCTTCACCTTGTTGATCGCAAAAATCAACGGAGCAAGAGCAGCCCATTCAATCGCAGGAATGAAGTCCTTTACCTTCTCATAGGCTTCTGCTGTCGCTTCTGCGACCTCAGGCGTGTAGGCAAGGTCTGGACGCTCCAAAGGGGCATACTGTTTAGGCGCTGGTGCACCAGCTCGAACAGCAGCACCATCAATGCCGGCAGTAATGTCGTTGACAGCAAGGCTGCCTGTTTCAGCGACTGTAGTCGTGGCGGACATGCGCTATCCCCTATTCTGCCGGTCAGAAACCGGATTATACTCAATGTGAGTATAAAGGGTTTATAAAAAAACACGGCCACAACGCCGATGCCAACCCTTATGCTCATTTTGAGTTTTTATAGACCTCTTCCCTCGCGTCGACAACCTATTCTTTTGCCGGATGCATATGATAGCTGCGTTTAAGCTCGATTTAGCCTTACTGAGTAATCACTTAATTTCCTAAATTTCAGGGTACAAATGAGAAAAGCCCGACATTTCCACCCATCTGGGAAAATGCCGGGCTCAAATCACTTGAGAGCAGAAAAGAGCTCTTACTTGGCTGGGACGTAGCTGGATGGGTTACCATCAGCGCCCTGATTGACCATGTAGTACTGGTTCTCACCGCTGTCGAACACGAGGAAACCATCCTGATCAGCAGGCTTGGTCTGTGTGCCCCATGGAGATTGAATGATCACTTCAGCAGCTGGGGCATAACCGATGGCAGACATGCGAACCATCTCAACAGGAACGGTCTTCAATGCACCAGTCAGGCCAGCGTCTTTTGCATTAAACAACGCAAGAACTTCTGGAGCCATATCCAGACGCTTTACAAGGCGAGTGTTTTTGGCAGCGACGTCTACCAGACCAACCATCTCATATTTGGAGGTGAACGTCTCTTTACCAATCACGTAAAAATCAGGGCCGGTCTTGCTCATCTGCAATGCAACCACAGAACCTACATTCTTGGCGATGTAAGCATCATCGTAACTGGTGGAATCCACAGAACCCAAAGGGCCACGGATCGCTTCTGGCAGGTCTGCCAGTGTGTCGCCAGTAATCTTCCAGCCGAGGATTGGGCGGTCCTTGATGTAAAGCTCTTTGGCAGGTGCATGCTTTTCAACGCGTGCAGTCAGCTCAGTCTGGCTCTGCACATCATCCTGTGCAGAGGCTGCCAAAGGTGCGCTTACAGCAAAGGCAAGCAGGCCTGCTGCGAGTGTTTTTCCGAAAGAAAATGAGTAGGTCATGGTCGGCCCCTAAATGTAGATGGGGGAATTAGGTCAGGACCCAAATCAAAGTCAAGCGTCACTGCGGGTTTCGCTAGCAATTTGAAATATATTAGTATTCTCACATATGAAGGTGTCTAACTCTGCGGTTGCATTCAAGCAAAATGCCTTAAGGATAAAAACTCATTCCAATTACTGATGGATGACCTAAGTAATTTCAATTATTGCAGAACGGAAAATTAGATTAAACCTGATTACTCCCCGCTGCTCAGCGAAAAACTGACACCATTGGTCCAGCGTCTGGTCGAAACTCTCTGCCGGATGCAGGAAAGGAAATTGCATGTCTCAAGCGACCCAGGTCGAGAACCAATCCTCTGTCCGGCGCGGCCCTAACGTCCCGCTCATTATTATCAGCGGATGTATAATCGGCATTCTCTCGTTTGGGCCACGGGCGACCCTGGGCTTGTTCCTGACGCCTATGTCCTCAGAATTTGGCTGGGGCAGGGATGTGTTTGCTTTTGCGCTGGCACTTCAAAACCTTGTTTGGGGCATGGCACAGCCTTTCGCTGGCATGATGGCAGATAAATACGGCACCGGAAGAACGCTAGTATTGGGTGCAATCATCTATGCTGCTGGTCTCTACCTTATGAGCCTGTCAGGAACACCGCTCCTATTGCAGATCTCTGCAGGTGTCTTGATCGGCTTGGGCGTCGCCTTCACGTCTTTCTCACTCGTTCTGGCCGCCTTCGCCCGGTCTGTTCAGCCCAAATACCACGGCATCGCCTTTGGCATGGGCACAGCTGCCAGCTCCTTCGGCCAGTTCCTCTTTGCTCCATTGGGCCTTGGCTTGATCGAAAGCTTTGGCTGGTCCAGTGCACTGATTTACATGGCTGCTGTCGTCGCCATCGTCCCCCTGTTCGCGTACATCCTGCGTGGCCGTTCCGCAGCTCCATCAGCAGGCAGTTCTGCCAACCCACAGGACAACATGACCTTGTCTCAGACATTGGGTCTGGCCTTCAAAACTAGAGATTACATCCTGCTGGTCTTCGGCTTTTTCGTCTGCGGCTTCCACGTGGCTTTCATCACCGTGCACATGCCGACCTTCATTGTGGATCAGGGCTTTGATGTCTCCGTCGGTGCATGGGCGCTGGCTTTGATCGGCCTGTTCAACATTGTTGGGTCCATGTCCTCCGGTGTGTTGGGGTCTCGCGTGCCGAAACAGTACCTGCTCTCCTTCATCTATCTGGCCCGCGCCATTGCCATCACGCTCTACATCACACTGCCAATCTCAGAGATGTCGACACTGATCTTCGCGGCCACCATGGGCATCCTGTGGCTCTCCACCGTGCCACCAACATCAGGGCTGGTCGCTGTGATGTTCGGTCCGCGTTACATGGGAACGCTGTTCGGCATCGTGTTCTTCTCTCACCAGATCGGGTCCTTCCTGGGAGTGTATCTGGGCGGTGTGCTCTATGAGCGCAGCGGCAACTACGATGCCATCTGGTGGCTCGGAATCGCACTTGGCATTTTCGCAGCCATCGTGCACTGGCCAATCCGTGAACAGTCTGCCACAGCAGGGCGTCTGGTCGCTAAGCCTGCGTAAGACGCCTATTGGGTGAACTAGCTAGGTTTGTCAGTGTGTTACACCGGAATATTGCCTAGCGTTATTTTCTTGCCTTATGGCCCTCCTTCTGCCAGCTTTCATGCAACATGAATTGGCGAGAAGGATTGGCCATGAGCGAGTTTGATGCCCTCTGGATTGAAGCAGATGAAAGCGGCCGCAAGCCACTGCCTGCCAAATGGAACAAGGTCAGTGTTGATCAGCTCTCTGCAGGAGACGTGACAGTCAAAGTCACGCACACCACCATCAACTACAAGGATGGGATGGCCCTTGCAGGCGCACCGGGCATCACCCGTAAATTCCCCATGGTGCCGGGTATCGATGTGGTTGGCGAAGTGCTCACTAGCGAAAGCGACCGCTTCAAACCGGGCGATCAGGTTCTCCTCAACGGCTACGGTGTCGGTGAAGTTCACACCGGTGCCTACGCGCAAGTCGCCCGCTTGAAGTCCGAATGCCTTCTGCATCGCCCGGAAGAAATCTCCGCCGCCCGTGCTGCCGCCATTGGCACCGCAGGTTACACAGCCATGCTCTGTGTGATGGCGCTGGAGAAATACGGCCTGACACCGGATCACGGTCCGATCGCGGTCTCTGGTGCATCCGGCGGTGTTGGATCAGTTGCAATCAGCCTGCTCTCCAAACTCGGCTTTGAGACCATCGCCTTCACAGGGCGCACCGAGGAAGCTGACTTTCTCAAAGGCCTCGGCGCAACAGAAGTGCTCGATCGGGCTGAGCTGGTCGAAAAAGGCAAGCCACTTGGCAAAGAACGTTGGGCTGGCGCGGTTGATGTTGCGGGCAGTCATACACTCGCAAACCTGCTGGCACAGACCAACTACGGCGGTGCTGTCGCAGCGTGTGGTCTGGCACAAGGCATGGATCTTCCAGCATCCGTCATGCCGTTTATCCTGCGCGGTGTAGCTCTGCTCGGCGTGGATTCTGTTATGGCGCCTATGGCTCTTCGCGAACAGGCTTATCGCCGTCTTGTGCAAGATCTTGACCTTGCCAAGCTGGACACCCTGTCAGAGATCATCAAACTGGCAGATGTCGAAGAACGTGCCGCCAAGCTTCTAAAAGGGCAGGTGCGCGGACGCACAATCGTGGAAGTCGAATAACGCCACAACAAGCAGATTTAGACAAAAAGAAACCCCGCATCAGCCAATCGCTGGTGCGGGGGTAAATATTGGAGCGGTCAGGCCACCAAAATTCTCTCACATACGAGGTCGTGGATTAGCTCCAGCCACCTCGATAGGTCTTGTAGAAGATGTGCTTACCAATACGCTTCTTACGCTGCATGGTCGGTGCCCAGTTCGGGTGAACATAAGTTGCATGGTAATGAGTGGAGGCATCAACAGCCGGAATGCTCACTTCACCCTTTACGATTTGCTGCGCGATCTTCTTCGCTTTGGCCCATGGACCAGCCTCAGTCACACGCTCAGGAATACCATCACACGCAAAGGAGAACTGGCAGGCGTTCTTCATGCCCTTGTTCTGATAAACCACACCACACACCGTGTTCGGGTAAGCCGGGTTCTTCAGACGGTTGAGAACAACCTGCGCAACGGCTATCTGCCCGTCACGTGGTTCACTGCGCGCCTCAAAATAGATCGCCTCAGCCAGACAGCGCATTTCCTTCTTGGATTTCTTCACAGAACTTGGCAACTGGCGCATGTACCACCAGTGCGGATTGGTCTCTGAAGTAGAGGCCAGCTCCTTGTCGGAAAGAGTTGGCTTGCCGGAAGGCGTAATCGAAACTTTAGGCTTGCTCAGCAGCGCATCAAACGGTGCTTTGTTGGTCTGCGGTGTTGCTGGAGCATAGGCGGTTGCCAAAGCAATTTCGTTTTGCTTGGCGATGGAAAGCGTCGCTGGCTTAACTGTCTTCTGCGCAATCTGTTTGCGAGCTGCCAGTGCTGCACGGCGCGCTGCCTTGCCAAGTGGCGAAGTGTCGGTCTGCCCATTGTTGTCGGCAAGTCCAGCTAGCGCATCTCCGCCGTAATGGCCGTTGAAAGCCATTTGCGGCAGCTGTGAAACAAATCGGTCGGAGCTCTTCGGTTTGCCTGCATTCTGGATGAAGGCCACAACACGGCTCGGCAGAGTAGTGACGAGCATGTCACTCTTGCCGGTGCGGTTCACCGCATGGCGTTGTGGAGCTTTCTTCTCAGGAGGTACGAAGTACTTTGCGAATTTCTGGCTGTCTCGCGCGGAGACAGATTGCATCCAGCGCGGCATTTCCTCGTCGAGGTTTCCGGTAAGCGCCGGAATATCCTGCAACGCAACTGGAGACGCAGCAAAGGTTCCAACTGCAAGCCCTGCAGCTAGAATAGGGTACTTAAAGTACATGAGGACAGCACGGCGTCCTGCATTCTTCTTCATCCCATGGCCCGACATACGCAATCTACTCCAAATCAACGCCCCAAAACTCAGCGTCTCTCAGTCCCTCAAAAGGGAACCCCAAACTCTGAGATCGACAGGATGAAGAAGCCCGATAAAACACTCCCACCCGTCAATTTTCCGGATGAGTGCATTTTTCGCTTTTAACCTTGATATAAAGTTAAGCCCGCCAAAACCCCAGTTATTCTGCCACAGTTCACGCCGCTGACAGTCAGCATATGGTTAATATGCAGGGACGGTACTCACCAAAAAACTAGGGCTATTTCATGTCTGGGTGGATTTTTCAGTTGGCCAAAAATCATAGGAAACAAAAGGCGTCATGCAGGAAATGACACCTGTGATATCTTGGTGCGGCTCTGGGATATCAACACAATCAAAATCTTAACAAGATTAACCATAAGGCTCCCTGTTAAATCCACAACTCCGTTTTTCCTATGAATTTTTGCCGAGAAAAAACTCAAAAAAATTGTAGATAACCTAACGTCACTTAAGGCGAAAATGTGAATCAGAGCAAGCTAACGCGCAATCCCGGGGCAGGACGCTCCTTTAAAATGTCTCTTCTGAACCGGTAAAGGGCCGCTGGACGTCCGCCCGTCGCGGTTGAGGTTCTACCTGTCTGTTCAACCAGCTGTCCTGTTTCCACCAGACGGCGGAAATTCTGCTTATGAATATGACGACCAGAAATAGCCTCCACCGTCTGCTGTAGATCGGTCAGGGTAAACTCAGGTGGCATCAATTCGAAAACAACGGGCCGATACTTCAGTTTTGCCCGCAGTCGGGAGAGAGCTGTTGCCAGAATACGGCGGTGATCATGGGCGAGGCCCTCGCCAAGGTCTGGCAAGGTGCTGCGTTCTAGTGCAGTTGGCTGTTTATCGCGTAAGGCCTCACGCATAAGACCAGAGCCATAAAGCAACTCGTAACGGTCCAGAACGCGTTCCTCATCCCATTTCAGAGAGCCCACACCAAAGGCGAGCTGGTAACGATCTTTCCGGCTCAGCTCATGGTAGGTCTTGGCATCATCGTCCGGGGCCTTGCTGAAGGTCTCCATGCTGGGATGAATAATCTCTTCCAGCATCTTCGGCTGACCGCCACGCCAGTCTTCCCAGGGAAAAAAGTCATACCAGGGACGCCAGCGAGCACCTTGTCTGGCAAGCAGCCGTTCAGATTCTGGTGTCTGACGCGTCAACGCCAGATAGCCAACAGAAACCATATGCGGCTCACCAATCCGCGCCAGAGAATACCTGTCGCGGTCACCAAAGGTGTAAAGCTGTTCCACATGGCCAATATGAAGGGCAGTCTGTTCTTCAACAAACGCACGCAAACCCAGTTCAAAGGTGCGGTGCACGCGTGGGTCAAACGGGCCGGAGGGCAGGCCAGACAACTCGTCAGGCACTTTTTGCGGCACAGTCAGCACAAAGGGCACTTTGTCTTTTACGGAAACAATGACAGCACTCAGACCAATGCCAAGCTGGACAGGCTCCATGTCAGCACCGCGTTGGGCTGCATTTCCTGTTTCCACTGCATTGCTCATCAATGTTTGCTCCGTATCCGTCATGCCAGTTCAACAAGTGCGGCAGGATCAAGCGAGAACAGGTTGCCCTCAAAAGTCTCTGCACCACGACCAAGCTCGATGATTGATTGTATCATGCGCCCATCTCGCTGCAAAAGAGTGTCTGCCAAAGAGATAAGCAGCGGGTTGGGTGTGGCTACAGGAGAAACCTTGCGCAAATGTTGGGCCAGCGCACGTTCATCTGTATCCGGCATAATCGCACAGGCAATGATGTAGGCAGCAGCTGTAGACCGGCTGACACCGGCCCAGCAATGCACCAGCAATGAGCCGTTGCGTGCAGCATCACGGGAAAAATCCAGCAATTGCTTCACATGCGTCGCATCGGGGGCAAGCAGACCTTCACGTGCCTCAGTAATGTCGTTGAATTCCAGCACCAGATGGTGAGCAGGCTTTGTCTCGGCAGGCAAGATCACCTCTGTTCCCGGAGAAACGAGAGAGAGCACATGGCTCGGCCTTGCTGAGGTCAACGTGTCTTCCAGCTTGGAAAGTGGACAGACATGCAGCATCAGCGGCCTCCAGCTTTCTTGCGAGCGTCATCAAGCTCAGCAAACCGGGCCAGAAAGACCTCTTGCGCATCCTTGGTTGGCAGCGGCTCAATGCTTATTGCCAAAGCGTCAAGTTGTTCCGCTGTAACCTTTGCAGGCTTTCCGAAAATCTTGTCAGCTTCTTCCTTGCTAAAGCCCGCCAAATGGATTGCTTCCAGATAGGCGCTGATAATGTCAGCCTTCTTGGCAAGCTTGGCAATGCTGACTGGCAAGTCGGGGGGCAGATTAAATGCTCTGTGAATGGCATGGTGCAGCCGCTCTTCAACGGCCTTGTAGGTGCCACCCATCACGTTCTTGAAAGGGGAGATCATATCCCCGATCACATACTCAGGCGCGTCGTGCAGCAAGATTGCCATACGCCATTGAATATCAAGATCAGGCTTGAGCATCAGCGCAATCTCTTCCACCACCACGCAGTGCTGGGCAACAGAGAACGCATGATCTCCAATTGTTTGCCCATTCCACCGTGCAACGCGCGCAAGGCCGTGCGCTATATCAGAGAGTTCCACATCCAACGGAGACGGATCAAGAAGATTAAGTCGTCTGCCAGAAAGCATCCGCTGCCAGGCACGGGGGGAAGATGAGGAAAGCTCTGCACACATTAGTCAATCAAGCCAGTCGTCAAGGTTAAGGTGGTGTCTACAGTGTATTTCCGAAAAGTGGAAACCGGTTTTCGGATAAAGATACGCAAAACAAAGGCTAAAGCAGTCCATGTGTTCCAGCTTAAATGCGAACTGCTTTAGCTGTATCTCTTAATCAGATGAAGGCCAGTTGAAACTTGCCCATTCTTGAATGGAAGGGGTGAGGACAACACCATCACATGTCAGCGACACACCTGCATCCATCGCAGTTTTCACACGGTCCAGTCTCAGCAGGGCGAGCCCATCGCTATCCTGCGAAGACCCCAATGTTCCAACGCTCTTCTCTCCAACCAAAACATCACTTCCAGCGGCAGGAAGAGCACTTTCAGCGGAAACTTTGATGATGCGCTTGCGGGCGGTTCCGCGGTGCTTCATGCGGGAAACAACTTCCTGCCCGATAAAACAGCCTTTGGAGAACGCCACACCATTGAGACTGTCCATGTCCGTATCATGCGGAAACACGTCTGCCAGCTGAAAGTCCAGCCCACTCTGCGGAATGCCAAGTTGGATGCGGTGCGCATGATAGTCAGCTTCTGAGGCAGTCTCTGCAGCTTCGCCAGAGGAAACATAACGAACACCCATGTCAGCATGGCGAGGATCGCGCGGTTTATCCGCTGGCAAATCATCTCCCCAGTCTGCGATCACATGCATGGTCTCATCAGCAGGTTCCACAATCACCTTGGCGCGAAGCTTGTAGAAGCCAAGACGCTTGGCAAACGCATCGAGTTCATCAGTGCTCACATCAATCAGGAAACCACCCGTGCTTTCATCTGCAAACACAATGAAGTCCCAGAGGATCTTGCCCTGAGGTGTGAGAAGGGCGCCGAAACTGCTGGATGTCGCATCAATCTCGCTAATGTCACAGCTGACGAGATTTTGCAGAAACTCCTTGGCATCTTCGCCAAAAACCTTCACGAGCCGACGCGAAGTGAGAATGGTACGTTGTGATGCCATGGGTCCGTCCTTCCAATGAATAAAACAACAAGAGTGTTTCATAACCCATCAGCTATGCGCACACCACGGAAAAAGAATAGTTTCTGTGGGTGAAGCTGGAACACCACACACGCATTTTATCGCCTCTGAGGGGATCAAAAATTACGAAAGATGAGGCAGGTAAATAGAAATGGAAGTGCATTGAGTTGTTTACCAGCACAATCCAGTATTACCGCTTTTCTGAGGTCATTCTGCAAATAACATCGATGTTTCGACGTCGCAAAACTGTCGTGTGCGTGAACTAACTCTTTCTCTCGATTGATTTCAGTTCTTGATTCTGGAGATGCACGTGACATCAACTATCAGGCAGTCAAAGAAACGTTTGGATCGTGCAGTACATCGTTCAAAACTGATCTCCATGGAAGGCGTGCTGGAGCGCCTGTTCACCTTTGCATTTAAGGGGCTGGTTTATCCGCAGATCTGGGAGGATCCAGAGGTGGATATGCAGGCACTGCAACTCAAGCCAGATTCCAAAATGGTGACAATCGCCTCCGGTGGCTGCAATGTCATGTCTTATCTCACCGCAAACCCGCAGGAGATTACGGCAGTCGACCTCAACCGCGCGCATGTGGCTTTGAACCGCCTGAAATTGACCGCGCTGGAAGAGTTCCCCGATTATGAGACGTTCTATCGGTTCTTCGGTGAGGCTGATGAAAAAGCCAATATTGCCGCCTATGAGAAGTATCTGAAGCCCGCTATTGATCCTGAAACCATGGCCTACTGGGAAGGGCGAGACATGACGGCGTGGGGCCGCAAGCGCATCACCCTGTTCTCACGAGACCTCTACCACCACGGCATGCTTGGCTACTTCATCGGTCTTGGTCACTTCATTGCGAAAATCTACGGCGTTGACCTGCGCAAAATAGCTGAAGCGCGTGATCTGAACGAACAGCAGTCATACTTCGACAAGGTTCTGGCGCCGCTCTTTGATAAACGCCTGATCCGCTGGGCGACCTCTAAAAAGATGTCGCTCTACGGCCTCGGCATCCCTCCTGCGCAATATGAGAGTCTTGCCGCAGAAGGCGGTGGCAACATGGCAGGCGTTCTCAAACAGCGCCTTGAAAAGCTGGCCTGCGACTTTCCAATGGAAGACAACTACTTCGCCTGGCAAGCTTTCACTCGCGGATACGCGCCATCACAGATGCAAAGCGGAACCGGTCTTTCCGGCCCTTTGCCGCCCTATCTGAAACCGCAACACTTCCCGGAAATTCGGAAAAGAGCCTCTCATGTGCGCGTTGTTAATCGGTCTTTCACAGAGCATCTGGATAATCAGGATGCAAACAGCCTTGATGCCTACGTCCTGCTGGATGCGCAGGACTGGATGACAGACAGGCAACTGAACGATCTATGGGCAGGAATATCCCGAACGGCACGACAAGGAGCGCGCGTCATCTTCAGAACGGCTGGCGAGCCAAGCATTCTGCCGGGGCGGATCAATAACGAAATACTGGGGCAGTGGACCTATGAAGCGGCTGAAAGTGCACGCCTCAACAAGCTGGACCGCTCCTCCATCTACGGTGGTTTCCACCTCTACATCTATAACTGAACAAGAATAAGTATGTGAGGGAAGTGAAATGGCGAATGTAAAGTCCTCAGCCTCACTGATGGATAAAATCTATAAGAACCAACGGCATTTTTATGATCTGACCAGAAAGCATTACCTTCTTGGCCGGGATCATTTGATCAAACATTTGGCAGCACCGCGCGGCAGCACAGTGCTGGAGCTCGGCTGCGGCACTGGTCGCAATCTTATTGAGGCAGCAAGGGCTTACCCAACCTGCCAGTTCTTTGGCGTCGATATCTCAGCAGAAATGCTGAAGACAGCAGAAGCCAACATCCACAAAGCGGACCTGTCTCACCGGATTCATCTGGCTCAGGGCGATGCAACGAGCTTTGATCCGTTCGAGAAATTCGGCATCGACACATTCGACCGTGTCTTCCTGTCCTACTGCGTCTCAATGATCCCGCCATGGGAAGACGCTCTGCGCAACGGCACAAAGCTTCTGGCGAAAGGCGGCCAGTTGTCCGTTGTCGATTTTGGCCAGCAGGAAAGACTGCCCAGCCTGTTCAAGCTGATGCTCAAAAAGTGGCTCGGCAGGTTCCACGTCTTACCGCGTGAAAACCTCAAGGATGTCCTTCATGATATCGCGCAGGACAAACGCGCCAAAATGCGTTTTCTGCCACTCTATCGCGGATATGCCTATTACGCGGAACTCGACAGCAGCTTCTACACCCGCTTCATGGAAAAGCCGGAGCAGATGGACCTGCTGAAAGCGGAGAACGAAAGCCACCGCGAAATCCGCAAGGCTGGATAAGGCATCAAACGTAAAGCCCACCAGAACTTCTGATGGGCTTTCATCAACCGGTCATCGAAGACGGTTTAGTCTCCGGCAATAAAGCTTCGCACATCCCCATCCTTGGAAATGCCAAGGCGATAGAAGGTCCATGCACCATAATCCAGCATTTCAAAGTAATCTGCAGCAGTGACGATCTGGTACATCTCAACCTTTTGAGACGGGGACAGGTCATGCAAAGGGTAACGGGCAAAGTAAGGCCAGATATAAGTCTCCTCTTCTGTTCCCTCGTTGAGCCGCACATACCCGGCTGTCACAATGTCCAGTAGGATTGCGAGGATCTCGTGCCCTTCACCGTCTCCAGAGCTGTCTTTCAGAAAACTGACCGGATCGCGTACAGGTGTGAACGAGAGTTCCGGTGGTTGCTCTTGCTTGGCAAACAAAGGCGCCAGCGCAGCAACATCGCCGCTACGAGCAATCTTGATCAGTGTCGCGCGAGTTGCTCTGACAGCCTCCGGCAATTCTGTATCGTCATAAAAGACGTCCAGCTTTGGCAACGGAGGTTCCTCCGCAAACTCACTGTCCAAAGCATCTTCACCGCTGGTATCTCTGTTGAAACCTTCATCAAGCAGAGGAAATTGCTCAGCCTTGGGGCGTTGAATGCGAATCGTTTCGGTCTTGATAGCCTGTGTTGCAGCCATAGCCGGAGCTGTAGTGCAAAGTAACCCTATGATGAGTAGGCGAAAATACATGAAGTGCTCCGAAACGGACGTAGGGCTTGTGCTTTGCTCCTAGTTTAAGGGCTTGTGAGGAATCAAGAAAGAAACGGACCCTAACCTATGCACAAGCTAAAGGGCCTTTAGAGAATTTATAGGAAGATCTGACAGGTCTTCTGCGTAGTTGGGAAGTTTGGATTAAAGCGTTGAATATTGAACTCTTCATTACAGGTATGATTATCGGGCTCGTAACGTCTGCACCGATTGGCCCTGTAAACGTGTTGGCAATCAGAAGGGCAGTGCATTACGGCTTCCTTCCGGGCCTCATTGCTGGCTTTGGGGCAGTCCTGGCCGACGGTGTATTTGCAACCGCTGCTGCTTTCGGCGTGACAGCAATATCAGAGTTCGTTGAACGGCATGAATTCTATATCCAGACCATAGGTGGTCTTCTTCTAATCATCTTCGGTATTGTTGTGTTCCGCTCTCATCCGCACCTGAAGGGGGGGAGCGATGGTGGTCCAACGATCTGGCGCGGTATGATTGTTTCTTTCGCCATGACGGTGACCAATCCGGGTGCGATCCTGGGCTTTATCGCAATTTTCGGCTCGCTGGGAGAGCATGCGCCCGAGAAGGGGGACTATGTCGGTGCTTTGGCGCTCGTGCTGGGCGTGTTGACTGGTGCGCTTTTGTGGTGGGCTTGCCTGTCGGCGCTGGTGTCCAAGCTGCGAAATCGCATGAATGACAACTGGCTTTCCACCATCAACCATGGGGCAGGCATCATCCTACTGCTTTTTGCAGCGCTCATCCTTGGCAAGGTCGCAAGTGATTTGATTTTCTAGAGTATGTTCCGCGAATGTAAATGAACGTGACGTGCTCTAAAACACCGAGCTGGAATCAAAAAAGCCCCGATCAATCGGGGCTCTTTGAAAAAACAGCTGTGCTGAAATTAGTGCAGACGACGTTCCAAAGAGTAGTCACCACGCTCAACGCGCTGTGGCAGTTCCTGCGCAAATTTGGAAACAGCTTCTTCTCCATAAAGAGAAACCAGATCCATCATTGCAGAGAACAGCGCAGCATGCGCAAGAGCTGTACTGTCGATGCCGTGGGAAAGACCATCCTCCCAAGCTTCCTGAATGAAGCTCAGAGCCAGTCGGCGGATGTCTGCATCAGATGCATCGATCTCTTCTGTGAATTCGCCGGCGATAGCGTCGTCCTTGATCATGCTGGCTCTCATGTCCCTCTATGTGCTGCTTCTTGTTATTTGCCGTTACATGTAACGGGCAAACGAAAACAAATGAAGCGTCGCATGCCTTATCTGTTAAACGGAAGTTAACACGCAAAACGGCAGGAACAACCGACTCACTGATGTTTTGGTAAACTCGTCCAGAGCTTCTGTAAGTTATGGTTAATATTTGTGGCGAAGCCGAGTTATCCAAAAAACACGCAATAATTGTCTGTGGAAAACGATTACAACCGGCTTTTCTATCAATCGCGGCTGTACTTGCCCGTTACTTCTTGGGTGATAATTACACCTTCATCGGCGAATCTGCGAGAGGCCTCAACAGCCGCTGGAGTGCAGGTTTGATAGACCGATGCGAAGCCCCGATAGCTCTGATTAAATCGCTCCACAAGACGCCTGCGTCTCAGCTCGTTCTGCACTTCTGCACCCAACAAGGAGTACATGCGCTGGCGCCATTCGTCCGCTTCATCATGACCGCAAAGCGGGCGCAAATAATGAAGCGCACCAAGAATTTCTGAGAGGCGGATAAGTTGTTGCTCGTAGGGAGGTTCTTTTAACTCTGGCTGAATGGGTTGGCCCGGAGATTGCGGGGAGCTTTGAGCAACTGCAGCAGGGGCCGCAGCAACACTCAAAAGCATCAGACCAAGGCAAATCCCACGGCCCGTCGGCCCAGCAGGTTTCGCAAAGGTACGTGTCCAACCTTTAAGTCTTGCAATGTCAGTCAAGCTAGATCCCACAGCATGCTGGTTGCTTCAGATTCTGTAAGGATGGCCGTCTCCCGGCACTCTGTCCACTATGGAACCTTGGGGATTTCCGGTTTTCCCTTGTTGCACAGCTCACTGCTGGACTGACGCTTGTGCGTATTCTCAAAAAGTAGTTCCGGTTTTCGGATAAGAACACGCGTAAAAATTAAGAAGTCAGAGCTTGAGGCGTCAATGTAAATGCACGGGATCTGCTCTAACTACATCTTAGAAGATTTAGAATGTGCTGTTGCATGCCGGGCGCGAGAGGCAGGTTCATGGATTCTTCCCAAGTGTACCAGCCAAGTTCAGCGGCATCAGAGCGTGCTTCTTCCGCACCCGTGACCTGCGTGCAGCTAAAGACATGAATGCGATATTGCACCTTGCAGTCTTCCGCAGAAGGATAGGAGACCGTCCATTCCTTCAGGTCTGATGTGCACAAAGATGTTTCTTCTTTAAACTCTCTTTGCGCGGCATCCTTAAGGTCTTCACTGGGAAGAACCTTACCGCCAGGAAAACTCCAGAGACCTTTGGAGGGCGACTGGGCTCGCTTTACGAGCAGAACTCTTTCGTTCTGCACACAGGCAACGCTGGTTGCCTCAATGTATTCCGGAATAATTTTTTTGCTCATGAGAACAGGGCGTCAACATCCGCTTGAGTGCTTTCCTCAGTGCTGATTGTCTCATCCGGCAGGTGTCCATGGATGATCGACCCAGCTTGCGAAAGCAGCGGCCTGATGACGGTAACGGCTTTATCCTGAACGATTTGCAGCAGTTCACCTGTTACTTCAGCGGAGCCTAGCATTTTTTGTAAGGAGATAACTTCCTGATCAACTTCGCCAATACACTTCTCCAGAGCATTCCGCAGCGGTAAATCAACAGCTCCGTATGCACGGATAGCCAATTCTTTTGCTGAGAATTTAGAGGCACTGAAATGTGTGATATAGTCAGCTGGTTCCCAGGCCAGAACATCTTCTGCGCAATCGGGAATATCAGGAAGCATTTCAAGAAGCATAACAACCTCATTGAAATGATTAAGATAGTCAGTTGCAAGACCCGTGGATGGATTGATGTTTGCATGCGCCAAAAGCTCAGGAGAAAGTTCTCCTACGCCGATTTTATCGCAGTACATATCCATTGCAGCCTCCCAGCTTCCTATCTGTCGCGCGGAACCTATCTCTCGATTGGTTGCAATTTTACTAAAATGCGAACAGAGTAATCTGCATGTGTGGTAGATATAGCCTGTCAGCGTCTCCGGAAGAAGTCAAAGCGTTGTTTGATTATATCGAACAGCCAAATTTTCCACCAAGATACAACATAGCACCGACTCAGCCAATTGCACTCGTAAAACACGAAAATGGTGGGCGCCACTTTGGGTTAGCACGATGGGGCTTGGTCCCATCATGGGTCAAAGACCCAGCAAGTTTCACGCTTTTGCTCAATGCCAGAGCCGAAACTTTAGAAGAGAAACCCTCGTTTCGTGCAGCCGTTCGTCACCGTAGATGCTTGATACCTGCAAATGGTTTTTACGAGTGGCAACGCAAGGGTGCGGCAAAGCAGCCCTATTGGATTGCGCCAGCCGATGGACGCCTTCTTGCCTTCGCAGGCCTGTGGGAAACTTACTCCCATCCTGATGGTGGAGACATTGATACCGCTGCTGTAATCACGGTTGAGGCCAATGGGACGGTGAAGCCAGTGCATCATCGCATGCCCGCAATCATCCCTCCAGAGCATTTCAATGACTGGTTGAGTAACGGAACTGTGATGTCACGGGACGCAGTTAAATTGCTGCAACCTGTGGATGATGGGCTGCTAATTGCAACACCGGTCTCAACGCGTGTGAACAGCGTGACCAATGATGACCCGTCTTTATGGGAGCGGGAGGTCATTCCAACTCCTCCTAAGCCACTCAAAACACCAGCCAAGCCAAAACCCCAAAAGAAGGTTGCAGGTGGCTCTTCGGGAAACAACGGGCAGTTAGACTTGTTTTAGCCTCTGCACAACATACTCAGGCCAACACCATGAGACTATGAGGGATAAACGATGTTGGCGTCGCTTAAAGGGAAATCTGTCATTATTACGGGTGGCTCCCAAGGGATCGGCTTGGGCATCTCGCTGGCTTTTGCCCGTGCAGGTGCCTTTGTCACCATCGCTGCGCGTGGAGAAGAAGCAGGCGCCAACGCTGTAGAGGAAATCGCTCTGGCAGGTGGGGCAGGGCAATTCCTTCAGTGTGATGTCACCCAGTGGCAAGCAGTCAAGGCCATTGTCGATGAAACGGCAAACGAAAACGGGCTGGATGTTATATGCGCCAACGCAGGCATTTTCCCGAAGCAGACGATTGAGGAGATGGAGCCTGAGCAGTGGGATCATGTGCTTGATACAAACTTGCGCTCCTCCTTCTACTGCGTAAAGGCAGCTCTTCCGCACATGAAACAAGCAGGGCACGGGCGGATTATCCTTACCTCTTCAATTACAGGTCCGATTACTGGAGATGCCGGCTGGTCTCATTATGCAGCCTCCAAAGCAGGGCAACTGGGCTTCATGCGAACAACTGCCTTGGAGTTGGCCCCGCACAAGATCACAGTGAACTCGGTTCTGCCCGGCAATATCAGGACAGAAGCGCTGGATGATCTCGGTGATGAATATCTGAAGAAGATGGGGCAAACGATTCCGCTTGGCCGATTGGGTGCACCACAAGACGTAGCAAGTGCTGTGCTCTTCCTCGCCAGTGAGGAGGCAGGTTACATCACTGGTCAGCAGATTGTCGTTGATGGAGGACAGGTGCTCCCGGAAGGACTGGAAGCACCTGAGCATTAATGTCTAGAGAACACGGCCCGGATTGAACATGTTGGTTGGGTCGAGAGCATTTTTAACAGAGCGCATCATGTTCATCTCTGTGGCGCTCTTTACCTCTGCCAGCAAATCACGCTTCAAAATGCCGATGCCATGTTCTGCAGAGATTGAGCCGTTGTAACTGGCAACAATCCCATGCACGATACGGTTCACATTATCCCATTTGGCAAGATACTCGGCTTTATCGGCATCCTTCGGCTGGGTGATGTTAAAATGGATATTGCCGTCGCCCATATGGCCAAACGGAACCGGACGACATCCCGGCACAGCCTCTTTAACAGCGGCGATCGCTTCTTCCAGAAACTCGGGAACCTTTGCAACAGGCACAGAGACATCGTGCTTGATGGATCCGCCCTCAAATTTCTGTGCCTCTGAAAGCCCATGCCGCAACCGCCAGAAGTCAGCAGCCTGCGCTTTACTCTGCGCCAGCAATCCGTCACGCAGCAGATCAGCCTCAAACGCCTCGGTGAAGATGGTCTCTGTCAGGCTGGCAAGGTCGATGTCTTTCGTACCCGCCGAAATCTCGATCAGCACATACCACGGATGCTGTTCTTCAAACGGATCGCGTGACTGTTCCATGTGCTCACAAATGAACTGCATGCCGGTCTGCGGCATCAACTCAAATCCGGTAAGCATGTTCCCGGCGTGACTTTTTGCCAATGAAAACAGTGAAAGTGCCTTAGCAGGCGAATCTAGCGCGACCAAAGCCACCTCTACCGACGCCGGAGCTGGGTATAATTTGAGGCTGGCGCCCGTAATGATCCCCAAAGTGCCCTCTGAGCCGATAAATAATTGTTTCAAATCGTAACCGGTATTGTCTTTGCGCAGGGTCCGAAGCCCTTCCCAGACCTCACCATTTGCGAGCACAACTTCAAGCCCGAGAACAAGGTCTCGCGTGTTCCCATAGGACAGGACGGCAGTGCCTCCGGCGTTGGTTGCAATGTTGCCACCAATCTCACAGGAACCTTGCGAAGCGAGCGTCAAAGGGAATAATCGATCATGCTTTTCAGCCGCATCATGAACAGCCTGCAGCGTAACGCCTGCATCTGCTACCATCGTATAACCTTCAGGGTCGATGTGGCGAATTTTATTTAATCTAGAAAGGGATAGCACGATTTCGCTACCGTCTGGATTGGGGATTTGCCCCCCAACCAAACCCGTGTTGCCACCCTGTGGAACCACAGTGAGACCGTGCTGAGCCGCAAGCTTCACGCACTCTGCAACCTCTGATGTGGAACCGGGCCGCAGCACCATGGGAGTGGCGCCTCGAAATTTGTCCCTCCACTCAACAAGAAATGGGGCCTTGTCCTGGTCGCTGACAAGCACATTTGCGTCCCCAATGATCTTTTGAAACGCGTTCACCAAATTTGGAATAGTCATGTTTCCGTCGCAGTGTTGGAAGTTGATCTGGCTCTAACTATCAGATAATGGGAGCGCAAGAACACGTCCATGTCTGATTGGACTTTTTTCGACGGCTTGAAGCCAAATGAACAGTATGCCATAGCATTTTGGGGCTGTTCACTAGATTAAGTGATATTCACTCAGGAGAAAAACATGGCAGAAGCGCAAGGATTGATGGCCGGCAAACGTGGTCTCATCATGGGACTGGCCAACAATCGGTCCATCGCTTGGGGTATTGCAACAGCACTACACGATGCCGGAGCTGAAATCGCACTCACCTATCAGGGTGAAGCGCTGAAGAAGCGTGTTGAACCATTAGCAGAAAAGCTCGATGCACTTGTTGTAGGTGATTGTGACGTTACGAACGAAGCAAGCATTGATGCAGCATTTGAAGTTCTGGAGCAAAAATGGGGCAAGATCGACTTCGTCATTCATGCGATCGCTTTCTCTGACAAAGAAGAACTGACTGGCCGTTATCTGGATACCAGCGCTGACAACTTTGCAAAGACAATGCAGATTTCCTGCTACTCGCTGGCATCCGTTGCCCGCCGTGCAGAAAAGCTGATGACCGAAGGTGGTTCCATTGTAACTCTCACCTACTACGGTGCTGAGAAGGTCATGCCAAACTACAACGTCATGGGCGTTGCAAAGGCTGCATTGGAAGCAAGCGTCAAGTACCTCGCAGTTGATCTTGGTCCTAAGAAAATCCGCGTGAACGCGATTTCTGCAGGTCCAATCAAAACACTGGCAGCAGCTGGTATCGGCGATTTCCGCTACATCCTCAAATGGAACGAGTACAACGCACCCCTGCGTGAAACCGTAACCATCAATGATGTCGGAAATTCCGCTCTCTACCTCACATCCGACCTGTCCCGTTCTGTCACCGGTGAAACTCACCACGTTGACAGCGGCTACCATGTGGTTGGCATGAAGGCTGTAGACGCACCGGATATCTCCGTCGTCTAAATTGCTTCAGCAATTAGGTTTGAGAAAAGGCGCTTCTTGGAGCGCCTTTTTTGCGCTTGAGAGGCTGGTAAAGATACATATGACTTAAATCAAGAATGTGTGCATAACTGTTGTTTTCTAACGAGGAATGACACATGTACCTCGTAAGAAGCCGCTACAAATCGGTTGCCGACTAATCTCCTGCAGAAGGCCCATGGAATGACTGGCTCGTTGATGCCCCTTGCGAAAACCACACCAACTCCGCTTCTGTATGTCCGTCATGGACAAACAGACTGGAACCTGGAAGGGCGTATGCAAGGCGGTCAGGATATTCCGCTCAACGACACTGGTCGCAAGCAGGCCCGGCGCAACGGTATGGTGATGAAGGACTTCCTCCCAGACCTTGGCAAGACCGCAGATGATTTCATCTTTGTCAGCTCACCGATGATCCGCGCGCGGGAAACCATGGAAATTCTGCGCAAGGAAATGGGGCTCGACCCATACGACTACAAAGTCGACGAACGCCTGCGTGAAATCACATTCGGCAATGTGGAGGGAATGACCGTTCCTGAAATGATGGTCGAGCGTCCTGAAGTCGTTCGTATGCGACGCGAAGATAAATGGGGCTATGTGCATCCCGAAGGGGAGAGCTACAAAATGGTCTCTGATCGCATCTTCGATTGGATGTCAGAGCAAAAGGATCCCATGATCATCGTGGCACACGGTGTGGTCATGCGGGTACTGCGCGGATTGCTCTGCGGATATGCACCAGCTGAAATCCCGGATCTGGAGACGCCACAAGACCAGTTCCTTCTCTGGCGGGACGGTTCTGAGGCGTGGATCTAAAGCTCGCTGTTTAAAAGAACTCGCAGACACGCAGGTTCATTCTGATCAATGGACGCATCAATGCGTGCTCTCACGTCCAGCGCTGCACCAAGCCTTTAAGATTGGGGGCTTACAACGCAATTCCTGGTTGTTAAATTGATCAGGTTTTTGCGTCAGCGATAAACTGTGACACATAAAGTGAATACTACAGCAAAGGCAGTCCACGACATTTTGGAGTGCTTTGCTACAATCTGCATAAAGACCAGCTAAACAGGCTACCTAAATCAGTTGTAACTCGTTATTTTTAGGCAACAAGAGCAGAACGCTCACCTATGAAATCTCGACACTCTTAAACTTTTTGGAAGATCTTGATGAAGACGTCTCGACCACTCAAGGCAATCAGCAGCAACACCGTTTTTGGAGAGGGCGATGTCTTCGTACTCTTCGGCGAACTTTTTGGTCGCGGATATGCGACTGGCTTGATCGATCAGGCAAAGGCAGCCGGGATGACTGTGATCGGCATTACTGTCGGTCGTCCCGATGAAAACAACAAGCCACGCGCCCTGACACCAGAAGAGCTGGCAGAAGCCGAAGCCAATCTGGGTGGCAAAATCATCAACGTGCCTCTGCGTGCGGGTTTTGAGTTGGATGCGCCGGAAGGTACTGCGACGCCAACTGATCTGGTCAACGAAATGACCATTAAAGATTGGCAGGATCACAAGCTCGACTGGGATCATGTTGAGATCTGCCGCGATCTTGGCTCCAACCGTTTCAAAGGCGCTCTTTCTCAGGTCATGGAACAGCTGGATACCATGATCCCAACAGGCAAGAATGTCTTCTTCGCCCACACAATGGCAGGCGGTATTCCGCGTGCAAAAGTGTTTATGGCAATCGCGAACCGCATCTATAAAGGCCGCGGCGCACGCTACATGCCATCTCAGTCTCTTATCGAGAGTGATCTGGGCAAGCTGATCCTCAAAAACTTCGAGGAAGTAACCGCAAACAGCTTCGGATACCTGCTGGAAGCCAGTAAGACGCTCCGCGACCGCGTGGAGGCAGCTGGCGGCGAAGTGCGCTACACCGCCTATGGCTATCACGGCACCCGCATCCTGATCGAGGATGAGTATCGCTGGCAGACTTACACAAACTACACGCAGGGCTACGCTAAAATGGCTCTGGAGAACTTTGCTGAAAGCGCGTGGAAAGACGGCGTGAAGGCAACAGTGTTCAACTGCCCTGAGATCCGCACCAACTCTTCAGACGTGTTTGCTGGCATCGAGCTGTCACTCTTGCCACTGCTGCAAGCTTTCAAGAAAGAAGGCGGCGGCGCATGGGTGGATGCACTCTGGCAGAAATGCGAGGGCATGCTTAAGCCAGAAGCGTCTCTGGAAGAGGTGCTGCAAAAGGTATCCGATTATCAGACCAGTGAGGCAATGCAGCCATTCTACAACTTCGAAGCTTGGCCAATGCCAAACTCAGCGGAGCAGGTAGACAAGACTGTTGGCACCTCGCAGGAAATCGTGGATATGCATAGTGAACGCAATGTTCTGGTTAGCGATGAGCTCAGCCAGCACGTTGTTGCAGCAACTGGCATGCTCATGTTTGGTGAAGCCAGCCAGCCAGAAGGCCCGGCTCTTTGGCTCGACCACGACTTGGTTGCGAAAAGACTTATTCAGGAACACGGCGCCTAAGGTTTATCCAAGGCCAAGGTTCTGAATGAAAAGTTTGAATGAATGAGAAAAGCCCGAGCACGTGCCCAACACGTTACTCGGGTTTTTTGCATGAAATGGAGCTTACGCATTAAAGTGGGGGTGTCTGAATGTGCATTTCACGCCTTGAGATTTCCCATTTCCAGACCTGCATCTGGGAACAAGCCTAAATCCAGCTTGTTCATTCGGGAAATTTACGCAAGTGCTGCAAGGCTCTCAATTGACCTGCCGTCGGAACCCACCTAAAACCACTGTAATTCTCAGAGCGCGTTCCGTTTGATTGAAGAGAGTCAGCCGGACAGGACGTGCTCATGCTCTAAAAGTGAACTGCTAGAACATGTCCCACAACACCTTTGGTCATCTGTTTCGCGTAACAACATGGGGCGAAAGCCACGGACCAGCGCTTGGCTGCGTCGTCGATGGTTGTCCGCCTCTGCTTCCAATCACAGCAGAAGAGATTCAGGTGTATCTGGACCAGCGCAAGCCGGGGCAAAACAAGTTTACCACCCAGCGCCGTGAACCGGATCAGGTCAAAATTCTCTCTGGTGTGATGGTGGATGAAGACGGCGTACAACGTACGACCGGTACACCCATCTCCCTGATGATCGAGAACACTGATCAACGCTCCAAAGATTACTCCGAAATCAAAGAGCGCTACCGTCCGGGTCACGCAGATTACGCCTACGATGCCAAGTACGGTATCCGCGACTATCGTGGTGGTGGACGTTCATCAGCACGCGAAACAGCATCCCGCGTGGCTGCTGGTGGTTTGGCGCGCAAAGTCATTCCAAACATCCTGATCCGTGGTGCTCTGGTCCAGATGGGCCCGCACAAGATCAATCGCGACAACTGGGATTGGAACGAGGTGGGCAACAACCCGTTCTTCTGCCCGGATGCGGAAGCCGCCAAGTTCTTCGAAGAATACCTCGATGGTATCCGCAAGGAAGGCTCTTCAATTGGGGCCGTGATTGAAGTCGTCGCAGAACATGTACCAGTGGGTCTCGGTGCCCCGCTTTACGGCAAGCTGGATCAGGACCTCGCATCAGCCATGATGTCCATCAACGCTGTGAAGGGTGTTGAGATCGGCAACGGTTTTGAAGCTGCATGTTTGACTGGTGAAGAGAACGCTGACGAAATGCGTATGGGCGAAGATGGCAAGCCTGACTTCCTGTCCAATCAGGCAGGTGGCGTGCTGGGCGGTATCTCTTCCGGTGCGCCGGTTGTGGTCCGCTTTGCTGTAAAGCCAACCTCTTCCATCCTGACACCACGCAAATCCATTACCCGCAGTGGGGAAGAGGTCGACGTGATGACCAAAGGTCGTCACGACCCTTGCGTTGGCATCCGTGCAGTTCCGGTTGGAGAAGCTATGATGGCGTGCGTTCTGGCAGACCATGTCCTGCGTGACAGAGGCCAGTGCGGCGAACGCTAGAGCGTGTTCCGTTTGATTGGATGCAATCAAACGACAAGACTTCGCTCCACCAAAGGTGTTAGAGTTTGGTGCATGAATGCAAATGAACGCGACGTGCGCTAAGAAGCTATTCAACCTCTGATTTTATTCTTATTGAAAAGGCGCTGGCAAAACCGGCGCCTTTTTTACTGCGGGCAATAACAAACACATTGCAGCTGTGAGATGTTGCCTGTCTTCAAGCATGTGGCGGTCTCCAAAAAACTTATCCCCCCAGCTTCAAACCCTGCCCATACTAAGCGCATGCCTACGTAACGGGCTGCTGGCGGAGCGACCGTCAGTTTGTCGTAGGTTGGGCGGGGCTTCTGGAAGACGTAACGCACCTTTCAGAGGTCCGGTGAACCGAACTTCAAACGTGACCGCATGGTTTGAGGGAAAGGGCCCAGGACTATAGGGTATCACGCGGTGATAGATGCAGATGTACCGGCAGTAAAACCTGCTTTTGTAGATATGTCTATCAAAGACGGAGGAACTGTCTGGCTAGGGAAACCTGACTGGGTAAGCCACTGTCTTTTCAGGAAACTGACTATCGTGCCTTATAGGCAAAAGAGGCGAGGTTGTTCATTATAAAAAGCCCGGGCAAGGCGTGTAGCCAATGCCGAAGACTCATTACTAATAAATAGCGCAGGTATTGCCTGCCGCCTTGCTCATCCCGATTATCGGGAACTCTGGTCCAACACTGCATGGGATGCCATGTGGTGATTTCAGTGCTTGCTCTCCTAAAATACGGGGCCGAGGCAGGGCAGTTAGTTATAACCGAGCGCGTTCGCGCAAAGCCGCAAACCGTTTATTCACCTCAAGATGAGGAACAGATACGACCTAGGTAGAAAGCGGTAAGCTTTTTTCAGTTTGCCTCTTGATTTCCAGCGGCAAAAGCGCGATTTCAGTATCACTGAAAATTACATAGCCAAGGGGCTAGGATTATGCGCTTGACTGAATGGTTGGAAGACGCTGGTGAAAGCAGGAGTGCCTTTGCACGCCGCGCTGGTTTGTCTCCTGCATCTGTAACGGCTCTGTGCAACGACCCAAGCGCATGGATTTCTCGAGAAATGGCCCAGAAAATCGCTGAAGCGACGGGCCATCAGGTGACCCCCAACGATTTTCTCGGACTAAAAGAAAACAAGGAGTACGTCGTGTCTCAAACAAGAGTAGCCGAAGCCCTGCGCGCTTTCGAAAACGGCGAGATGGTTGTTGTAACCGACGATGATGATCGCGAAAACGAAGGTGATCTCATTGCAGCAGCCAACATGATCACCCCTGAGCAGATGGCATTCATCATCCGCCACACCTCCGGGATCGTGTGTGCTCCAATGACGCTGAAAGAAGCAAAGCGCCTGCACCTTGAGCCGATGGTCGCCAACAACGACGCTCCACTGGCAACTGCGTTCACCGTCTCCGTTGACTATGCGCCAGGCCTGACAACAGGCATTTCTGCTGAGCAGCGCTGTGCAACAGTTCGTGGCCTTGCCAATCCAAATGCTGGCGCAGCTGATTTCGTCCGTCCGGGCCACATCTTCCCATTGGTCGCAAAAGAGGGCGGCGTCCTCATGCGCTCCGGTCACACGGAAGCAGCGGTAGACCTGTGTAAACTGACTGGCCTGCCGGAAGTTGGCGTCATCAGTGAATTGGTCAACGACGATGGCACCGTAAAGCGCGGTGAGCAGGTTGAAGACTTCGCCCGTGAGCATAACCTGAAAATGGTTTCTGTCGCGGATCTCATCGCATGGCGTCAGCGTCATGAAAACCTTGTGAGCCGTATCGACGAGTTTGATGTAGAGACCACAGCAGGCAAAGCACGTGCCATCGTGTATTCTACTCCGTTCGACAATGTTGGCCACTTGGCGTTGGTTTACGGCGACGTGCGTGATGGTCAGGATATTCCGGTCAGACTCCATCTGGAAAACGTTCTGGATGATGTGTTTGGGCAAACCAAACCTCTGGAAGCAATCATGGAAGACTTTGCGGAACGGGGCCGAGGCATTATTGTTTACCTGCGTGAAGGTGCGGTAGGCGTTGCAAGCAAGTCCAACCGTCATCGTGATAACCTGGAAGCTGCTGAGCATGAGCAGCACGTTTCCGCTCAGGGCCGGTCTGAGGACTGGCGCGAAGTTGGTCTCGGTGCGCAGATCCTGAAAGATCTGGGAGCCAATTCCATTCGGGTTATTGCATCGCGTGAGCGCCACTATGTTGGCCTTGAAGGCTTCGGCTTGAAAGTTGAAGCAACAGAAACTCCGGCGGACTAATCAACAGGCCCCCGGCGCAATATGGAAAGTGGCGGGGGCATGTCTCAGTTTGATCTTGATCCATGGCAGGAAGAGCAAAGCTCGGCTGAACCATTCACACTGGGCTATCGAAAAGGGACGGGCGAGCCTGTTGTCTACGGCAGCCTGTTGCTCGGGGCAGCTCTTCTTGGTACGGGCATTGTAAGCGGTTCACTGATCCCTGCATTGGCATCACTACCCGTTTTTCTCAGCGTTCACTGGCACTACCCTTTCGTTGATAAACGCCCTCAAATCGCAGCCAATGAGACCGGGCTCTATCTGGAAAGGCTTGGTGTTCTGCGCTGGTCCGCAATTGCTGAGCTTTCCCTTTACAAAACAGCTGTCCGCACCATGGAATTCAACCAGCTGCACATCAAACTCAAAGGCCCGATTGACGACTGCCTCGTAAAGCGAGAGCCCCAGTCTATGCCGAGACGGGCTATGAGAAAGAACTGGCGCTTGAAGCAAGCCAAGTCGAACGCACCAGTACTTGAAGTGGATTTACATCTCCTTGCATGTGACCCTGAGATCCTCTTGCAAAGAACTAGACAGTTCTGGCGGGGGCAATGATGTTTCTCTGCAACACTGATCTATAAACAATCATTGAGCAGATTAAATACCTCAGAATTCTTTGTTTGGCCGCAAATCCGCTTATCCTGTTACAAGACGTTAACACTCTTAACCTAACTTTTATTAGGAAGGACAGCACCCGGAAGGCAATTATCATGCAGCTGAACCGCACGGAGACAAAGGGAAACACATGCAGCTTTACCAGTCTGGATAAGGATTGGGGGGCAGATGATGACTATCTTTTCAACTTCGCTTGCACGCCGGGTGGAAGCGTTTTGCAAATTGCATGCGGCACAGGTGCGCTGTCCAACGCGCTTTCCAGACAAGGTGTAAACACTGTTGGTGTTGACCGAAATCCGAAGAAAATTGCACAAGCTGTTAAACGCTCAGAGACGGTAACATGGTTGGAGGCAGATGCCCGAACGGTGCACCTCAATCAGAAATTCGACCGCATTATCATCACTGGCAATGCTTTCCAGGCCTTTGCAACCAATACGGATCAGATCCTCGTTCTCCAAACCATCGCCGCTCATCTGAAACCAAATGGCAAATTCGCTTTTGGCATGGAAAACCCGAAAGCGCGCCCATGGGAGAAGTGGGGCCAGAAAGGCAAACCTCTTTTGGTCCGCTCGGTTGAAGGGCAAAGAGTGTCTCTGTGGCAGGATACAGCCGGGCCAGACAAAAACGGTCTCGTGTCCATGCAAACCCACTACGACAGCGATGGACAGCATTACTCCAGAAACAACATGCGCCGCTTCGTGCATCGCGATCATATCCGCGACCTGTTGGAAGCCGTTGGCCTGCGCGCAACAGCTTCCTATGGGGACTGGTCAGCACTCAACCTGAATGATGCTGCACCTTTCATTATCGTCAGCGGTGGCCTGAGCACCTAACGCTCCTCAGGCTCCCAGAACTTACACCCCATCAATAATCGTCAGGCTACACTTAGCAGCACCATGACGGATTTTGGCAACAGGGGCATACTCCGGACAATTCAAAAACGCCTGCGCCTTTTCCATGCTTGGAAACTCCACGATGACGAGACGGTGTGGTGTCCATAAATCACTCTCAACCACATCCATATCACCGCCACGTGCCCTGTAGATGCCGCCGAAGCTCTCAGCAATCGGGCGAGCCTGAGCCTTGTAATCTTCATAGACGACAGGATCTTCAATTTTTGTATCAACAATGACGTAAGCCGGCATATACTTCTCCTGTAATTGGAAAAGATCCTATCTGATTTGCTTGCTCTGGGAAATCATGCTGCGGACTTAGTATTGTTATCTTTAGGCGAGGGTTGACCTTTACCCTGACGCTTCCTGAAATAGCGTGGACGCGTTCGTCTGATGATCTTCTTAAACCGCCCGCTGGAACGCACCTCAATCCAATGCAGAGCCTGATTGAGCCAAACAAAGTTTTTCCGATGCCGCCGCACGAACTTGGCAAACCTGCGGCTTGTAGCGATCAGTAGAACCGTCCCCAGAGCCAGCAGCGGTACGCCGGTAGGGATGGGCGTCCAGACCGTCAGCAGGCCCAGCACAATGCAAATGATAGCTGCAAAAACCGAAAGGCCCTTGATCAATAGCTCGGCCACCTGTTCGTGTTAACAACAAGTGAGAGTATATTCAGTACTCGTGAAACTTACGTAACACGCTCTTCCCAACTTAGGGCAAATATTGAAAATTCAGGGAAGACGGCAAATTACTCGCAACTTGCCGCCTGCATAATTACCCCTTATGCGCCGCGTTCCAGCAGGGCAACCACTTCAACGTGAGGGGAGTAGAGGAACTGATCAATCGGTACTACGCGCTTGATCTGATAGCCACCGTCCAGCAGCTCTCGAATGTCACGAGCAAAACTGGCAGGGCTACACGAAACAGCAACGATCTTCTTGACTGGAGACTTCGCAAGTTCCTGTGCCTGGGCAAGCGCACCAGCACGCGGTGGATCAAACACCACGCCATCAAACCCCTTGCCGAAGTTATCGAGCTCTTTTGCAACAATTGGTCGGCGGAACAGATCCCGGCGTTCAGTCGTAACCTTCTTAAGGCCCTTGGCACGGCGCAATCCAAGATCAAGCGCTTTCAGCGATGTTGCTTCGCCTTCCACCGCATGCACATTGGCAAACTGCCCGATCTTGAAAGTCAGAGTACCCGCACCGCAGAACAAGTCAGCCACGCGTTTGCAACCACTCAGACCCTCTGAAAGAAGATCACCCATGGTTTTTTCGGCGCTCAAGGCTGCCTGAATAAACCCGCCGGACGGAATTGGAACAGCCACACCACTCATATCCAGCAGAGGAGGGCGGATCTCGATAATTGTTTCACCATCGACAGTCAGGCGCGCAAAGTTATTTTCAACAGCAGCCTGTGAGAGTTCAAGGTAATGCTTGTCTTTGTTTTTACCCAACCCACCAATAGCAACATCAAGGCCGCTCTGTGTTGTCGTCACGGTGAACTTCAGTTCGCCCTTACGCGGCAGAATTTCGCCGGCAAGCTTGCGAAGTCCCGGCACAGCCTTCATGAGCTCAGGTGCAATCACAGGGCATTCTTCAATGTCGACAAGGCGGTTGGACTTGGCTGTGTGATAGCCAAACAGCACTTTATGGCTTGCCTTCACAGCTGCAAAGACTGCACGGCGGCGACTGCCCTTGCCGCAAACCACGACATCTTCCACTGGCGTTTCGATGCCACGGGAGGCCAGAGCGTCCACCACTTGTTGGCGCTTGAAGTCCTTATAGGAAGCCTCATCCATATGCTGCAAAGAGCAGCCACCACATGTGCTGAAATGCTTGCACACGGACGCGACGCGATGCGGGCTCGGCTCAATGATCTCGTTAAGTTCCGCACGAGCGCCT
Source organism: Pseudovibrio sp. Ad26 (assembly GCF_001623285.1). Classification (NCBI taxonomy): domain Bacteria; kingdom Pseudomonadati; phylum Pseudomonadota; class Alphaproteobacteria; order Hyphomicrobiales; family Stappiaceae; genus Pseudovibrio; species Pseudovibrio sp. Ad26. The sequence goes on from NZ_LMCE01000047.1 coordinate 320,160, forward strand.
TGCACTTGGGCGCTGACAAGCTCGCCCTCAAGTGTATAGGGAACAAAGATCTGTCCGGCATCGGTCTCAGCAACACCGTCACCCTTATGGGCAAGGCGTGCAATACGGAGGATTTCTACAGTGGCTTCAGGCTTCTTAGACATGGCACTGCGTTTACAGCGCCGCTCCGATACATGCAATGCTTGATGTCGCGAAGTTTGGCATTCCGTTCGAGCGTGATTGGATGGCGATGTTTAGTCTTCGATTTGATCTAGGGGAAGTCATCGTCTGTGACGCAAAGGTAATGTGGAAAATTACTGTATAGGCGTGCTGAGCGACACTTTATACTGAGTTTCTGAATAGATTTTGCCGATCTATTTAAAATGTTCTCTGAAATAAACTTTTTGTTTGTCTATTTGATCGATTTCCCAACGGAATATGCGGGTTGCATGCGTATGGTGATACATTCTATGGCTGCAACTTTCCCAAAAAAATCGGCGATGTTCTGTAGGAGTTTTCAATGCCGTCTTTAAAATTAAAAGGGAAATTGACATTTTGGGTTGTCGTGATTGCACTGGTGTCGATGGTTGCCTCATCGGGGTCTGTCTTGTTCATTGGGGCAGGAGTTATCGAAGAACAAGCAATCAGGCTCTCAAACGAAATTGCCAAGGAAAGTGCAGCCGTCGTTAAAGCTGAACTGGATCAATCTTTTGCTGTTGCGCGCAATACAGCCAATGCATTGGACGCACTCAGAAAAAGCGGGGACGCCAATCGCGCAGCTTCAGCAGAGATCCTCAAAGGTGTCCTCCAGAGCAACGAGCAGCTGATTGGCAGCTGGGCCGCTTGGGAACCTGATGCGTTTGATGGCAAGGATCAGGACTGGGCCAACAAGCCGTTTCATGACCAGACCGGACGATTTATCCCATACTGGTTCCGCTCAGGTGGACAGATAGGCCGGGAAGCACTCGTCGATTATGAAAAGGATGGAGCAGGTGACTACTACTTGCTTGCTCAAAGAAGTGGCGATGAGATCATCCTGGAGCCCTACATCTATTCTGTTGGTGGCGTCGATACCCTAATCACGTCTCTTGTTGTGCCGGTGGATGGCTTTGGCGCTAGAGACGGTGTTGCTGGTGTTGATATCGCTCTTTCTGATATTCAGGAGCGACTGAATGGAATGCATCCTTATGAGGAGGGCTACCTCACACTGATCAGCTCTTCCGGAACAATTGTTTCCAATCCAGACAGTCTGCTTGTGTCCAAAGCTGCTGATACAGCTGGTTTTTCAAAAGCAATTCTTGAGCCGTTAACCTCTGGAAAAACGCGCATTCTACCCAACACGGAAGTCGGTAATGTTGAAATGTTGCAAGTGGGCGTTCCAATCAGTATTGCCAAAACCGAAGAGCCATGGCTGCTGGTCATCACCATCCCACGCAGTAAAATCCTTGAGGCATCCAATCAGATGTTCTCACTTGTCTCTGTCTTGGGCGTTGTACTCGCGCTCCTTGCAGCTCTGGGCGCATGGATATTTGCCAGTTCGTTGAGCAAGCCAATTTCTTCTCTGACCCAGGTTATGGGTGAGTTGGCATCAGGAAATCTGCAAGTTGATATCTCGGAGCGCCGCCAGAAGGATGAGATCTCTGACATGATCACAGCTGTGCGTGTGTTCAAAGACAACGCCATCAAAGTCAAGGAGATGGAGGCAGACAAAAGAGAGCAGGAAAACAAGCGCATAGCCGCTGAGAAGGCAACGCGGATCAAGATTGTCTCTGATTTTGAAAAGAGCGTAGGCAGTGTTGTTCAAACTGTTTCATCTGCGGCCACAGGCATGAAGTCACATGCAGAGGTGCTGGAGCCAGCTGCCTCAAGAGCACAATCGCGTGCCCAGGCAGGGGCAAATGCGGCTGAGGCAACCTCTGTTAACGTGCAAACCGTGAGTTCTGCTGCGGAGGAGCTGACAGCATCCATTCGCGAAATTGGGATGCAGGTTGATCTGGCCTCAAGAACGGTTGCGGTGGCTGTCTCTAAGTCTGAACAAACCAACATCACCGTGCGTGGTCTTTCCGAGGCCGTGCTGAAAATTGGCGAAGTGATTGACATCATCAATGCGATTGCCGATCAGACCAACCTTCTCGCCTTGAATGCAACCATCGAAGCAGCCCGCGCTGGGGAATCTGGCAAAGGCTTTGCCGTTGTTGCCAATGAAGTGAAAGATCTGGCCAATCAAACAGGGCGGGCAACCCAAAGCATTGCTGAACAGATCAGCGGCGTTCAGGAAGCAACGCAAGGCGCTGTTGATGAGATCGCAGGGATCTCCAAAACCATCAGCGAGCTTGATGAAGTGGCATCCAATATTGCCGCAGCAGTTGAAGAACAAGGCGTGGCAACCAGTGAAATTGCCCGCAGCGCTGAACTTGCGTCCAATGGGACCAAGGAAGTCTTTGCCAGCGTGAATGACATTGGCAAAGCGGCTGAAGACACCAGCAACTCTGCTTTGAGTGTGAAAAAGGCATCTGTGGATCTGACGGATCTTGCGGATGAACTCAAAGACCGCGTGGAAGGCTTCGTGTCTCAGCTGCGCGCATAACTTAAAAGCACACAGGACCACCTTTTCCCGAGACCTCTATGCCTCGGGAGAAGGGTTTCACGAAAACTATAATGGCTTCTTTTGGCAAGCCATCAGGTACTCGGCATTTCCATCACCACCCTTGATCGGGGAGGAAGTAATACCAAGCACGGACCAGCTCGGCTGTGCATTCATCCACTCTTGAAGCTCTACAGAGATCTGTTCTGCAAGCTCTGGTGCAACAAGACCACCTTTCCCAATCCGCTCACGCCCAGCTTCAAACTGTGGCTTGACGAGGAAGACCCCTAAGGCACCATCAGCAGCCAGCTCAAGAGCTGGTGGGAGGGCAAGCTTCAGAGAGATAAAGCTCACGTCGGAAACTAGAAACTCCGGATGCTGGCCTTCAAGATGCTCAAGCGTCAGCTCACGGGCATTCAGGCCGTCTTTACGGACAACGCTTGGGTTATTGGAAATCTTATCTGCCAGTTGATCATGCCCAACATCAATGGCATGAACGATCTGAGCATCATGCTCCAGCAGAACCTGCGTGAAGCCTCCTGTAGAGGCGCCAATATCGAGGCAAACCTTACCAGCAGGGTCGAGCTCAAAATGCTCCAGGCCTTTGATGAGCTTCAATGCGGCGCGGGATACATAGTCAGAGGCCGGATCATCGATAGTGATGTTGGGTTTGCCTGAGATCTTCTGCGAAGGCTTCTTTGCAGGCATACCATCTATAACGACCGTGTTGCGCAAAATTGCATCACGAGCACGGGCACGCGTTTCAAAATAGCCATGTTCGACGAGGAATTGATCAAGCCGCATATGTCACCTGACTGGGATGATTAAAAGCTTAGCCTAAAGGCCGAAGCAACCAGCCAGTGCATTTAACAGTTTGTCTGAGAAAAGCAAATTGCCATAGCGCATCCAAAGGAATGCGGTGGCTGCGATCAGCAGAAGTCCAACGGCAGCTGTGCCAGCATAGAGAGCTGCATGATCTTTCATATCTTCATCCAAAAAAGGGTGCCTGAATTCCCAGACACCCTAAACTTTTATGAGCTACCAAGCAACTTTCTGATTTTTGGAAGCGCTGTTTCTTCAGGTTCCTGATAGCTGATGGTTCCCACGAAATCCAAGTCACCATTCAGCATGTAAACCGCTGCGGTGTGGTCCATGGTGTAATCTCCGTCTTCCAATGGTACTTTTCTCGCATAAACGCGGTAGTCTTTAACGACTTTTTTAACCTGGTCGACGGAGCCAGTCAGTGGAACGACGTGAGACCCAAACGCAGCAACATAATCTGCAATAACGTCTGGTGTATCGCGTTCAGGATCAACGCTGACGAAAACGAAGTTCAGATCATCTGCCTTCGGACCCAGATTATCAATCCATCCCTGCATATCAGAGAGGGTTGTTGGGCAGACATCAGGACAGTATGTGAACCCGAAGAACATCAGAGTTGGTTTGCCATCAAGGTTCTTGTCTGTAAAGACTTGTCCCTTGCCATCAACCAGCTCAAACGGGCCACCGATCTGCACTGTGGCAGCCTGCGGGACATCCTCTTTCACAAATTTCATCACTGTTACAGCAGAAACTGCGGCAACGAGCAATGCGACTGCAGCCCACGCTCCATATCGAATTGTTTTCGCAACGTTCATCTTAATCCACCCGTGCACAGTTCAATTGGTTAGTGGTGCATTTTGCCGGATTTTGCACCCATTTTCATAACTGGGAATGTCACTTCTACTGGACCGGCTTTTTCGAATTCCAGAGTAACTTTGAGCTCTTCACCCATTTTGAATGCTTGGTTCAGGCCCATAAACATGACGTGGTAGCTGCCAGGCTTCAACTCAAGTGTCTCGCCAGCAGGAATAACAATTCCATCATCCAGCTTACGCATTTTCATTACGCCATCATTCACAGCCATCTCGTGAATTTCTGTACGCTTAGCATAGCCGGAAACTGCACCAGTCAGGTGTGCATCTTCATTGCCATTGTTAGTGATAGAGACAAAAGCGCCTGCGCCTTTTGCTTTTGGAGGTGTCGCGCGGGACCATGCGTCTTTAATGGTCAGGTCGCCATGCTGAATGCTGTCCGCGAGAGCAGCCGAACCAGTAAACGCAACAAGAGCTGCTGCAACAAGAAGAGCACGTGTTTTCATAATATCCATCCAAGGAATAGCTCCCTACCTGTAAACTCAGGCAGAAGAGATCAGTCAAATCAGGTTTTGTTGATCAAGAAGAAAAACTTAAGCGACTGGAGGAGCTCGGATGAGGAAATTATGACCACGGAGGCTTCTGTCATTTACGAGAGCACTATCAAGGGAGAGAGAACCAGCAACCACGAGGGTAGGACTCTGCCAGCTCTCAGGCTCTATCGAAAAATAAGTCGCCTGTTTGGACGTATGCGGGCACATGAACGTGCAATCGCAGCCTATTCCCAGCGGATTTTCGGTGTGAGTGGAGCCTTCGACCTTTGCAATCTGCGAGCCGCCTGAAGGGGCACACAATTGCATGAGCGCAGCAACTGAAGGATCAGCAGTCGCGCCGGAAAAACTCAAGACAAGCAATAGCACTCGGGCCAGCATCGCAACGCCAGCAAGCAAGACGAGCGGATGTCGCTCGCTTCTGAGTACATGTAATGTATTACTCGGCTTGACCATGGGTCTTTCTTAGTTGTTTCCGCTGAGTGTGTCTACACTCAGCCAGAAGGGAATCTGGAATTATCCTGAGTCTCATCAGTTGTAGGCGGATTTTCATCCTCATCATTGCGATTTGGCAAATCACCAACTTCTTCTGACGCCATGCCCTCATCCTGTTCATAGGCAGGGAACTCTTCAGGCGGAATAACGTAAGGATCTTCGATATCTAGCGGATCAGGCGTAAGCACAGCACCCATGTTGGATGTTGCACCGTATTCGAAGTCTGTCTTCTCCAGATCCTCGTCCGCAGGGCGAATAACCAGGCGGCTGACAACGAAGAGGGCAAGAGTGACTTCAACAAGTGCCACCCATATGAATAGCCCTTCAGGGCCGATACTGAACATCAGGCCTGCTGCAACGGTTGGTCCAATCATCGACCCGATTCCGTTCGACATCAGAACACCGGAAGATGTCTCAACGTAGTCTTCTGCTTCCACATAGTCGAAGGCGTGGGCAGCAACAATCGCGTATGTCGGCTGACTGGCCATGCCCAGGATCAGGAATACGGTGAATGTAGTCCAAAAGTTTCCACTCTCAAGCGTAAAGAGGACCAGAGCTGCCGCTGCCGCACCAAAGCCCAAGAGCAAAATAATGATACGACGGTCAACGCGGTCAGACAGACGACCAATCGGCCACTGCGTAATCGCACCACCTAGAACGATGGCCGCAGCAAAATACGCTGCTTCGTTGGTGCTGTAGCCGATCTGCTTGGCGTATAGCGGCGCCAGTGCCCACATGGAGCTGTTGGCAAGACCAATCAGCAAACAACCAATCAGCGCCACAGCTGAGGTCTGATAGAGGTTGATTGGGCGGAACCGTACCAGAGTAATTGGAGCCGGCTGTACTGCCTTGGTGAGCACAACGGGAACCACCGCAACACTGACAAAAATTGACGCAATTGCAAATGGCACAAAGGTACTAACGTCAAAGCCCACAATCATCAGCTGGCCACCCATGGTCGCACCCAGATAGCAGATGATGTAAAGCGACATGACTGTGCCACGGTTCTCATTAGTTGCCCGGTCATTCAACCAGCTTTCAACAACCAAAACGATGCCAGCAAAACACACACCAGTAATGATGCGGAAAAGCGCCCACGCCAAAGGGTCCACCAGGATAGGGTGGAGCAGTGCGGCGCCAGACATCAAAGAAACCAGTGCAGCAAATGCACGGATATGACCGGCCCGCAAAATGAGAAACGGACCAAACAGACACCCAATCACAAAGCCAATGTAAAAACTGGACGAGATCAGACCAATCTGGAGGTCTCCAAATCCGGCCAAATCAGCTTTGAGGGGGATAAGCGTCGAAGAAAGTCCATGCCCTGCAAGAATCAGGGCGGTGGACAGCATCAAGGACGCAAAGGTTGCAAGCAGCAGTATCATGCGCGCACCAGCCAACGATGTAAAACTGGAGTCACACTACATATCATATGCAAAAAGAAAATAAGGAGAGCAGCGAAAGCTGCCCCTCATTTAATTTTTTGATGAGTTATGAACACAAATACAATGTTCTACACCAGCCTTAACGGCAAATCCTCTGCTTTACCAAGGGTTTCAAAGACCCGGTGTACAATCCCTGATGCATCTAATCCGGCATCTTTGTACATGGTCTCAGGCTTTGCGTGGTCCTGGAAAACGTCCGGCAGGATCATGCTGCGAACTTTAAGAGAGCCATCAAGCAAGCCGTTGTCAGAAAGGAACTGAAGCACCTGGCTTCCGAAGCCGCCAATAGAGCCTTCTTCGATGGTGATTAAGACATCGTGTTCTTTGGCAAGGCGCCCGATCATCTCTGTATCAAGCGGTTTGGCAAAGCGTGCATCAGCAACCGTTGTTGAAAGACCCGCTGCATCAAGTGTATCGGCAGCCCTCAAGGCTTCCTGCAAACGACCGCCCAATGAAACCAGAGCAACGCGGGAACCTTCTTTTACGATACGACCCTTGCCGATCTCCAGAGGCATACCGACTTCCGGCAGATCAATGCCAATGCCTTCACCGCGTGGATAACGGAAGGCAATCGGGCCTTCATCATAAGCCGCAGCAGTGGAAACCATATGAACCAGCTCTGCTTCATCACCAGGTGACATGATTACCATGCCCGGCAGGCAGGAGAGGAACGCAGTATCAAATGAACCAGCATGCGTTGCGCCATCCGCACCAACCAGACCAGCGCGGTCAATCGGGAAGCGCACAGGCAGCTTCTGGATTGCAACATCATGGATGAGCTGATCGTAGCCACGCTGAAGGAAGGTCGAGTAAATCGCACAGAACGGTTTGAAGCCCTCAGAAGCAAGGCCAGCAGCGAATGTCACAGCATGCTGCTCAGCAATACCCACATCGAACATGCGGGTTGGATGAACTTTCTCAAACACATCCAGGCCAGTTCCGTCCGGCATCGCGGCTGTGATGCCAACGATCTTCTCGTCTTTGTTTGCTTCTGCAATCAACGCATTGGCAAAAACGCGAGTGTAGGCAGGTGCATTCGGTTTCGGCTTGGACTGTTCACCTGTCACAACATCAAACTTGGCAACAGCGTGATACTTGTTGCTGGCGTTCTCAGCAGGCAGATAGCCTTTACCCTTTTGGGTCACCACATGAACGAGGATTGGACCTTCTTTAGCGTCCCGAACGTTTTTCAGGACAGGCAAAAGATGATCCAGATTGTGCCCATCAACGGGGCCAACATAGTAGAAGCCAAGCTCTTCAAACAATGTGCCGCCGGTAAAGAAGCTGCGGGCAAACTCTTCTGCCTGCGCTGCTTTTTCCTGCAGAGGTTTTGGCAATGCGCTCGCGACCTGCTTAGCTGCCTCGCGGAAGCCCTTATAAGTCTTGCCGGAAACAAGACGCGCGAGGCTCGCGGAAAGGGCACCAACAGGTGGAGCGATCGACATGTCATTATCGTTCAAAATAACGATCAGGCGCGAGTTCAGCGCACCCGCATTGTTCATGGCTTCATAAGCCATGCCAGCGGACATCGCGCCATCACCAATCACAGCGATCACGTTGTTGTCGCCACCGGCAAGGTCGCGGGCCACAGCCATGCCAAGGCCAGCTGAAATAGAAGTGGAAGAGTGTCCAGCGCCAAATGGGTCGTAATCACTCTCGGAGCGCTTGGTGAAGCCACTCAAGCCGCCATCCTGACGCAGTGTGCGAATACGCTCTTTGCGGTCAGTCAGAATTTTGTGCGGGTAACACTGGTGTCCTACATCCCAGATCAACCGATCTTTGGGCGTGTCGAAGACATGGTGGAGTGCAACGGTGAGTTCAACAACACCTAATCCAGCTCCTAAATGCCCTCCTGTAACAGAAACAGCATCAACCATCTCCTCTCGAAGCTCTTCAGCAACTTGTTGAAGGCGGTCCTCGGGGACCTTTTTGAGATCAGATGGGTTTTGAATTTGATCTAGCAGGGACATCAGGGTCTTCTTAAGTCTTTTGACTATTTGGCAGCTTAACACAGAACGACCCGACCATGGCATATGTTCTAAATTATGGCCGAAACGACTGTCTTCCGTAATTGACCACGATTATAGCAAGCCTGCCCTCTGTGCAATTGCCTGTCATGAATAATTGATCGTTTATGCTAGGTCCTTTTGTAGGGATGCCTCTTCAAAACCTGTGTCAATAGGGGATGAGAACGTATTTTTTTTCATTTGCTAGTATTAATTGCGCTTTTGTCACCCCATGGGGTGATGCAATCTGCGACGAAACGTCCTATGTCGAATGTGTGGTCGATGGGGCCACGTGCACAGTGATCGACTTGGGGCTACGGTTTTCGTAGCCCCCTTTTTTTTGCCTATACCAATATCCGGCGATAAATGAAGAATACTTGTCGATTTAAACTAGACCGTCCGGTCGGTTATACGATCTATCCAGTGCTTTGTATTCTCTGTCTTGAAATAATATTCTGTGAAATATCTCCGGTTAAGTATTGTTCCAATTAAAACTTATCGGCTCACTAGAATAACAGGTGTGTTATATGCTCAATAGTTTTTGTCCAATTTTATTTAGTAGGCTAAATAATAAATTATCACGAAATTTTTATCATTTAAGTAAAACAGCATTCCTGATGAATCAGGTGCAAACAAAAACCCCGCTCAAGGCGGGGTCTGTTGAAAAAATGAACGCGTGTACTGGAGAGAGAATTCTAGTTATTGTGTTTGGAACTAGAATTTCAATTCCATATTGGCTAAATTTATTGCTCGTCCAGCGCTTCTGTGCCAACTGCGTTTCCAGATGTGTTCATCTGGATTTTCTCTACCTTCTCTTCAGCAGCTTTGAGCAAGCCATCGCACTTCTCACGCAAGGCTTCACCTCGAGCATAAAGCTCAATGCTCTTTTCCAGAGGCACGTTGCCTTGTTCCAGATTGCGAACAATGGTTTCCAGCTCAGCTAATGCTTGCTCAAAGGAAAGGTTTTCAATGGAACCGGCTGCTTCTTCTGTCACCAAACTGTCCTCGCTCAGTCGGGAGTAGGTGCACTCCCAATTAGTAATCCATCAATGTCATTACATGAGCGGCGGCAGATCGCGCAAGACCTTCCAGATCATACCCACCTTCTAAAAGCGAAACGACACGTCCCTGACAACAATCATCTGCAATTTCGATGAGTTTGCGGGTCGCCCACGCAAAGTCCAGCTCTGTGAGGCGCAGGCCACCAAGTGGATCACGCTCATGAGCATCAAAACCTGCGGAGATAATGATCAGATCTGGTGAGAATTCACGGATGCGCGGCAAAATCGCGTAATCAAGGGCTTCACGGAACTGGGTTCCATCATCGCCTGCCGTGAGTGGGGCGTTGACAATGTTGTTGTGCTCACCCGTTTCATTCACGGCACCGGTGCCTGGAAACAGCGGCATCTGGTGAGTGGAGGTGTACATCACTGTTGGGTCGTTCCAGAAGATTTCCTGAGTGCCGTTTCCGTGGTGAACGTCAAAATCCATGATCGCCACACGCTCAAGCCCATAAACGTCCTGTGCATAGCGGGCTGCAATTGCGGCATTGTTAAACAGGCAAAAACCAGAGGTAAGAGCTGACTCCGCATGGTGTCCTGGAGGCCGGCATGCCGCAAAAGCGTTGGAAACGCGTTTACTCATCACCTCATCCACACAGCGTGTAGAGCCACCCACAGCTCGCATCGCCGCCTCCCAGCTGCCCGGAGACAGATTGGTGTCTGGCGCAAAGTCGATGAGCCCCTCTTCAGGATTCATGTTGTGGATGGAGTTGATGTAGTCAGAGCTGTGAACCCGGGCAATATCTTGAAACGTTCCGAATGGCGCAATATCGCGATCCAGCATGAAGAACCTTTCGTTCTCCAGCATACGATCAATAGCCCGCAAACGGTCGGGACGTTCTGGATGACCAAGCGGAGTAAGATGATTTAAAAAAGCCTGATGGTGCAGCAGCAAAGTACTCAAGATATTGAACCCGTTAAAAATGAAGTCAGGTACACAGCCAATTTTAGAGCTCGTTCCAGTAGCGAAGTTGGAGCGTGAAGTGAGCACACTTACTCTAGTGTGATGGCACCTAAATCCAATCCTGTGAAAAATTGGGCGAATTACATATACAAGTCCACATTGCCGAGCAGTCTGTCAATTGTACACCCCTCCAGTTTATCTCGGTAATTGGGATGAGGTGCCGATAAATCTCAGTGGTTATGCCTGCGTGGAATGCCCAGCTGTCCCGTGAGTAAGACAAGAAAAATCCGGAGTGCGTGTATAACACGCAACCCCGGATTAAAGGTGCGAGCAATCTGTGTTGCTCGTGGGGGAGGTCCGCTGCATCTCTAAGAAATACATGACTGTAATATTGAGCCAATTCTTTAAATTTGCACGCTGATTATTCGTCCTCTCCTTGAATTCATACTGAGTGGAAAGAGAAAAGGTTAACACCTATTCTTGTAGTGTTGCATAAATACAATAAATAGTACAATAAACCCAAAGTATTCAGGGGGAGTTATCCTGTGCTCTCAACGGCTTGCGGCGGAGAGGGTTTGGGTAAATACCAAGAAGAAGGCAAAGCGCTACCTGTTTTCAGTACTCAAGAGAGTCTTTAATCGCGGGGAGCGGCAGCGCGAGCAAGTCGGTCATTAATAGCTTCGCCCAGTCCATGATGAGGGATTGGCATGACTGCTATTTTTCCGTTTTCTCCAAGATCGGCCTGACGGAGTGCTGTAAACAAACGCGCAGCAGCCTCTGTCAGATCTTTTGAGTCGCTGAGTGGAACCAGCTTGGCAGCTTTATCTGAGCCTTCGGGCAGGTCAGCACCGAAGGTAATCAACGCTTCCCCTTCAGCCACATCCTCTGCATTCAGGCGAATGTGAGAGTTGGGGGCGTAGTGGGATGTCAGCATTCCCGGCGCCATCGGGGCGCTGTCGTCTGTTCCTGCCCGCACCAGTGTTTCACCAAGCACAGCTTCAATATCTTCACGGGCAAGGCCGCCAGGTCGCAGAAGTGTTGGGCGGTCGCCCACAAGCGAAACGATTGTTGATTCAACCCCAACAGAGGTCGCCCCGGAATCGATGAGGTAAGACAAGTGATCTTTAAGATCGTTGATAACATCTTCTGCAGTCGTGCCGCTGATCCGTCCAGAAAGGTTGGCCGAAGGTGCGGCCAGCGGGCGTCCCGTATGCTTGCACAATGCCCGCATCACCTCTGAACGAGGTACTCGAAGCGCAATCGTTTCAAGGCCTGCCACTGCAAGGTCAGAGACCGGGCTGGTTGGTCGCTTTGGCAACACAAGAGTCAACGGACCCGGCCAGAAGGCCTCGGCGAGTTTGAGAGCACGGTCATCAAAAAAAGCGTGGGTTTGTGCAGCTTCCAGACTATCTATATGAGAAATTAAAGGGTTGAAACTTGGGCGTCCTTTCGCCTCATATATACCAGCACAGGCTTTACCGTTGGTTGCATCTGCTGCCAGTCCATACACAGTCTCAGTAGGTATCGCGACGAGTTTACCATCGCTCAGCGCACCGCAAATATCCTGGAAAATTTGTGTGTCTTCCAACTGGGTGTCAGATGGGTTTAAGCGCCAGAGTTTCATACCTTTTCTTTCTTACTAAGACGAATGTAGGGGGCTACCTGCCTCTAAGGGACGCTTGACGTATAGGTTAATCACACTACTGTCCCAAACAGGAAAAATTCTGTAGCGGCCTTTTGATGGGCAAAAGCCAATTCGTCAAGTCGCTATAGCGTATTCCCGAGAAGTGAGCGTCGGTTTTCGGATGAGAGTATGCACGAACATACGTGTATTTCCGAGGAGTGACCGCCAGCTGTCGGCAAGGACTACGCATAAATACATCTCTAAGGCAGTTTGCTGGCCCTATATGGAAGGCAGGCGGCTTTAGAAGGGGAGGAAAACAAAATGTATCGTGCACCACTGAGTGAAATTGTATTCACGCTGAAAGAAGTAGCAGGTTTAGGACAGCTTCAGGCGCAGCCGGGACAAGAAGAGCTTTCAGATGATTTGATCGAAGCTATTCTGGGCGAGGCCGCAAAGTTTGCAGAGGAAGAGATTGCACCTCTCAACAGGGTTGGAGATGAAAACCCGGCACAGTTGATCGATGGAAGCGTCAAAACCTCTCCGGGCTGGAAAGAGGCTTACACCAGTTGGCGACAGGGCGGTTGGAGCGCGCTGACAGGTGATCCGGAGTACGGAGGGCAGGGCCTTCCAAACATGCTCCACGTTGCCGTGTTCGAAATGTGGAATGCGGGCAGCATGGCTTTTACCTTGTGCCCAACACTTACCACAGGCGCTGTAGAAGCTATTGAGAAGCACGGCTCCCCGGAACTCAAGGCAAAGTACCTCGAAAAGCTCACCAGTGGCGAGTGGACAGGCACAATGAACCTGACTGAGCCACAAGCAGGCTCAGACCTGAACGCTCTACGTGCCAAGGCAGAGCCAGTGGGAGACGGGTCCTACAAAATCTCTGGCCAGAAGATCTTCATCACCTATGGTGACCATGACATGACAGACAACGTGGTCCATCTGGTGCTGGCTCGTTTGCCGGATGCGCCAGCTGGCACGCGTGGTATCTCGCTGTTTGCTGTGCCAAAGTATTTCGTCAACGACGATGGCAGTTTGGGCGAAAAGAATGACGTGACCGTAGCTGGTGTGGAGCACAAGCTCGGCATCCACGGCTCTCCAACCTGCACCATGTCTTTTGGCGATAAGGGCGGTGCCGTTGGGTGGCTCATCGGTGAGGAAAACAGAGGCTTGGCCTGCATGTTCACCATGATGAACAACGCCCGCCTCGCAGTAGGTGTGCAGGGCCTCGGCATCGCAGAGCGTGCCTTCCAGGAATCCCTGGCATTCTCTTTGGACCGCAAACAGGGCCGCGGCGTTGGGTCAAAGACCGATGGTATGGACCCGATCGCGGTTCACCCGGATGTTAAACGTACCCTTCTTTCAATGAAGTCGCAGACGCAGGTTGCCCGAGCAATCTGTTATGCCTGTGCGCATGCGCTGGACATGGCGAAAGTTGCACCAGATGCGGACCAAAAGAAGTTCTGGGCAGAGCGTGCTGGCTTGCTCACACCAATCGCAAAAGCACTCTCCACCGACTTTGGGGTGGATGTCGCCTCGCTTGGTATCCAGATTCACGGTGGTATGGGCTTCATTGAAGAAACCGGCGCAGCCCAACATCTCCGTGATGCACGCATCGCTCCTATCTATGAAGGCACCAACGGTATTCAGTCCATCGATCTTGTGATGCGTAAGCTGCCAATGTCCGGTGGTGATCAGGTGCGCAGCCTCATCTCTGAGATCAAAGAGATCGCAGCGAGTGTGAACGCCGACAACACCGGCGAGCTGGGTGATCTTGGCACCAAGCTTGATGCAGCCGTTGCTGATCTGGAAACCGCCACCGAATGGATGTTGGCCGCGCAGGCCGATGGGAAGGTTCCTGAAGCGCTTGCAGGCGCGACGCCATACCTGCGTCTGGCAGGTATCACCCTAGGCGCAGGCTTGCTGGCAAAAGGCGCGCTGGCATCCAAGGATGCACCGGAGACGCTGAAGAAGCCGCGCTACCTGATGGCGCGCAGCTTTGCAGAAACTGTTTTGGGTGAGAGCGCTCCGCTGAAAGACGACGTAACACGCGCAGCTGAAGCAATCCTTGCATTCGACGCTGCTGAACTTGCCTGATCCAAGAGGCAGTCAACCGTATTTAAAGGGTGAGGCTGAACAGGCCTCACCAATCAGTTTGGGAGGGACACATGATCAGTATTGAACGGGACGGCGCAGTCCAGATCATCCGCATGGACCGCGTAGAAAAGAAAAATGCACTGACACAAGCCATGTACATGGATATGGCAGACGCGCTGAAGACAGAAGACGAAAGCATCCGCTGCCATGTCATGCTTGGCCGTCCGGGTGTCTTCACCGCAGGCAATGATATTGCAGACTTCCTCAAGGCCGCAATGTCCGGCGAAGGCTTGGAAGCTGGCGGCGTAGGCAAATTCCTCGGTGCACTTCACGAGCCATCCAAACCTGTCATCGCGGGTATCGATGGTCCTGCTATCGGCGTAGGCACCACCATGCTGTTCCACTTCGATATGGTGTTTGCTACGGAAAATGCGCTCTTCAAAACACCGTTTACCGATCTCGGCATCATTCCTGAAGCAGGCTCAACGCTGATCGGCCCAGAGACAATGGGCTACCACAAAGCGTTCGAATTGCTGGCACTGGGTGAGAGCTTCACTGCCGAGATGGCAAAAGAAGCAGGCTTCGTAAATCACGTGGTCTCTCCTGATGAGCTGGAAGACCGTGTGCTTGCGATAGCGCAGAAGGTTGCATCCAAGCCTCAAAACGCCTTGCGCATTTCCAGAGAGCTGCTGCGTGGCAAGCGTGAGCCGCTTGAAAACCGCATTTTTGAGGAAATCGGTCTCTTTGCTGAGCTGCTTAAATCTGATGAGGCTCGCGAAGCCTTCATGAAGTTCATGAGCAAAGCTTAACTCGTTCAGATGCGGTTTTACCGCCGCATCTTATTTCAGGAATTTGGGGGAAACATGGGAAATCTGAAGGGTAAAACACTGTTCATTACCGGTGCATCTCGTGGAATTGGTCTCGCGATTGGCAAGCGGGCAGCGCAAGATGGCGCGAACATTGTGATCGCTGCAAAAACGGCAGAACCGCATCCGAAGCTGGAAGGAACGATCTACACAGCGGCCAAAGAGGTTGAGGATGCCGGAGGCCAGGCGCTCCCGCTCGTGGTTGATGTGCGCAGTGAAGAGAGCGTCGACGATGCAATGAAGGCAGCTGCTGAGAAGTTCGGCGGCATCGATATTGTGGTCAACAATGCCAGTGCGATCAACCTGACACCGGTTCAGAAAATCGACATGAAGCGCTTTGACCTCATGCACCAGATCAACACACGCGGCACCTTACTCTGCTCTAAACTGGCGATCCCGTATCTGAAAGAAGCGGAAAACCCGCATATCATGATGCTTTCTCCGCCGCTGGATATGCAGGAGAAGTGGTTTAAGAACCATACACCGTACTCCATTGCCAAATACGGCATGAGCCTTGTTGTACTGGGACTTGCCGGAGAACTGCGCTCTAAGAAGATTGCTGTAAACGCTCTTTGGCCGCGCACGACCATTGCCACGGCTGCTGTTCAGAATCTGCTTGGCGGCGATATGATGGTTCAGGCAAGCCGGACGCCAGACATTTTGGCAGATGCCGCGCATCTGATCTTCACAAAACCGGCAGCAGACACCACTGGCAACTTCTTCATTGATGATACATTGCTGGCGGAAAACGGTATGACCGATTTTGACAAGTACCGCGTGAATCCGAAAGTGAATCTGCAGCCAGATTTCTTTGTTCCAGATGACAGCGTAGCGCCAGTCAGCTTAGCTGCAATCGAAGCTTAGCTTTGCTCGTTGAAGCACATAGCTTTTGAGAAATTCAAAGCGTGGCAAAATAAAAGGCGGGGTGACCCGCCTTTCTCATTGGTAATGATCAGTCGAACTCTGGACCGCGTGCCGAATACGGCTTCACTTCTTTCCAGACGCGCATCAGATTTTCAAGTTCTTCATCTGTCTGTTCTGGCAGGACAATCTCAAGCCCAACAAGAAGATCGCCATGGCCACCTTCTTTCTTAGGCAGACCCTTGCCTTTCAGGCGCATGGTCTTTCCGCTGCTGGTGTTGGCAGGAATTGTCAGGTTAACCGCACCGCTGAGAGTTGGAATGCGTACTTTGCCACCAAGAACGGCTTCATAAAGGGTGAGGGGGACATCAACACGAACATCCTCTCCATCCACTTTGAAGAGCTTGTGCGTGGAAATGCGAACTTCTACCAGTGCATCACCAGCCTGACCACTCTTGGCAGAAGCAAAACCTTGCCCTTTCAGGCGGATCTTGTCGCCGCTCTGCGTACCAGCCGGAATTTTTACATTCACAGTCTTGCCGCTTGGCAGCTTCACCTGAACCTTGCCGTGGTGGGCAAGATCTTCAAGTGTCACCCGTGCAATCAGGTTGGCATCAGCTCCCTTGGTCGGGCCAGCATGGAAATGAGATTCACCACCGCCTGCGCTGCGACGTTTGCCGCCGCCAAAGCCACCAAGAATATCATTTAGGATATCGTCAAAACCGCCGGCATCCTGAGGTCCGCCTGGACCGCCGTGACCTTCGCCAAAGCCCTGCTCAAACCGGAAACCACCACGACGTCCTGAATTACGGAAACCTTCGAAGCCACCGCCACCACCCGGGCCGCCATAAAACTTCGGTTTGCCTTCCGCGTCTATCTCACCGCGATCAAACTGTCCGCGCTTATCTTTGTCGCCCAAAACTTCATAGGCTTGGTTCGCTTCAGAGAAGCGCTCCTTAGCCTTTGGATTGTCTGCATTCTGGTCTGGGTGGAACTGTTTTGCCAGTTTGCGAAACGCTTTCTTGATCTCTGCCTCACTGGCATTTTTGCTAACACCAAGAACAGAATAGGGATCTCTCATCGTCATCCATCAAATTGAAATAAGGGCAGTTTATTACTCACCCATTACATAACCTTGAGTTCGATGAGGCGCAAGCAGCCGTAGCCGAACTTAGCTAATCAGACGTGAGTATTTCAGTGGTTTTAATCTAGTAGGCTACATCGCATTTGCGAAACTGAAGCGAGGAAGAGTTATTCAGTGACCGTTGCATCTGTTTGGAACGGAGCAAGTTGGACAATCTTCATTTTATGATTGGTATCAGGGCAGCTGCGCCCCTGATAGGCTCTGACGCCGCCAACAGTGTTCGCGCTGGTCACAAAATCGGTACAACCCGCAATGCTTTCTGTTTTATCAACAGACATGAGAGAGGTGATTGTGCCGCTATTGCCGCTGACAGGATTCGTCCAGGCCATAGGGGCAAACCGGTGCTTGGTTTGCCTGTTCTCGTTCAGAGCTTCCTCAATGGTATTCGTAATAACCGTACGGTCGGTGCGATGAATCTCGCTATCCGCGACCTTTTGCTTGGTATCAACTGTCTCTGTCAGGTTCAGAGGTTCTTGATACTCACTGTTGTTCACAGATATGGACATTTGAGTGCATGCAGGAAGTGTCAGCAAGAGCGCAGCCGAGACAAAACACGACTGGCGTAAACGGGTTTTTTTGCTATACAAAACTGCCATATTACTACTAGAGCCTCAGGTTGAATCCGTTGCTTTAACGAATTCCGGTTCATCCACAGTGTGAGGATCCTAAAGGGACTATTAACTATGAATGGTGACATCCAAAATCTGGAAGAAAAGTTTACAAATAGTTACTCCGAAAGCGTAGAGGTTCCTTTTCAACTATTTGGTGAATGGCTTGCACTTGCAGAAAAGAACGAGCCTAATGATCCTAATGCCATGTCAGTCGCGACTGTAGATGAGAATGGCATGCCCAATGTACGGATGTTACTCCTTAAAGGTTACAGTCCACAGGGTTTTGTGTTTTATACAAATTTTGAAAGCACAAAAGGCCGTGAAATTCTTGCTCACCCTAAGGTTGCTTTGTGTTTTCACTGGAAAAGCTTGCGCAGGCAAGTCCGGGTACGTGGCAACGTTATCCACGTAACTGAAGACCAGGCCGACGAATACTATAACTCACGGCCACGAAAAAGCCGCATTGGTGCCTGGGCGTCCAAACAATCCCGTCCATTGGAAAGCCGTTTCGCGCTTGAGAAAGAAGTTGCCAAATACGCTGCCAAGTACGCTGTTGGTGACATTCCGCGCCCCGAATATTGGAGCGGCTGCATTTTGGAACCATTGGAAATCGAGTTCTGGCACGACCGTGCCTTCCGTCTGCATGACAGATTTGTCTTCAAAAGAGACAGCGCAGAAGATCAATGGGATAAAGTGCGTCTGTATCCATAATGCATTTCAGATGAAGGCTGAGCGCATCTCAAACGTGGTGCGCTTCGTCATTTATCAGCACCAGAACATGAGCCGCTATATAAAGCATATATAGATATGGGGCAGGGCTGCGAGATCGTTACGCAGAAGACGTAACGGTTGATGCTTCTGCAGGTCAGGCAAAAAATAAGGCGGCTCGCAATCCTGCGGGTCGCCTTTTTTATTCAGATAACCAGATGTCCGTTCAGGCCATCAAGTTTCTGGAAAGCCATGTCCAAATAAGACGTGACTTACGCATTGAAGCAGTTATCAATGTGATTGGAATACATAATCAAGCAATTCGGTTCTTGAAAAACAAGCTGGAATTTCTGATTTGTAGCCCCTGACGCATCAGTCAGTCGGAAGAGGGTATTCTTCCTGAACCTTAGGCTGATATGCCTCTTTCTGCTTACCGTTACAGCAGTTTGCAGCATTGACAGCCTGAATGCCCACTGGACGATAAAGTTTGTCCAGATCAGGTTTAGCGTTTTTCTTTTGTTGCTCAGTCGTTCCGAAGGCCATTTTAGTCCGTCCCCTTGGGACAAGTTGTGTTGCAGAAATCGCGATGCTTATCCGGAATGAGTAGCCGGATAGCCCGATATAAGCGTCAGCTCATATGCAGGAGTGATACTCAAATCGGGCATGAATATGTTAGCGCCAAAAAAACTAAAAAAGCCAATCTAATTTCGAGGGGGGAATTTCCCAATAAACTCAGCAATTTGAATGCATGAAACATGACGTTAACTAATTGCTCAGCAGGCTTTCCGTAAATTATTATTATTATACAAAAGGATAGGATCTCAGGTTGTGAGCTAGTTAAAATTATCGCGACTAAACCATTAATGTATCAGGCTATTTTGAGTGACATTTGGCCGCGATTTCCCTGACTGCGAAACTGACAAAAAACTGTGTATTTAGTGTGCCAAGAAGCTTGTGGCCGATTGATTAGCATCGCTCATAGTGATTGGTGCTCGTAATACTCTGTATAAGTGCGTAGATTGAGCCGCTTGCATAAGAACTATTCTGCTCGGGTAATCGCCCGAAGACGGTCTCCCATATAAGCCGTCAAATGCGCTGAAGGAAAATGACAATGAACGTGCGCGCCGTACTGTTTGATCGCGATGGAACTCTCATTGATTTCAATAGGACATGGGGCACGGTGCTCCAACATGTTCTGATGGATCTGGCAGATGGAAATCTGAAGCTGGCTACTGAACTGGGTCGTCTCGTGAAGTTTGATTACGCCAGCTGTGCCTGCGAACCGGGCAGCCCTATTCTGACCAATCCGCCAAGCGGTTACAGCGAACCATGGGCCAATCATCTTGGTGTTGAGTTCAACCGCGCGTTTCTGGATCGTATAGAAGACCTTATTCTGGACCATGCGGCAGACTGTGTTGCAGCATTTGATGATACAGCATCATCAATCAAGGCTCTGGCTGCAGCTGGTTTGCCGATCGGTCTGGCGACAAATGGCACAGAAGCAAGCGCCGTTGCGCAGCTGAAGCGCCTCGGCATTCTCGACTACTTCACCTTCGTTGTGGGCTACGACAGCGGACATGGTGAAAAACCAGAACCGGGCCAGCTTTTTGGATTTGCAGAGCACACAGGTATCGAGCCTCAGCACATCGCCATGGTGGGTGACAGCCTTCACGACATGCATGCAGCCCAAAACGCTGGCATGGTACGGGTTGCCGTAACAACTGGCGCTTTGACTGCCGAAGAGCTGAAGGATCACTGTGATCACCTGCTCGACAGCCTGACTGATCTTGTAAACCTGGTTGGCCTGAAGGCGGCAGGTGAGGGCGCTGCTGCTTAATAACGTCTCCCGAATGCGGCGGTTCACCCGCCGCAACTCCCTCTTTCAAAATCTGCGCGAAAATAATAGCAGTATTCAACCCTCGGTAATTCTGAACTGCTAGTATCTGGTATCGTAAAGTAAAGAGCTGTAACCTTCATGCCGAATGGTTACATTAAACTCTGAGCTGCAGATTGAAGAGAGTGGGATAGAATGACCCTGCAATTGCCCTCAAGACATTCCCGCACTGCCTTGCGCAGTCGTCGTATCGGCGCAATTGCGATTCCGTTTCTTATTCTCTCCGTTGCAGGCCATTACTTCGAGCTGTTCAACACAGAGGTGCTGCTCGTTCTCTTCGTGATCGGCTTTTTCATGGGGGCTGCTGCCATTGTGCTGGCCGCCATGGCCGTGGTTGATCTGTGGAGCAACGGCGGCAAAGGGTTTGGCAACAGCTTTCTGGGCACGTTTTATGGTGCCATCGTCCTCGCCCCGCTTTTCATCGCCACACTGGGACTCTACCTGTTCCCGCCACTCAATGATGTCTCAACAGATATGGATGAGCCGCCTGCGCTGATTGCCGGAGATCGTATTGATGATGAAATCGGGCAGGACAAGCAGCTCATGCAAAAGGCCAGCTATCCAGACATCGTCCCGCGCCGGTTCCGCCTGCCTCCTCCTGAGCTGCACAACGCCGTTTCCAGCGTCGCCTCCAGCATGGGGTGGAAGGTGATTTACGAGTTACCCGCGGGTTTCCCGGATGAGCCCACCTACCTGCTCATGGAAGCACGCATGCCTTACTTCTCTTTGAAGGATGATGTCGCCATTCGCATCCAGCCCGATAGAGTAGGTACACTTTTGGATATCCGCTCTGCGTCCCGTTTCGGCAGCCATGATTTTGGCACCAATGCCCGCCGTATAAGAGGATTTCTGGCAAGTCTGGATAAAGTGCTCTTGCAAAACTACGGCATCACAGCCCGGGTTGAAGAGCCTGAGCTGGTCCTGCAGGATGAGACCGAGGAGTCACCACGCGTGAAAGTCTCAGAGAGCGTGCCACTGCTGGAAGTTCCGCTAGAACTGCCACCTTCAATTGCATCCATGTTGAAAGAGCGTGGGACCGCGCCAATTCCCTCACAAAAGCCTGCACAGTAAACTGCCTGCACCTGTCAAAGGAGCTGCTGCCAGTTTGGTAGAGTGTGATCCGGAGATAAAAGCAGACCCAGAAACGACATAACCAGCGCCGGGGAAGCACTGGTTATGAAAGCTTGCGTGAACAACGAGTACCGCTTTAAGGCTATCGCGAAACTCTGAGAGTTCTGAAGCCGGGGAAGCCGTTGAACTCTATAAATTCAATATGACTCATTTAATAGCATATGTGTGTGATAATTGTCACGACCTCACAAAAAAATACGCCCAGAAATGGGCGTATCTTTGATAACTCAAAATATAGATTTGAAATCAAGCGTTTGTTTGGATGCGAAGGTCTGCAAAAACATCTTCCAAACGTTTGATAGCCTCTTCAACAGTCGATTTTGGACAGGCCAGATTGAAACGCAGGAACGTTTCTCCGCCTTTTCCAAACGTGCTGCCGATGTTGACAGCGACCTTCGCTTGCTTCTGGATTCGAGCGACGATCTCATCAAACGGCAGGTCAACATTTTTAAAATCGACCCACTGCAAATAGGTGCTCGCCATGCGCATCACTTTAGCGCCGGGGATAGCAGCTTCCAGCCCTTCAATCAGCAGCTCCTGATTGGCTGCAATGTAATCGCAAGCCTCAGTGAGCCACTCATCGCCATGGTTGTACGCCTCAGTTGTAGCCTGTGAGCCGAGCGGGGTGGCGTGAACTCCACAAGCTGTAAAGACCTTGCGGATTTTATCACGCAGCTCTTTGTTGCTGATGATGCATGCAGCTGTCGCAAAACCGGCCAGATTGAAGGTCTTGGAGGCAGATGTAAATGTAATCGTCCGCTCTGCAATCGCCTCAGACAAGGTCGAGGTGACCACATGCTTGGAGCCATCCAGAATGAGATCGTGGTGGATCTCATCAGAGATGATCAAGATGTTGTGCTCAAGGCAGAACTCGCAAATGCGGGTCAGTTCCTCTGCAGTCCAAACACGGCCACCCGGGTTGTGAGGGCTGCACAGCAACAGGATCTTGGTGCGTTCATCAACCTGATCAGCCAGATTGTCGAAGTCCATGTAATAAGCACCATCACGCTCAATCAGCTGGCTTTCTACAAGGCGGCGGTTGTTGTCCCGCACAGCGCGGCCAAATGCGTGGTAAACTGGTGAGAACACCAGGACGCCATCACCTTCCTCAGAAAACGCCTGAATAGCCATGGAGTAACCAGCCACAACACCGGGCACTGTTGTGATCCAGTCTGGAGAGACATCGAACTGGTGACGACGCTTCATCCAGGAAATGACAGCCTCTTTGTAAGGCGCATCATTGCCGTAATAGCCGTTAATGCCGTGCTCCGCAGCACGGGCAACCATGTCGTTCACGGCTTGCGGGGGGCGGAAATCCATATCTGCAACCCACATCGGCAAACCGTCATCAGGACTGATGCCATAGCGACTTTCCATCTCATCCCATTTAAGAGAATGAGTGTTTCTGCGATCGATCTTCTGGTCAAAAATACTGGTCATTGCGTCTCTAAGTGTTGGAGAGATCGGTTTCTCTGGGGTGTCCTGACAGTGTGTAAGCTGAGCTATGTCAGCTCACGCAGCGTGAATTTTGCGGAGAGTGTAACCTTCGCATCGCACATGACAACCCCTTGAGCGATGAGATCATCCAGTTGTGCAAGAACATTGAGCGCCGCTGCGCCATGCAGCTTTGGGTCCACATCCGTGTAAATGGCTTTCACCATGGTCATGACGTCATCATCCCCAGCGTGCAAACGTTCAAGGATAGCATCGGAGCGCATCTGGCGGTGCTGCTTCAACTGAGGAAGAAAGACCTTCGGGTTGTTCACTTCGCCGCCATGGGACGGGAAATAGCGAGTTTCACTGCGCGCTATGAGCTTGTCCAGCGACTTCATGTAGGCGTTCATGGACCCGTCTGGAGGCGCCACAATGGTTGTAGACCAGGCCATCACGTGATCCCCGGGCAGCATCACACCTTGCTCAGGAAGAGCGAAAGACAGGTGATTCTCTGTGTGCCCCGGCGTTGCAACCACTTCAATTGTCACACCATCAACAGAGATTTTGGCGCCATCTTCCAGCTCTTCGTCGGGTGCAAAGTCCTTCTGAGAGCTCGCATCCATTGGCGTTTCTGCCATATCAGCAAATGAAACAGCTCGTTTGTGAGGCCCGCATCCCATCACAGGAGCCCCCGTCTTTTCCTTCAAATGGCCTGCAAGTGGGGAGTGATCCACATGGGTGTGGCTGACGAGAATGGCCTTCACGGGCCGGCCATCAATGGCCTTCATCAAAGCGTCCAGATGCTCCAGATCCATCGGGCCCGGATCGATGACAACAACCTCGTTTTTACCAACAAGGAAAGTGTTAGTTCCTGCAAACGTTAGGGCACTCGGGTTATTGCAGGTTACGCGCGACAGCTCATCGGTGATTGCAACAAGCTCACCGTGTCGTGCATCAAATTCGCGATTGAAGTCCATCTTGCTCATGTCAGGTCTCTCCCATTGCTCTTATAAATAAGCCTTTGGCAAATAAGAGGCAATGGCAACTAGGCCTGATTGATGGTCGACTTTCTGCTCACGTCCCACAGTTCATCAAAGAGAGGGCAAAATACCGATTTTCAGAAACTTTCATTTTTATATTGCAATTAAGAATGAGTTGCAACTAGACTGCAGGAAGAAACAGGATGCCCGCAGAAATTCTGATGGTATCTTTATTTAAAGAGCTCAGGGCGAAGATATTGGCCAGGAACAAAGTGGCTGGGTCGGAGAACTGCGATAGATGAAGAGCCGGAAAGTTTGCTCTAGTCGTTTTAGAAAGTTGGATTTTATGCGCTACTTCAAAGCTGCTGTGTTTGCAGTGACAGTGATGGTTCTCGCAGGCTTTTCCAGCCTGTCAGCGGCACTTGCCAAGGCTCCGATCAATGCAGTTGCCACAGTGGGCATGGTTGCTGACGCTGTGCGTGCCGTTGGCGGTGACAACGTCACTGTGGAAGCGCTGATGGGAACAGGCATTGATCCGCACTCCTACCGCCAGACCCGCTCTGACGTGGTGAAGATGGGCCGCGCAGATGCGATTTTCGCAAACGGTTTGTTTCTGGAAGCGCAGATGGAAGATCTGCTGCTGAAGCTTCAAAAACGTAAGCCTGTCTTTTTCATCGGTGAAACCATCGACTCTGCCAAGCTGGAAGGTTCAACCGCGTACGCTGGTCGCTATGACCCGCACGTCTGGATGAGCCCAACCCTTTGGCAAGGTGCGATCAATGGTGTGACCGAAGCCTTCGTCTCCATGGACCCTGAAAATGAGCAGGATTACCGCGACAACGCAGCAGCTTATCTGGCGCAGGTGCAGGAGCTGGCAAATTATGGCGATAAGATCCTCCAGACGGTACCGCAGGAGCGCCGTGTTCTTGTAACAGCGCATGATGCGTTCACCTACCTTGGCCGCGACTTCAATCTGGAAGTGGTTGGCATTCAGGGCATCTCCACCAACTCAGAAGCTGGTTTGCAGCGGATTGAGACACTGGTTGACCTTCTCGTCGACCGCAAAGTCACAGCAGTGTTTGTTGAATCGTCAGTATCAGAGCGAAACATACGTGCGCTGGTCGAAGGTGCCGCAGCCAAAGGCCACAAGGTCGAGGTCGGCGGCGAGCTCTTCTCAGATGCGATGGGCCAGTCCAATACCTATGAAGGAACGTATATCGGTATGATCGACCACAACATGACCTCGATTACACGCGCTCTGGGTGGAGAAGCACCTGCTCAGGGTATGCAGGGTAAACTTGGAGCAGGTCACTAAGATGCATGATAGAAGTTCCTCCGGTCTGCACTTGTTGCATGACACCGACAGCTCAAAAACTGTGAACCCGCAGGACCTGCCGTTCACCGTGCAGGGCATGACGGTCGCTTACCACCACAAACCTGTGCTTTGGGGCGTGTCATACTCAGCTCCAAAGGGATGCCTGACAGCCATCATTGGCCCTAATGGCGCTGGTAAGTCCACATTCCTGAAAGCCGCTCTTGGCCTGATCCCGAAACTCTCTGGCGACACCAAAATCTTTGGCGCACCAATCGAAAAGGCCCTCAAGCGCATCGCCTACGTTCCGCAGCGCTCAGCCGTGGATTGGGATTTTCCGGCAACGGCCATTGATGTGGTGCTGATGGGCCTTTACGGCCAAATCGGTTGGTTCCGCTGGCCATCCCGTAAACACCGCCAAAAGGCGATGGACTGCCTGAAGTCTGTTGGCATGCAGGATTTTGCAAACCGACAGATCGGTCAGCTCTCTGGCGGTCAGCAGCAGCGAGTGTTCCTTGCAAGAGCATTGGCGCAGAATTCTGAAGTCTATCTCATGGACGAACCGTTCGCCGGTGTGGACGCTGCAACAGAAAAAGCAATCGTGGCAGTGCTTCGACAGCTCGTTGCAGATGGCAAGACCGTTCTTGTTGTGCACCACGATCTTGAAACCGTGCGCGATTATTACTCCCACATCTTGCTGCTCAATGGGCAGCACGTGGCAGACGGCCCAGTGGAAACAACCTTCACCGCTGAAAACCTGCAAAAAGCGTATGGCGGACGCCTTGCCAGCACTCAGCTGGATGGCCTCTCTGAAGCCTCAAACGCGTAAGGCAACGTCATGGAACATTTCTTTGCCGCCCTTACTTTGTCAGCAGGCTACAACACAGCATTGGTTTGCATTGGTGCAGCGCTTTTGGGTGCGGCCAGTGGTGCCATCGGTGTTTTTGTTTTGCTCAGAAAGCGGACACTGATTTCCGATGCAGTCAGTCACGCAACACTTCCCGGTGTGGCACTCGCCTTCATCATCGCACAGGTCTACTTTGACTCAGGCCGCTCCCTGCCAGTGCTCTTGTTTGGCGCAGCCCTTTCTGCCGGTATCGGCGTTCTGGCGGTGGATTGGATCAAAACCCACACCCGCCTGACAGAAGATGCCGCCATCGGCACCGTGCTCTCCACGTTCTTTGCTGTGGGTATGGTACTGCTGACGATCATCCAGTCCATGTCCATTGCAGGGCAGGCGGGGCTGGAAGGCTTCTTGCTTGGCGCAACCTCCGGCATGCTCAAGTCTGAGGCATTGACCATTGCGGTGGCAGCAGCACTCGTCGGCCTTGCTGTCGTGCTGCGCATGAAAGAATTCTCACTGCTTTGCTTTGATGAAAGCTTTGCAGCAGCCTGTGGCTACAACGTGCGTTGGCTGGACCGCACACTGCTTCTGCTCTTACTGGGCATTGTGGTGATCGGCCTTAAAACAGTAGGCCTCGTTCTCATTATTGCTTTGGCAATCATCCCACCTGTGGCTGCCCGTTTCTGGACAGACCGCGTGCCGGTGTTGGTTGCCATTGCAGCAGGTATTGGCGCCTCGGGAAGCTACATTGGAGCTGCTCTCTCAGCCAGTGCACCAAACATGCCAACAGGCGGTTTGATCGTGCTGGTGCTCTTCAGTTTCTTTGTAGTTTCCCTGCTGATCTCGCCTGTCAGAGGCATTCTGGCAGCTGCGCTCAAGCACTATCGTTTCCAACGCATCGTGCACTTGCGTCAGGGTTTGCTTGCCATCGCACACGATGAACCAGTGCTGGAACCTCTCACCCGCTCCATCCTCCGCCGCGGCGGTTTCATGGGCGGTGACGGTCAGCCAACGGTCAAAGGCCAGTCTGAAGCTCGCCTCATTGAGCGGGACCAGAAGCTCTGGAACCTCTACCGAGAAATGCATCCCGAAGAGTCCCATGCACTGGCAGACTGGTCGCTAAAGCCAATCGGAGAAGTTCTGCCCGCTGATACGGTCAGAGTCCTGGAACAGGAACTGAGCCCGCATGTTGTACGAGGCGATGAAACAAGCCGTGGAGGAGCAGCCTGATGGATATTTTCCTGCAATTTGACCTCCCAAGTATCCTGCTCGGATCTTTGGCCGCGCTCGCCTGCGGTCTTCTTGGCAACTTCCTTGTTCTTCGCAAACAAGCGCTCATGGGTGATGCGATTTCCCACGTGGTCTTGCCTGGTATCGTGATCGGCTTCCTGTTCACCCATGAGACCAGCTCCTGGGCCATGATGCTCGGCGCAGGGGGAGCGGCTATCTTCGCAGTCCTCTTGATTGAGCTTATCCGACGCATCGGCAATGTAGAGCCGGGGGCAGCCATGGGGGTGGTGTTCACCACCATGTTCGCAGCAGGTGTAGTCATTCTGGAGCAAACCGGAACCGCTGGTGTCCATCTGGATGTGGAACACGCGCTCTACGGTAATCTGGAAAGCGCAATCTGGCTGGATGCCTATTCCCTCTCAGACCTTTGGAACTGGCAGGCACTCATGACCTTGCCGGAAAGCATCAAGCAGCTGTTTGTTGTTAACATGCTGGTGATTATGTTTATCGTGCTGTTCTTCAAAGAGTTGAAGATCTCCAGCTTTGATCCGTTGCTTTCTGCAAGCCTTGGCTTCTCGCCTAAGTGGCTTGGCCTTTCACTCATTGTCATGGTGGCAATCGCTGCTGTTGCTGCATTTACAGCTGTAGGGTCTATCCTCGTGATTGCCATGTTCATCTGCCCGGCAGCAACGGCGCGTATGCTGACAGATAATCTGAAAGCCCAGCTCTTCATCTCCGGTATCGCATCTCTGTCCGCCGGCCTGTTCGGCTACCTGCTGGCAGCGTTCGGTCCGGGCCTGTTGGGCTACGAATTCTCCGTGTCCGCAGCCGGTATGATTGCTGTTGTCGCTGGTCTGCAGCAGGTGCTTGCCATGTTGTTTGCTCCGCACTACGGCGTCGTTATGCGCCGTCGTCGGCAAAGAGCGCACGCAAGCGTCTGATAGAGCCTGTAGGCCTTGACAATTGAAAGGGAGTACCTGAAAAGGTGCTCCCTTTTTTAGTTTGCCAAATAAATAACAGATTGAAATTACCTAGAGTTTTCAGGTCAACATATAGAAATATAAATACAATATTGCCTAGCCCGCTAATAATGAGCTACGCTCCATAAGTTAATATACGTAAATTGTCATGGGTCTGTCACAGGTTGCAGTTAGCTGCCTAGGTGATGGAACCGGAGAGGTGCCGAATCTAAGTATCGCGCCTTGGTTGCTATTAAGAATTCTTTGTCTCTTGAGGGCCCGTAAATGTCTATCTCTCGTCGTTCAGTTATAAAAGGCACTGCCGCAGCCACAGCTGCTGCCGTTGCTGCTCCTGCAATTTTGAAGGCCTCTGATGCCCTGGCATCTTCCGGTCAGGTGAATGTTTTCGCGTGGGGTGATTACGTTCAGGACAACATGATCAAGAAGTTTGAAGGTGACACAGGTATTAAGATCAACCTGTCCACTTTTGGCTCCAACGATGAAGCTGAGCAGAAGCTGAAAGCAGCTGGCGGCAAGGGCTTTGACGTGATCTTCCCATCCATCACCAACGGCGCCAACTACTACCCGGATGACCTGCTGGCTCCTCTTGATGAGAGCAAGCTCAAGGTGGATGCTGTTGTGCCTTCCATGCTGCGCGACAGCGTAAAGCTGGGCGGCACCTACCGCGGCAAGCGTATGCTGCTGCCATTCGACTGGGGCACAGAAGCAATCACATTCGATAGCACCGTGTTCCCGCTTTCAAATGACGAAGTCTCCTTCGGTTCCCTCTGGGCGCCAGAAGCAAAAGGCAAGGCGGCTTTCCGTCAAAAGTCTGCTCTGATCGGCACCGGCCTATACCTCGATGCAATCGGCAAAGTGAAATCTGACCGTATGCTCGACGTCTATAAAACTGAAGAAGACGCCCGCCGCGTTTGGGACGAAGTGGCCAAGTTCATCATTGAGCGCAAAGCAAACATTGCTGCGTTCTGGAACAACGCAACCGAAGCAACAAACGCCTTCAAGCAGGCTGGCGCGTCTATCGGCCAGACATGGGACACAACGGGTCTGCTGCTCAGCCGTGAAAATGCGAAATGGAAGTACCGCATGCCAAAAGAAGGTGGCATGACCTGGATGGACTCCATGGGCATTCCAAGCGGTGCAGCCAACACAGAGCAGGCTTACGCCTTCATCAATGCGATGCTTGATCCGCAAATGGCAGGCATGTTCAGCTCAAACACCGGCTACAACTCAGCCGTTGTAGGCGCTGCAAACCATGCTGGCGAAACCTACAAGAAGCAGTTCCTGGAAATCTACAACAACGACACGCTGGCGAACCTGTGGTGGTACCCGGCAGATACGCCGTGGTTCGCCCCGCTGCGTCAGGAATACGTTGACAAAATCACCAACGCATAACGACGTTGGCAGCAAAGCGCGGCATCAGCCGCGCTTTGCACATCCGCTCCTAAGAAATGCAGCAGCAAGACTGCGCGCCTTGTGAGCAAGGACTGTGCACTGGTCAAAATGTCAGGCACGCAGAAAACCTCTGAATTTCCAATCTTTAAGAGATTGAAGCGAAGCAATAGGCACTTCATGCACGGCAATGATGTAATTCTTGAAAACCTCTCCATGAAATTTGGCGATTTCGTCGCCGTCCAGCCCACTGACCTTAAGATCAACGCTGGTGAGTTTTTCTCCATCCTCGGCCCGTCCGGCTGCGGAAAAACAACTATTTTGCGCATGATCTCCGGCTTTCTCACCCCCTCACAAGGCCGTGTCGTGATTGGCGAAAAAGATATGTCCGGCATCCGTGCAAACGCCAGACCAACCGCTCTGATCTTCCAGAATCTTGCGCTGTTTCCGCTCATGAGCGTACGAGACAACATTGCCTTCGGTCTGGAAGCACGCGGCATCGCAAAGAAGACCCGGCTGGAAAAGGCGCAGGAGCTTTTGTCTCTGGTGGCGCTGGATGGTCAGGGCGACAAACTGCCAACAGCATTATCAGGCGGACAGCGCCAGCGCGTGGCCATTGCCCGCGCCCTTGCAGTTGAGCCCTCTGTGCTCCTGCTCGATGAGCCGCTCTCCGCACTCGATCTCAAACTCCGCCAGCACATGCGCGCAGAGCTGAAAGACCTGCAGCGTAAAACGGGTGTAACCTTCATCTACATCACCCACGATCAGGGTGAAGCGCTGACCATGTCAGACCGTGTTGCGGTCATGAACAAAGGCGTGGTGGAACAGGTTGCCACCTCAGATGAGATTTACGCCCATCCAAAAACACCATTTGTGGCAAGCTTTGTGGGAGAGCAGAACATCTTCAAAGGCAAAGTCATTGGCAAAGAAGGTGACTTCGCAATTCTGGAAACATCGCAAGGCAAGCTCTTTGGCCAGAACGCACACGGCTTGAACGAGGGAGAGGAGGCCATCCTCTTCGTGCGTCCTGAGCGCATGTCCCTTGAAGCAAAGCAGGGCCAGCAAAACGGCCTCTGCGCAATTCTGGAGCGCCGCGACATGGAAGGTCCTTTTGTGAACCTCCATATGCGGGCAGGGGACCAACCTGTTGCAATCCACGTGACCAATGTTGAGCAAACCCATCAGCCTTTGGGCGCAGACCAGAAGCTCTGGTTTGCAGCACAGGATGCTGTTGTGATGCGTCCGGGAGAGCTGGCCAGTGAATAGTCTGATCAAGAGTTATGGCAAAGGCCTGACCTCCCTCTTTATAGGCTTGGCTGCGATCTGGATTGTGGTGCTGATTGTGCTGCCACAAATGTCCATGATCGACCGCGCCTTCACCTATGAAGACAGGGGCGGAGCGGCAGCAACGCTGGCGCTGGAAATTGACCGCGCCTATGAAGACGTGTTCCAGATCAACACCAGACTGGTAGAGCTTCAGGCCGAAAAAGAGGATCTGATTGCTGGCACGTCCACTGCTCCCCAGCAAGACAGTGCCTCCGCACTCAATCCGTTTGGTTCACCGTCACCCTCTGATGATACCACCGGCCTCAATCCATTCGGAACGCCGTCAGTACCAGAAGCAAACGATACATCAGGCCTGAACCCGTTTGGTGCACCATCAGCAGGCAACACAAGCGCGGTAAGCCGCAGCCTTGCTGAAATTGAGGCCGAAGAAGCACCGTTACTAGCGCAAAAGGGTGAACTAGAAACCCAGATTGCTGCGCTGGAAATAACTGAGAAATCCACCACAGACGCTGTCGGCTTGGACACCTCTTATTCGCTCAAGAACTTCACCATGATGAGTTCTGTGCATTTCCAAATCTTCCTTGCCACCATCATCTATGCGCTCTGTGTGACCATTCTGGCGTTTGCACTGTGCTATCCAGTGGCCTACGCCGTTGCGATGACCACGAACCGCAACAAGCTCGCAATCCTGATGCTTGGCCTGCTGATCCCCTACGCAATCAACGAGCTGCTGCGCATCTTCTCGTGGATCATGATCCTGGAGAAGCAAGGCGTGCTCAACGGTCTGCTGGACCTGCTGGGCATCATCAACATGGAAGCTGGCGAAGGCTTCCGCTTTGTCGCCTCCAATGGTGCCGTGTTCACCGTAATGGTCTACGCCTACGTGCTCTTCATGGTTTTCCCAATTTACAACACGGTTGATACGCTCGACAAAAACCAGATTGAAGCGGCAAAGGATCTGGGCGCATCCACATGGCGTATTCACTGGCGCGTGGTTCTCCCACACGCCAAGCCCGGTATCGCCGTTGGTGCTATCATGACCTTCATGCTCTCTGCAGGTTCTATTGCCGTTCCAAGTGCTGTGGGCCGTGGCCTGCACCCCGATTGGTTCTCTCAGGTGATTTATCGCCGTTTCTTTGAGGCAGACAGCTGGAACCAGGGTGCCGCCTATTCGCTGGCATTGCTGGTGGCCTGTATCGTCTTCATTCTGTTCAACATGTGGGTCTTCCGCGTCGGCATTCGGGACATCGCGAAATGACAACAACAACACTTGAAAGCGGCGCCATGAAAGAACAGGTGAAATCTCCTATTGATTGGGCTGCTGCCATCCTCAATGGCTATTTGGTGATCTTCTTCGCCTACATGTTCCTGCCCATGATCTTCATGGTGATTGCAGCCTTCAACGCATCGCCGACTCCATCTGTCATCGACTGGCAAGGCTTCACGCTGGACTGGTTTCGTGCACTGCCGGAGGATCAGCGTTTCATAGACGGGCTTTGGCATTCGTTGGTCATCGCGCTGGGCGTCATCGTCATCTCAATCCCACTTGGATTGGCTGGGGCTTTGTTGCTCACACGCCTGCAATCCCAAGCCACCACATTCCTCTACACAGTGCTGGTGTCGCCTATGCTCACACCGGGTATCGTGCTGGGGGCCACCACGCTCATCTTCTGGCGGGATGCCTTCGGGGTGGAAGGTGGCCTGCTGACCGCAACAATAGCGCAGTCCAGCTTCATCGCCTCCTACTGCATGCTCATGTTCATGGCACGCCTGCAACGGCAGGATATTGTGCAGGAAGAAGCGGCGTTGGATCTGGGAGCCTCCTCGTTCTTTGTGTTCCGCAAGATCACACTGCCATTCCTCATGCCGACCATTCTCACAGCTGCTGCAATCTCGTTCCTGCAGTCTATTGAGAACTACAACACCACCTTCTTTGCCATTGGCCCAAGCTGGACACTGGTTACGGAGATTGGCGCGCGCATGCGGTTTGGCATATCCCCTGTCATCAATGTCATCGGTGTTCTCTTTGTAGCAATTACGATAATTGCTGCTACAGTCTACGTGATGGCTCGCCGTAGGAAGGGACGCGGTTGAGTGTAATTGGGGGATGCGATGATATCAGGCGAAACGGGCGTCTTGGAGCAATTTTCACTATGCAAGGCAGAGGTGCTTCTGCCTGCATCAACTCAAAGCGCCTATGCGTGCTTTCTGGAGAAAATCGACGCCTGGTGGCCCGCAGAGTACAGGTTCGCACCTGAGGGTGTACTCGGTATCGAGCCACTGGTGGGCGGTTCGTGCTTTGAAGATGTGGAAGACGGCAGGCGCCTGCATTGGGGCACCATTCAGGAGCTGGAGGAGGGCAGCAAGATTGTCCTTGCCTGGCAGATCTCGCCCAAGCGCCTGCTGATTGAAGACCCGCAAAAAGCTGGCATCGTCACAATTCAGTTTTCAGATGTTGAGGGTGGAACGCAGCTCAAACTGGTGCATAGTCATTTCGAGCGCTACGGAGACGGCTGGCGGGAATACCTGCGTGCCATGAACTCCAGCGCCGGATGGGCCTACTGCCTGAACAAGCTGAAAACTGCCATCGTGAAACTCTAAGGCGTATCACCGAGAAGTGGACGCTGGATTTCAGATTAAGAGACGCATTTAGGAGCCTTCATGAAGCTCAAGTTTCGTTGCCTGCCAGAACTTCACGGACATATTCCTGAGCCGGTAGAAGCAAAGGCATCACTGCCTGACTGGTTGAAAGACATCCCTTCAACGGCTGAAAGTGAGTTGCTGGGCAACGAACAGGTGCGCACGCTCAAACACTGCCCACCAATCATCGACGGCTTTTCAACAGGCATCCTCTTCAAGCTGCCCTGTGATGTGACGATGAAAGGCGGCGAGTTCTCATGGCACTGGCCAAAGCCAGTCTCACCAAAAGCACAACAAACCCGATCACCCATCGGCCTGCATGTGCCAGAACAGGCAACCGGTGCGCCACTGGGAACAAACCCGGGCGACTTCATTATCAAGCTCAACAACTTCTGGAGCATTGAGGCCCCTGAAGGCATCTCACTGCTCTTCACCCATCCGCTTAATCGTGAAGAGTTGCCGTTCAGAACACTGGCAGGTGTGGTGGATTGTGACCGCTTCAAAGGCGGCTTCGTTCATTTTCCAGCGCTTTGGAAAGACCCAAAATTCGAAGGCACGTTAAAAGCAGGCACCCCGATCGCGCAAGCTTTCCCATTCAAGCGAGAGGCGTTGGAGCTGGATTGCGCTCCGATGGATGAAGCCGAATTCGAAACCCATCTGGACACACAAGGCAAATTACAGGCAGAACCGGGCCACTACCGCAAATCTGTCCGTGCCAAACGGACTGTCGAGGCTTAAGAGGCCAGTCAACGACCGTCTTATGGAAGCATGGCTTTCGAGTTCAATGGCACACGCCCGAAGGATCCTTGGCTCATAATTTTCAGCAATTCAGGACGCACAGGCGGATTGTTGGCAAACAACCGGCGCAACATGTCGATGCCCTCATTATTGCCCTGCATCTGCATGGCTTCTGCCGCGCCAAGAACGTTCTCAGCATCGTTTTCCAACTCAGCCCGCTTCTGGAAGGCCTGGAGGGCGAGGTCCGGAACCTCCATGTGAAGCGCGATGCGGGCAAGGTTCAACAACCCATCACTGTCATCAGGGTAGGCAGCGGTGAACTCAGCAAAGCCATTGAGCGCTGCGGTGAAATCTTCCATGTCCAGACAAGCCGCAGCCCGCTCAAACATAGCCCCTTTGTGTTGCGGGTTGAATTCCAGCGTCTTCTCGAAATTCTCAAGGGCCTGCAAATTATTGCCCGCTCGACGACGCACAAGGCCAAGGTTGTACCAGAGGCTTGGATTGGTCTCGTCCTCTTCCAGCATGAGAAGAATGTAGGTCTCCGCTTCCGCCCAATCCTCCCGCGCAATAGCAGCTTCCAGCTTTTCGAGAATCTCTTCCATCGTTCGCCCTTTGTTACGCCCCACAAAAGCGGTCCCATCACAGAAGCCGCAACCCGCTCGCAAGACCTATTTAAAGGCGCAGGCCATTTAAATACAATTACCAAAGGTAAGAGAGGGGAGACACTTCACTTCAATTGAGCCCTAAACGCTAAACATGATAGTTGCATGACGTCTGCACTACCGCAAAAGAAGGTTTGCCGATTAATTATTATTCCTCAGCTTCTCTTCTGCTTGATTTGTTAAACCTGCTAAATATATAACCGCAGCAACTCGTCGATATGATCTAAGTGGATGAAAATCGTTTGCCCACAGGCGCAAGCCCTCCAAGATCCTTGGTTTCGCTACGTCTTTGGATGTCTCCCTGTTGGGGAAACTGAAAAAATGAAGTGCCGTCGTCGCGAGAATGTCATGCTGGTCCTGTTAAATTCTTGGCCAGTCTTGAAAGAAAAACAACGTAAACGCACAGCGGCGTTTAGAGAGTGGCACGTATGTCCCTGGATACCGACAAGGAAGAAAAGCACGTAAAGCAGGAGCCGTTGAGATTGGGTCTCAACCGGCGGGCGGTTTATCGCAAACCCGTTGATGTGCGCTGGATTCTTCTGGCATCTGCCGGCATTTTCGCTCTCTTCTCCATAGCTTTTGACGTACCCGTCTGGGCCTCGTTCTTCGCCTACGCTCTCATTTTTGTTCTGGTCATCGGCGGCGGCATGAAAAGCCGCACCAAGGTCAAAGCACCAAGCGGTGTCAGCCGCAAGGAAGCCAGCGAGATTGTTGACCGCGGCATGAAGTCTGCCGTCAACGCCCTGCCAGACCCGTGCTTCGTCGTCGATTATCGTGGCACCACTCAATACGTGAACCTCGCCGCACAGCGGCGCTTCGGCACCATTGCAGTTGGCGATCCTCTATCCTTCCGCATCCGCGCGCCATCGCTGCTGGAAGCGCTGGACCGTGTCTCCAATGGCGGCTCTACAGAAGTCATCGACTGGACCGAGAAGGTGCCGATGGAACTCTGGCTGGAAGCGCACATCGCGCCGCTCTGGTCCGTCTCCAGCGGAAACCTCGCCGTCCCACGCGGACGTCCGGGCCTCATTCTCGTTGTCATTCGCGACCTGACCGAAGCCCGCCGCTTAGAGCGGATGCGGGCTGACTTTGTCGCCAACGCCTCCCATGAGCTGCGCACCCCGCTGGCATCTCTGACAGGCTTCATTGAAACTCTGCAGGGCCCAGCCAAGGGCGACCCGAAGGCACAGGACCAGTTTCTCGGTATTATGCTGGATCAGGCAGAGCGCATGCGCCGTCTTATCGACGACCTGCTGTCCCTGTCCCGTATTGAAATGAAGGTGCACGTGCAGCCGGAAACCCTCGTGGATCTCAGCCTGATCATGCGTCATTCCGTAGAGACTTTGCTCCCGGTCGCGAAAGAATCGGGTGTTGAGGTGAATGTGAATGTGCCTGAGGAACCTGCCGAGATTCGCGGTGAGAAGGACGAACTCGTTCAGGTCTTCAGCAATCTCATCGAAAACGCGCTGAAATACGGCTCCAGCGGGGGGCGAGTCGATGTCACTTGCCGTCTGGACCCCGATTCTACTGAGACACCGCACTGGATTGCAGAGGTCCGCGACTTCGGTCCGGGCATTGATCCTGAGCACCTGCCGCGGTTAACCGAGCGTTTCTATCGGGTTGACGTTGTCACCTCCCGTCAGATGAAGGGAACAGGCCTTGGTCTGGCCATCGTAAAACACATTCTGACAAGGCACAGAGCTCGCCTGGAAATTGAGAGCAAACCGGATGAAGGTGCTTGCTTCCGTGTGTTCATACCCGGCGCTGTTATTTATGATGAAAATGATATCGATTAAAATAACATAATAAATTCAAATACTTGCAATGTCATAAAACTGATACGCAACGTTCATATAACCATCACAGCCAAACGCTAGGTTACAGCCAGCTCGCAGCCGGGGCGCTGTGAGGTGAACGTAGTTAAACAGTTTAGAGCGCGTTCCGTTTGATTGGTTTCAATCAAATGAAAAGAATTCGCTCAAGCAAAGATGAGAGCACGTTGTGTGAATATTATGAACGCAACGCGCTCTTAAACCAAGACTCCCAGGAGACTTCAGGTGAAAATCAAGGCATTCGCAAGCGTTGCAGCGCTCGCTCTCGCAGGTACCATTGCTGCTGGTTCCGCACAGGCTCGTGACCAGATCCAGATCGTTGGTTCTTCCACTGTTTTCCCATTTGCGACAGCAGTTGCTGAGCAGTTTGGTCAGAAGACAAACTTCAAAACACCAGTTGTTGAATCCACTGGTTCAGGCGGCGGCATCAAGCTCTTCTGTGACGGCGTTGGCGAAAACACTCCTGACATCACCAATGCTTCCCGCCGCATGAAGGGCAAGGAGCTGGTGAAGTGTAACGAGGCTGGCGTAACTCCAGTAGAAGTTACCGTTGGTTTCGACGGCATCGTTCTTGCGAACTCCAAGGCTGGCACTCAGCTGGACCTGACACTGGCTCAGATCTTCCTCGCTCTTGCGAAAGAAGTTCCGGTCGACGGCAAACTGGTTGCAAACCCATACCAGACTTGGTCCGACATCGATCCTTCCCTTCCTAACTCGAAGATCGAAGTGCTTGGCCCTCCACCAACATCCGGTACCCGTGATGCATTTGCCGAGCTGGCAATGCAGGGCGGCTGTAAAATGGTGCCAGGTGCTGCTGACCTCGGTCTGAAGAAAAAAGCGTGTCACGAAGTCCGTGAAGATGGCGCGTATATCGAAGCTGGTGAGAACGACAACCTGATCGTTCAGAAGCTTGATGCGAACCCGAATGCACTCGGCATCTTCGGTTTCTCCTTCCTTGATCAGAACGCTGACAAGATCCAGGGCGCAAACATCGCAGGCGTTGCACCAACATTTGATGCAATTGCTGCAGGCGACTACCCAGTGTCCCGCTCTTTGTACTTCTACATCAAGAAAGAGCACGTTGGCGTAATCCCAGGTATCGCTGAATACCTTGGTGAGTTCACCAATGAAGACACTTGGGGTGACGAAGGTTACCTGGCTGACAAAGGTCTGATCCCGATGCCAGCAGCTGACCGTGCAGCAGTTTCCAAATCTGCATCAGCGCTGACACCACTTGCATTCTAATTGCAAACGCTAAGAGGGCGGTCAGCATGTCCAGCTGACCGCTTTCCTGCATCCTCCAAAAATTAAAGCCAGATAAGGCGAAACAACAAATGTTCTGGACTTACGCTGCCCTTCTTCTACTGGTCTTCGTAACCGCGAATGTCTACGGGCGTTTCCGGGCGATGCAGGTTGCTGGTCATCAGCTCTCTGCACTGCATTCCCGTCCAAGCTACCATGGTGGATACCTGGCCATTCTGGCCGCTCTTCCAGCATTTGTCCTTTTGATTGCATGGGCAGTCGTTGAGCCGCGCTTGCTTGATACAATGGTGATCAGCGCAAAGGCCGAGATTGTCGAAGGGCTGTCCAAAGCAGAACTTCAGGCATTTCTGCGGGACGCGCGCGCCATCGCATTCGGCGGCATTGTGGCCTTCTCAGATGCTGGCAAAGAGCAGGCGGCAGAAGTGTTCAGCTCGCTCGCGCAAACATCCTTCTTTTTAAAAACAACACTGATCATCGCCCTGGTTGCTGGTGGTCTGTGGTACGGCAATCGCACCATCACACCGGCAATGCGAGCCCGTCATTTTGTAGAGCGCACCGTCATGGGATTGCTGATCCTTTGTTCCGCTGTCGCGATCTTCACAACCATCGGCATCGTTCTCTCGCTTATCTTTGAAAGCTTGATGTTCTTCCGCCAGATCCCAATTCTGGATTTCGTCTTCGGCACTCATTGGAGCCCGCAAAGCGCCTTTGAAGGGGCAGGGGCCGAGCACGGCGAAGCCAATACAGAAATCTTCGGTGCAATCCCGCTTTTGGTTGGCACCATGCTGATCACAGCAATTGCTATTTTCGTGGCCGCACCTGTTGGTCTGCTCTCCGCAATTTACCTCTCCGATTATGCAAGCACGCCGGTGCGCGCCATTGCAAAGCCGGTTCTGGAAATTCTGGCTGGTATTCCAACCGTGGTCTACGGCTTCTTCGCGGCGCTGACTGTGGCACCCTTTATCCGTGGCTGGGGCGAAAGCATCGGCCTGTCAGTCAGTTCAGAATCTGCACTGGCCGCTGGCCTTGTCATGGGCATTATGATCATTCCGTTCGTCTCCTCCCTTTCTGACGACGTGATCAACGCTGTGCCACAGTCACTGCGCGATGGCTCTGCCGGTCTTGGCGCAACCAAGTCGGAAACAATCCGCCGGGTTGTTCTGCCAGCCGCTCTTCCGGGCATCGTGTCCGCTCTGATCCTCGCCATCTCCCGCGCCATTGGTGAAACCATGATCGTGGTGATGGCTGCAGGGCTTGCCGCAAACATAACGGTAAACCCGCTGGAAGCTGTAACAACCGTGACCGTGCAAATCGTCACCTTGCTGGTCGGTGACCAGGAATTCGACAGCGCGAAAACACTCGCAGCATTTGCGCTCGGTCTTCTCCTCTTCTGCATCACACTTGCTCTGAACATCTTCGCTCTGCGCGTCGTGAAGAAATATAGGGAACAGTATGATTGATATCGCTCAGGACACTGCCGGTTCTGCCATTGGCGGGCGTGTCAAAGGCATTCCTTCCGGCGTCCATACGACAGACGAAGCTCGCAAGCGCCTGAAAAAGCGCTACAGCATGGAAGCGCGTTTCAAAGCCTACGGCATGGGTGCCATCGCACTGGCCGCAACATTTCTGGTTCTGCTGCTCTTCACAATTGTCGGCTCAGGCTTGCCAGCCTTCACTTACAACTACGTAAGCGTGCCGCTCAATCTAAGCGCGGAAAAAGTCGATCCGGCCAACCCGGCTGGCGCAAGCTACAATAAAATCATTCGCGACGGTCTGAAGGCAGAGCTGCCATTCGCATCTGACCGTAAAAACCGCCGTGTGCTCTACTCTCTTGTGTCCTCCGGTGCCAATGTCACGTTGCAAAAGCAAGCAATAGCCGATCCATCCATGCTGGGTGGGACTGGTCCGGTTGCGATCCCGCTCTCCGACTTTGCTGACCTTTATGTCAAAGGCTTGGTCACGAAGAAAACCGAGATCGCCACCTCAAGCGCAGCAACGGTTTCTGGCACGGAAGGTCAGGTGACCATTACCGCGGAGAAACCTGAGTTTGACCAGATCCTTGCAGCGTTGAAGATCTATTATGATCGTGAAATCGAGTTGCTGACAGGCAAAATCGAAGCGCGTGGTCGTTCACAAATCAGCGTAAATACGAAGATCTCAGGCTTAGAGACCCGCTTGGCCAATGAGAAAGATCCTCTCGTTGCTCAGCGACTGACCTCTGAGGTTGAAGGCAACAAAGCCGCTCTGGTCAAGATTATCAGTGCGCTGGAAAAGCAAAAAGCTGAACTGGTTACTCTGCAGGGCCATCTTGCCAACATTGGGACTGGCGGCACACTCAACGCCAACATGCCAAGTTTCTTTGTCGAGGTGAACGGCGGAACCATTAAAGCGGAGAAGGTGACACCAACCAGCGTCACCGGAACAGCCTTTATTCCGCTGTCTACGGATGCTGCCGTGCCTGCTGGCCAGTGGGGTATTGAAGAGCTGGAAACACCAGAATCTTTCCGCAAGTTTTCAGATAAAGAGATCGCCTATACTGACTATCTGGTCTCCAAAGGCACTGTTGCAAACGAGTGGAACTCCATCTTCTTCAAGTCCGGTGCAAGTCGTGAGCCGGAGATGGCAGGCATCTGGGGCGCAGCCGTTGGCTCCTTCTGGACCATGCTCGTCACTCTGTCTCTCTCGTTCCCAATTGGTGTGTCTGCCGCGATTTATCTGGAAGAGTTCGCACCAAAGAACCGCTGGACACACCTGATTGAGGTGAACATCAACAACCTGGCAGCCGTGCCATCGATCGTCTTCGGTCTGCTTGGTCTGGCAGTGTTCCTCAACGTCTTCGGATTGCCGCGATCCGCGCCGGTTGTCGGCGGTATGGTGCTGGCGCTCATGACCCTGCCGACCATCATCATCGCCTCCCGCGCAGCGCTTCAGGCAGTGCCGCCAAGCATCCGCGAAGCCGCGCTCGGCGTCGGAGCCTCCCGCTTGCAGGCCGTGTTCCATCATGTGCTGCCACTGGCAATGCCGGGCATCCTGACCGGAACCATCATCGGTATGGCGCAGGCACTGGGTGAGACCGCACCGCTTCTCATGATCGGCATGGTGGCCTTCATTGTAGACATCCCGGCAAGTCCGGTTGATCCCTCTACTGTGCTGCCCGTGCAGATCTTCATGTGGGCAGACTTCCCGGAGCCTGCCTTCCAGCAGAAAACCTCTGCCGCGATCATGGTGCTGCTCGGCTTCCTGATCTCGATGAATGCAATCGCAATCGTCCTTCGTAAACGTTTTGAGCGCCGCTGGTGATTTGAAAGGCAAGATCATGGCATTGGAAATGACCACAGACACCGAGAGTGCAATGGATACAACAATGAGCGCCCCTCCAGCCGTTTCAGCTGAAGGCGAAACACTCAAGATGCGTGGCCGCGATGTAAAAGTGTTTTACGGCGACAAGCAGGCCCTTCATGGTGTTG
This sequence comes from Pseudovibrio sp. Ad26, assembly GCF_001623285.1. Lineage (NCBI taxonomy): Bacteria > Pseudomonadati > Pseudomonadota > Alphaproteobacteria > Hyphomicrobiales > Stappiaceae > Pseudovibrio > Pseudovibrio sp. Ad26. The sequence goes on from NZ_LMCE01000047.1 coordinate 361,816, forward strand.
ATCTGGATGTCCGCAAAAATCAGGTGACCGCGCTGATCGGCCCGTCCGGTTGCGGCAAGTCCACCTTCCTGCGCTGCCTGAACCGCATGAACGACACCATCGATATCTGCCGCGTGCAAGGAGACATTCTCCTGGACAATGACGATGTCTACGACCCGCGCATTGATGTGGTGGAACTGCGGGCCCGTGTTGGCATGGTGTTCCAGAAGCCCAACCCGTTCCCGAAATCAATCTTCGAGAACGTGGCCTACGGCCCACGCATCCACGGTCTGGCACAAGGCAAGTCAGATCTGGAAGATATCGTCGCAAGTTCCCTGCAGCGTGCAGGTTTGTTTGAAGAAGTGAAAGACCGTCTGGACGAGCCAGGCACAGGCCTTTCCGGTGGTCAGCAGCAGCGCTTGTGCATCGCGCGCGCAATCGCTGTGTCTCCGGAAGTGATCCTGATGGATGAGCCATGTTCTGCGCTCGACCCGATTGCCACCGCGAAAGTGGAAGAGCTGATGGACGAACTGCGCCAGAACTACACCATCGTCATCGTAACCCATTCCATGCAGCAGGCCGCACGTGTATCCCAGCGCACCGCGTTCTTCCATCTGGGTAATCTGGTGGAAGAGGGGCTGACCAACGACATCTTCACCAACCCAAAAGACCAGCGCACGCAGGATTACATCACAGGCCGTTTTGGTTAAAAATAAAAGAGCGGTACTCTAAGGAGATATCCGATGAAAGATCATATTGTCTCTTCATTCAATGAAGAGCTGAAAGAACTGGCCGGACGTGTCGTTGAAATGGGCGGACTGGCAGAAACCCTTGTTCATGACGCTGTCACCGCACTGCTGAGACAGGACCGTGAGCTGGCAACACGTACCATCGCTGCCGATCAACGTCTGGACAACATGCAGGCCGAGTTGGAAGAGCTGTGCATCTCCGTGATCGCACGCCGCCAGCCAATGGCAAGCGATCTGCGCGACATCATCGCCGCCATGCGCATCTCCAACGATCTGGAGCGCGTCGGTGACATGGCCAAGAACATCGGCAAGCGGACACTGGCCATTGAATCCGAATTCAACAACAAGCAGCTCGCTGTGGGTGTTGAGCACATGTCTGATCTGGCACTTGAACAGCTCAAAGCCGTTCTGGATGCCTACACCTCTGGCGATCTTGAGGTTGTCCAGCGGGTGCATGTCCGCGATGACGAAGTGGATGCGCTTTACACCAGCCTGTTCCGTCAGCTGCTCACCTACATGATGGAAGACCCGCGCTCCATCACCATGTGCGCGCACTTGTTGTTCTGCGCAAAGAATATTGAGCGCATCGGTGATCATGCAACCAATATCGCAGAAAACATCTACTACATGATCTCCGGAAGCCACCTTCCAACAGATCGTCCAAAGACGGACGAGCTGGCGCAGACTACAACCGTGTAGAGTGTGTTCACTTATAACGAGCAGAATACACGCAATTGCTTTATAAGAGAAGGTGCAAAGAGAGCACTTTAATATGCCTAAGATACTGATTGTAGAAGACGAAGAACCGCTAAGCCTGCTGCTGCGCTATAACCTTGAAGCAGAGGGCTACACCGTTGACGTGTGCGCAAGAGGAGATGAGGCGGAAGTCCTGTTGCAGGAAAGCCAGCCAGACCTGCTGTTGCTGGACTGGATGCTTCCGGGCCTCTCCGGCATTGAGCTTTGCCGTCGTTTGCGGGCACGCTCAGAAACCGAGCGCATGCCGATTATCATGCTCACAGCGCGCGGCGAAGAATCCGAGCGCATCCGCGGTCTGGCAACCGGGGCCGACGATTACGTCGTCAAACCGTTCTCCGTTCCGGAACTTATGGCCCGTGTTCGTGCGATCTTCCGCCGTGCATTGCCAGAAGTTGTTTCCACAATGCTCAAGTCTGGCGACATCGAGCTCGACCGCGAAACCCACCGCGTGCGCAGAACAGGCCGCGAAATCCACCTCGGCCCCACAGAATACCGCCTGCTGGAGTTCCTCATGAGCGCACCGGGCCGCGTTTACTCCCGTGAACAGCTGCTGGATGGTGTCTGGGGCCATGATGTTTACGTAGATGAACGCACCGTGGACGTCCACGTAGGCCGCCTGCGCAAAGCCATCAACAAAGGCCGCATGAAAGACCCGATCCGCACCGTCCGCGGCGCCGGATACGCTTTTAACGACCAGTTCGCTGTTGGGTAAGTGTTTAAGGCACAAAAGGAAATCTAAAACCGCCCAAGGGCGGTTTTCTCATATCTACAGGTCACCGACATTAGCAGCTGGCAACCCCCAAAACAGCAAAAAGCCGGGCTTCGGACCCGGCTCAATACGTTGCTTTTTCAGCTCAGATTAGCTTGCGCGGCGGTTGCGGCGGTCGCTGACGGGCTGATAGGCAATGCTGCGGTGATGCGCACAATAAGGTGTGCCTGCATCTGACTGGCGCCCACAGAAATAGAAGTCGTCAGAACTCGGATCACCAATCGGCCACTTACAGGTGCGCTCATTCAATGTCAGGATGGAGGCGCGTTCTGAAACCGGAATAAAGAGATCGGAGGTTGGGACTGGAGAAATTTCTGGTTGGATAGCTTCAATCGGTTCAACTTTAAGGGCGTTGGCGCCTGCTATTGTTGGCTGAATCTGTCGGGGACTTGGAGAAGGCGCAACAGCTGCAATCGCTTCAGCCACTGTTGGTTTGGTTGAAGTGACAACCCTTGCCGTTGGGGTAGGCACCTTTCTCGTTTTGGTTGCGCCGCCTCCCGACTTAGCGCGACCTGAAAGACCAAGGCGATGAACCTTACCAATCACCGCATTACGGGTCACATTGCCAAGTTCCCCCGCGATTTGACTGGCGCTTAACCCGTCTGCCCAAAGTTTGGTTAGTAACTCTACACGTTCTGCTGTCCAGCTCATTAAAGGGCCCCGTCTTCCTTCAGTGGCGCGCAAAACAGCATTCGCTCAGTTCGGACGCATCCGAAAGTGCCGCTTACCTGAGCGTGTGTGCTTGCAGCGTTCAGTAACTACGAGATGGTGTATAACTCTTAACACACAGTACTATATGGGCGTTGATACGAGCAACAACCTCAAAGAATTGAGGTGGGGAAGACTCTGGTTTTCCCCAGAATTGCCGTACTACTACTTACCTATAACAGCCGTGTTGTGGTGGGAGAAGATTATCAATCTAAAGAATAGGAGCTGTTTGTTAAACCAAGTTCCACCGCATTCTTTCCAACACAAAGTAAGAGCTGCTAGCGTTACCCCGTTGATATTTAATACATATATTTACCACTGAAAAACAACTAGTAAAAAACACTAGTAAACTACAAATTGCATAGGACAAGAACTAAGCGCACTCCTCTCTCATATGCCGTAGTACACGCTAGAGGTGTATTGAATAAACCTTAAGAACCGTGGAAAAAAACTGGTCATAGAGCATGGGATTTAATCTCTACTCCATCCTCTAAAAATGCCACAATGCATGCTTCTTCCGGTAGTAGCCTGTTTAAGCTGCACCAGAGGGAGAGACACAAGGCTGGCAGCCAATTCCTGAGCAGGAGTAAGGTATTGCTGGCAATACGTGTTATTGACTGCCCTGAGGGAACGCGGTTTATATGTCGCTTCTCTTAGTTTCAAAACGCCACACGGCGTTTTTTTGTTTTTGTAGCAACCAAGACTTTTGAGCATATCGAGAAAGCTCAATCCATGAGGAGTAAGAAATGACGACTTCGTCGCTAATGCAGACTTATGCACGCTCAGACCTCGCGTTCGAGCGTGGGGAAGGTGTCTGGCTGATTGCGGCTGATGGTCGACGATACATGGATTGTGCCTCGGGTATTGCCGTCTCCGGCTTGGGTCATGCACACCCAAAACTCGTTGATGCGCTGAAGTCTCAGGCTGAAAAGCTGTGGCACGTCACCAATCTCTATACAATTCCAGAGGGTGAGAAGCTTGCAAAGCTGCTGACAGACAACACCTTCGCTGATGTTGTGTTCTTCACCAACTCGGGTACCGAAGCAACTGAAGGGGCCATGAAGGCCGCACGGCGCTATCACTTTGCCAAGGGCAACCCTGAAAAGAACCGCATCATCACCTTTGAAAATGCGTTCCACGGCAGAACCATGGCAGCGCTCGCCGCTGGTGGCCAGCAAAAGTACCTCGAAGGCTTCGGCCCCGCGCCAGAAGGGTTCGATCAGGTGCCTGTTGGTGATCTGGACGCGGTCAAAAAGATGGTAGGACCGGAAACCGCAGCGATCATGCTGGAGCCGGTTCAGGGTGAAGGTGGTATCCGCACCATGGACCCGGCCTTCCTGAAAGGTCTGCGCCAGATCTGTGATGAGAATGACTTGTTGCTGATCTACGATGAGATCCAGACAGGTGTTGGCAGAACCGGCAAACTCTTTGCCCATGAGTGGGCAGGCGTTGCACCGGATCTGATGGCGATTGCAAAAGGCATCGGTGGCGGTTTCCCAATGGGGGCGTTCCTCGCAACCAATGAAGCGGCCAGTGGCATGGTTCCTGGCGTTCACGGCACCACCTTCGGCGGCAACCCGCTGGCGATGGCTGTTGGCAATGCTGTTCTGGAAACGGTTCTGGAACCAGACTTTCTGGAAGCTGTTCAGGAAAAAGGCTTGCAGCTGAAGCAGAAGCTGGCTTGCGCTGTCGATCAGCACAGTGATGTGTTTGAGCTGGTGCGCGGTGAAGGCCTGATGCTTGGCCTGAAATGCAAAGTGCCAAACACACAGGTGCTGGCCCACATGCGCAACAACGGTCTGCTGCCGGTTGGTGCCGGAGACAACGTGCTCCGCATTATGCCGCCAATGACCATTACCGCTGAAGAAATTGACCTGCTCGTTGAAAAGATTGAAGCCGCTGCTGCGGACATGGAAACCGAGCTGAAAACTGCCGAGACTGCCAAATGACCACTATGACAAAACCACAGCACTTTCTCGATATCAGCGATTTTTCCGGTGATGACCTTCGCCAGATTATGCAGGTCTCCAATCAGATCAAAGCCACCCGCAATGGCGTTCATCGCGGGCAGGGGCCATTGGCAGGCAAAGTGCTCGCCATGGTCTTTGAGCAGCCTTCCACCAGAACCCGCATCTCCTTTGATGTGGGCATGCGGGAACTTGGCGGCGAAACCCTGATGCTGACAGGCGCTGAGATGCAGCTTGGTCGCGGCGAGTCCATTCCAGATACCGCCCGCGTGCTGTCCCGCTTCGTGGACATGATCATGATCCGTATGCTGGACCATGATGCCGTGAGAGAACTGGCAGAATATGCTAGTGTTCCCGTCATCAACGGCCTGACCAAGGTTTCGCATCCTTGTCAGATCATGGCCGACATTATGACATTCGAAGAACACCGCGGAAGCATTAAGGGTAAAACCGTTTCCTGGGTGGGCGATAGCAACAACGTTCTTTACTCTTGGATCGAAGCGGCAGCAAAATTTGACTTCAAAATTAACGTCGCCGCACCAAATGAACTGACAGTACCTCTTGAATGGATCGAAAAGGCCTATACATCCGGTGCTGAACTCTCAGTAACAGACGACCCGTTTGCTGCTGTGAAAAACAGTGATTGTGTTATCACCGATTGCTGGGTGTCCATGGGAGATGACGAAGCACAAACGCGTCATAACCTGCTGGCTCCTTATCAGGTCAATGAACGCCTGATGAGCGAAGCTAACGATTCATCTTTGTTTATGCACTGCCTGCCTGCGCATCGTGGGGAAGAGGTGACAAATGAGGTAATCGACGGCCCGCATTCTGTGGTATTCGACGAGGCAGAAAACCGACTCCACGCCCAAAAAGGCATTATGGCGTGGTGCATGGGTGCTTTGCCTGAAGGATAAAAAAGTAAAATGACAAATACACCTGCTCAACCGACCGCCGCTGGCGTTGACGCTGTTGTTCCTTTTGCTGTTGAAGCATTGGACGTTCGCGGTCGGGTTATCAATATGGGGCCGGTGCTGAACTCTATGCTGGCGCGGCACAAGTACCCTGCGCCAGTCAACAAGCTGCTGTCAGAAGCAATTGTTCTGACAGCCATGCTTGGCAGTACCCTCAAATTCGAAGGTCGCCTGACCTTGCAAGCCCAGACCGACGGTGCAGTCTCCACGCTCGTTGTTGATTTCAACGCGCCTGACGGGCTGCGTGCTATGGCGCAGTTCAGTGAAGACAAGGTCGCCGAAGTTGCAGCCAAAGATGGGTTCAAACCAGATCATCTGCTCGGCAAAGGACATCTGGCCTTCACTATTGATCAGGGCGCGCACACCAGCCGCTACCAGGGGATCGTGGTACTGAACGGCACCACCTTAGAAGAGGCTGCTCACGAGTACTTCCAGAAGTCAGAGCAGATCCCGACATTCGTCCGCCTTGGCGTGGCTGAAATGTTGACCAAAGCAGAAGAGGGTGGCGCTGATCACTCCTGGGCTGCTGGCGGCATCATGGTTCAGTTCCTGCCTCAGTCTCTGGATCGCCTCAAACAGGCTGACATCCATCCGGGCGACGCACCGGAAGGACATGAAGCTCACGAGATTGACGAAGACGACGCATGGGTCGAAGCGCGCTCGCTGGTCGAGACCGTAAAAGATGATGAGCTCATCGATCCAAGCCTGACTGTCGAAGGTCTTCTGTACCGCTTGTTCCACGAACGTGGTGCATCCGTCTTCTCCCCGCAGTTGATGGCAGATAAATGCACCTGCTCGGAAGAAAAGATCACCGCCATGATGCAGAACTTTTCTGAGGCAGACAAAACTGAGATGAAGGCGGAAGGAACCGTCCACATCAAGTGCGACTTCTGCTCCAAAGATTATGAGCTGGACGCGAACAAAGTGTTCGAGGATTAAAGCGCGTTCCGCTTGATTGGATTCAATCAAGCGACAAGAATTCGCTCAGACAAAAAGTTGTGGCAGGCAGTGTGAATGAACATGAATGCTGAATGACACAACAGCTCAGGAAAAGCGTAAAAAACGCAAACCAACGCACAAAAAAACGCTGCCAGAAAATCTCTGGCAGCGTTTTTCTTTAACTCGTTGATATTGAATGAGAACCTTGACTAAACGCGGTCGAATATCGATCCCATGCGTGGGCTGAACAACCGGTCGTAGGTTTTTAGGAGCATCATGTCGGTCATGCTGGCAACGTAATCACAGACGATCCGTGAACCGTCTTCAGTCTCAACGAAGTCTGCGTAAACCTCTTCCGGTAAGAACGCCTTGGGCTCGCTCATGAGCGTCTCAAAGACAGCCACCACCATAGTCTGCCCTTTGAACTCAAGATGTTGAACATTCGGTGCCTGAATTACCCGTTCAAACACAAAGCCTTTCAGCGCATCCAGCACCTGGGCATGTCCCTCCGGCAGAACAGCCTTGTACTTCAAAAGAGGTTCGCTGAAAGCCTCCTGCGCCTTGATCTGAACAGCCACAATGAAGAAGTGAACCAGCTTTCCGATGAACTGCTTTCGCCGATTAGCATTGCCGAACAGCCCTGCAATCATCTGTTCATAGGCATTGCCAGAATACTTCTCCGGATTGCTCTCAATCAGATCATCCAAAAATGCCGCGCAAACGTCTGCAGAGATATCCTCCCGGAACTGCTCTTCCCGAACCAGCCCCAAAGCAATTGCATCTTCAAAATCATGGACCCCATAGGCAATGTCATCAGCCAGATCCATGATGGAGCAATCCCATGATTTAAAACGGGATTTTCCGTGCTTGCCGTTCTTGGATTCAAAACTGCAGAACAGCGAGCGGTCTCGCTCAGAGAGTGGTTCCAGCACCCAATCGACAATCTCTTGTTCCCCATCCATGAAGCATTTTGGCGGAGCAGAACGCTTGCGATCAATCAGGCTCACTGCAGAGGTATTGGGGTTAAGCCGCGGGGATAACTCAGGATTATGGACCTTTGAGAACGCCACTGGATACTTCATCATGCCAAGCAATGCCCGCCGCGTCAGATCAGCCCCATGCTTCTCCGACATCTTCTCCAGCTTTGAAACAATGCGCAGGGTCTGGCCATTGCCCTCATAGCCACCAGCATCGCGCATGCAGTAATTCAGCGCTACTTCACCCCCATGCCCGAAAGGTGGATGCCCGATGTCATGGCAATAACTGATTGTCTTTACGAGGCTTTCCTCAGGAATGTAATCGTAAGCCGGATGATCTTTGAAGAACGCTCGGAACTGCCGAGTGATGCCCGAAGCAATCTGCGCCACTTCCAGCGTATGTGTCAGGCGAGTGCGATAAAAGTCGCTATCACCCAGATTGAGGATCTGGGTTTTCCCCTGCAAGCGGCGAAAGGCATGAGAATGAACGATGCGGGCATAATCCACGTCATAGGGTGTCCGCGCATCATCCGACTTGGGAACCCAACCGCTTTGACGCGCCGTCCAAACAGCATCACTCACTTCAACCACTCCGCAATAAATCGAATAAAAAAAGCCCTGCACAACAAGGTGCAGGGCAAAATACTATCAGGAAATCAGCGACTTAAAGAACTCTGCGGTCTCTCTGGCAGATTGTTCAATATTGCCTTTCCAGGTCGCGGGAGAAGCTCCGCGCGGGGCAAGGTCGTGGTTTCCATCCTCCAACCAGAAAAGCCGAACAAACTCAGGTAAATCAACAGCTTCCACCTCAGCCTGATGCCCCATCTGATCCCGATCACCCTGCGTAATCAAGATAGGACGAGTGGATTTCTGCAACGGCTCAAGCCGCCAGTCCGCCAGCTCTTTCTTCGCTTCTGTATGAAACGGATACCCAAGACAAACAACACCGGCAATACGCTTCGGCAGGCTCTCTCCACCCGCCAGCATAGCTGCAACGCGCCCACCCATGGACTTGCCACCAATCAGGACAGGGCCTTGAGTTTGTTCAAGAATATCCTGCATAGCGCTCTGAAATTCGCCAATGAGTTTGTCCGCCCGCGGAGGAGGAGCCTTCTTGCCTGTCTCCCGGCGCCTCGCCATGTAAGCAAATTCAAACCGCGCAACAGCAATGCCATTCGCAGCCGCAGCTTCCGCAAACCGGTTCATAAAATTGGCATCCATCGGTGCACCCGCACCATGAGCCAACACAAGAGTGCCATGGCACTCACCTTCAGGACGTGTCCATAAAATCTCAGTCATGAAGCTATTTTAGCGCCTCTTTCACGACAAAAGTGACAGGAAATTTACTTGTCCCCGTCTTCAATAAGCACCATATTCAAATTAACTAATATAAATGCGTAGAAGATGCGCACTAATTGAACGGAACTCATCATGGAAGAAGGCGTCATTCGCCTGGGAATATTTGCGGGCGCATTCTTAGTGTTCGCATTCTTGGAAATCTTTATTCCAAGGCGTTCGGAGAGCCAGGAGCGGCCACGGCGATGGTCAACCAACCTTCTCCTGTCGATAATCAACACTCTGATGCTACGGTTCGCTTTGCCTTTTGCAGCAGTATCAACAGCTTACTGGGCACAGGTGGAGGGGTTTGGTCTCGCGCACTGGCTGGCAATTGACCCTGTAATAGCGGGCATAATTGCCTTTTTCGCGCTCGATTTTGCGGTCTGGGCCATGCATGTCGCAAGCCACAAAGTCCCGTTTCTATGGCATTTGCATAAGGTTCATCACACTGATCCACGCTTTGATGTCACAACAGCTCTTCGCTTCCATCCGCTGGAAATTGCAGTCTCTATGCTCTGGAAAGTGATCGTCGTCGCACTCCTCGGCGCACCTGTTCTCTCTGTGGTGATTTTTGAAGTTGTCCTCAACGCAGCTGCCATGTTCAACCACGCCAACATCAAGCTCTCTGATAAAGCAGACCGCATCTTGCGCTGGATGATCGTGACACCAGACATGCACCGCATCCACCATTCCACCCGTCCAATTGAAACTGATAGTAACTACGGCTTCAACTTCCCTTGGTGGGATCGTTTGTTCTCCACTTATGTGAATGACCCCAAAGGCGGTCAGGAAAACATCACCTTCGGTCTGAGTGAATTTCAGGGCAAAGAGCCACGACAGTTGGGCTGGTCATTGCTATTACCCTTCAAGGCCTTAGCGCATGTACAAGGTTGGCTTTCCAGCCGTGTCAATAAAGATGGTACGCCGAAACAAGGATAATCAGAAGAAACCACGCGGGAAATATCTGAGATAGAGTTCCCCGAGACGACCGTTGGATTGAAGGCGGGTAAGACCAAGATTGATCGCATTCAACATCTTGGTATTGCCTGCCTTTGTTGCAATCGCCAATCCACCGCTAAAGTAGCTCGGATCCAGCCACGGTCCCCCTGCAAACTTGCAGCAACCGTCGGCAGTGCGCGTATCCAACCAGAATGACAGCCTCATCCCATCGCCAAACAGAGCGTCCACATTTGACCGGGACAAAGCATTGCGGGCAAGCTCTTCATTTTCAAATGGGACTGCAATTGCATCTGTAAAGAACCGTTCCAAAAATGCTTCATGACGCGACCCTTCCACAACTGCAATGCGCTTTCCACCCAATGTTTCTGGCAGAGGTTCCAGTGTGCTGTTCCTGCCCACGACAAAGCGCCCTGGAAATCGCATGTAGATCTGAGAAAACGACAGTTTCTCAAGTGTTTCCGGTGTCATGCTCACTCCGGCAATGACAGCATCGGCCTCACCATTAAACACCGTATTGGCCAAGTGGTTAAACGGAATGATCTTGAGACTGCAGGCAGCCTTGAGGCTCTGACAGATCTCGCGGGCAAGATCCACGTTGTACCCCATCAATCGCTCTTCACTATCTCGAAAAATGAAGGGTGGAAAGTTATCTGCAGCAATGAAACGGATCCGCTCCGGCGCCTTGCCGGTTGTCGCTAGACCAGACTGCCCGCCAGAAAACAAAGGGATAACGACCGATGACGGATCAGATCGGGACTTTACTCCAATTTCCGAGCCACTGTTTCCCCCTCCCAACAATGGAGAGCTCTGGGAAACCTCCCAGCTATCCGAGCCATTTGCATTCTGTGCCATAGCATTTGACGCCGCGAAAATGAGCGGCTGGGCACTACATAAAATCAGCAATATGAAGAATACGGGGAAACGCAAAAGTTATCCAATCCAGTTTGCAACAGAGCGTAAGCCTAACGGGAAATTCTCAAGGAGATACTAAGTGAATGTCTGCGTAAGGGGAAGGCCCGTAACTGAAGATCAGCCTCCTAGATTAACAAGGGCCGGGGTATCAAAGGGCTGTCAGGAATACTCCGAGATATCAGTAGGTAATGGGCTGCCTTTCTCAGTACGACAGGCCAATACTCTACGTTCGTTATCTCTTTCGATTGGTTGTATTGAAAGCGCACGCTCGGTTGAAGCGGGACAAGCCCTGCGAAGCCGCATGACAGCGATTACTCCCCTAGAGCAATCCATCGATGATCCTACGCCTCATGAACGTGCTGGACCTCTTATTAAAAATATCTCCAAGCCTTCGCTCAAAGGCCAATATGTTCCAGAATTTGTGCGTCTAAAAAACGCGTTGGAACAAGAAGTCCTGCTGCAATGCAATTGCTCCGAGGCCTTGATTGATTTTGCAAAGTCCAGGATGACGGCGGAAGACAGGTGCATCAGCAATTATCTGATTGAACAAGGGTTTCTCGATGCCTCAGTGTTCTACTGGGGAATTTCCGGCAAAATGAATGTCCGCTATGCGTCTGATGGCAGCCTGTCAGCTATTGCGCCAATTGATAAAAAGCTAAAACCATTCGAGACTGAAGGGATTTTGTTTGTTCCAGCACTGGACCTCAATCAAAAGGTCGTCTTCGCAGCAGCACCACTTGGGCACCAGCTAGAGGCTTTTGAGCGAGCTCTAGGCTATTTCGATGAAGCCACGAGCAAGATTGTACTGGTGACACCGGAGTACCAAAAGGCGTTGACGGTAACGACGGCCAGCGCCAACGCATTGGCACAAGACGATGTTTCAATGTCGGCAGTGTATCGCTTTTTGCCTTCACAGCGAAAGCTGCTGACAGTCTCTCCAATTATCTTTCTGGGAGCACTTGGCTTCGCGTTTGATGCATTGTTCTGGGGCCTCCTTATTCTGCTGACTTTATCACTCGGTGTCACTGGGTTGCTGCGCCTTGCATCCTTTTTCACCTATTCTGACCGGCAAGAATTCACTGTCCCAAAGCTTGAAAAGTGGCCGCACTACACCGTGCTTGTCCCACTTTACAAAGAGTCAGCAATCTGCCGCCAATTGGTTGATGGGCTGGATGCGTTGGATTACCCGAAAGATGCGCTCGATGTGATCTTTCTGGTCGAACAAGATGATGAGCTGACACAGAAAAACCTCCGCAAACTGCTGAAGAAGTCGATGCGGATGATCATCCTACCTCCCGGAAAACCGCAGACCAAACCTCGTGCGCTTTCCGTTGGCCTTGCGGCGACAAAAGGTGAGTTCGTAACGGTTTTTGACGCAGAGGACAGGCCTGAGCCACAGCAACTGAAAAAAGCCATCTGCCAGTTCGCTCTCGAGGGCCAAGATGTTGCTTGCTTGCAGGCTGCATTGTCCATCGATCACGCTGAGGAAAGTTGGTTGGTTCGTCAGTTCGCTTTTGAATATGCGGCACTCTTCGATGTCTTCCTGCCATTTCTGTCTCGCAAAAACCTTCTGCTGCCTCTGGGAGGGACATCCAACCACTTCCGTGTCAGCGCATTGCGGAAAGTTGGCGGGTGGGATCCATTCAACGTGACAGAAGATGCGGATCTGGCAGTCAGATTTGCACGGCAAGGATTTAAGACACGTACGCTAAACAGCTCCACTTTTGAAGAAGCGCCGCTTACGCTCAAAGCTTGGCTACACCAACGTACTCGCTGGCACAAAGGATGGATACAAACGCTGGCCGTTCATCTGCGCAATCCAAGGTTGGCTTACAAGCAGCTCGGCCTGAAAAACTTTGCCTTGCTGCTCCTAACATTCTTTGGCGGCATGCTGTGTCTATGGGCTGCACCATGGACAGTTTGGATGTTTGGAAAGCTTGCTCTGAATTATTATAGCACCGGAATGCAAGCATTTGATGCTTTCAGCATCTATGCCATGTTCTGTTTCCTCTTTGGTCTTGGCGGCTCTGTTGTCACGGTCTTACAAGGCAGTGCAAAGCGCGGCTTTCGCCCTCGAACCTGGGAGATTGCAAGTATCCCACTCTATTGGGTTCTTGGGTGCATCGCCTCTTACAAAGCTCTCATCGAGTTCGCGATAAAACCGCATTACTGGCGAAAGACGGAACACGGTATTGTGCGCCAGAGGGGTAAAATGAAGAGTGCTCAGAGATTATAGGACTGCCGAGATACTAGATCTTCCATGGCATCTTAAGAGCATCCAAGGTGAGTTCGCACGGCTGTCCCTGATAGAATTGCTCGAGCAGCTGATGAAACACTGTTGGATCATCTGCAGCATATGCAAAGAGCGTTGCACAGCTGCGTACTTTCAAACTGTCGATTTCACCAAGGATTTGCTTGGAAGTGAGGTCAGTGTGCTTGAGCAGTAACCCACTGCATCCACGCAGCCGCGAGGCCAAGAGAGGATAAGCAAGGTATCGCTGAGCTTCTTCAAGATCGGCAATGCCAAAGAAATGTGCGGTTGAAGAACGACCCAGTTCACGTAATTGAGGAAAGATGAACCAGATCCAGTGCGAAGTTTTCTGACCTTGTGATAGCTCCTGTACCACTTCTGAAAATACCGGGTCCTGGGCAATGACAAACCGGGTTATGTCATCCTTCGTCGTTTTTACCATTTGATACTCGCCCTCAAGTCGTCATCGTTACGGTTACTTTCCGCCGACCAGTCTTTCATATTGGTTCTTAAACTCGCACGACGGATACAAAAATCCTGGTAGAAATTGGAGTTATCTAAGAGTGAAGTATATTTTTAGACCCAAGAATAATGAACTGTTCTCTTTCCTAGTGTTTTTCTGAGTTGGTTATTGCCGAAACATAAAAACAGCTGGTTTCGGAGTTTTAATTGCCACTCCCTAACGTAATGTCTCGGTACATGGACGATGCGAGAAAAACTTCGTGCGATCATCGAAAGTAAGGCTTGGGAATACACAATCATATCTATCATCTCCCTAAATGCGATAACTTTAGGGGTGGAAACCAGCCAGATTGTTCAACAACATTACGGCCCAATACTCCGCACATTGGATGACATCGTAGTGGGCATATACGTGATTGAGATCTCCCTTCGCGTGTTTGCATATGGCTTACGCTTTTTCAAAGGAGCTTGGAATCTCTTCGATTTCTTTATCGTAAGCATTGCGCTTACTCCGGCCACCGGCCCAGCAGCCATACTGCGGTCACTGAGAATCCTTCGTGTTCTGCGTCTCATCTCAGTTGTCCCCTCGCTGAGGCGCGTGATCGGAGGGCTGGTTCTAGCATTACCAGGGATGGGCTCAATCATGTTGCTTCTCTCTCTGGTGTACTATGTGTTCTCCGTTATGGCGACGCAGCTCTATGGTGAGACTTTTCCGGAATGGTTTGGAACGATCGGAGCCTCCGCTTATTCTCTATTTCAGATCATGACATTGGAGGGGTGGAGCGACGCAATTGTCCGCCCCGTCATGGATGTCTATCCAAATGCCTGGTTGTTCTTCATACCGTTCATCCTGACCACCGCACTAACAGTGCTGAACTTGTTCATCGGTGTCATTGTTGCAGCAATGGAGGAAGAGCATGAAAGGGATGTGGAGGAGCATCACCATTATGTGCGAATGGAAGCAAGTGCGATCATGAAAGAGCTCAGGACTTTACGGCAAGATGTTGCGAAGCTGAGACGAAACCGTAAGGCTTCTCATAAGAAAACACCAGAATTGACTTAGAGAGCATTCTCAAGACTGAGGCGGTGGCCTTTGTGCAACACAGTGGTGCATCTTGCGCACCTAAACCAGAATTTGGCGCGCTGCCCTCAGGAAGCCTCTCTGCCGCTTCTTGGAATAGCTTGGGTTGTATCTGTCCATAGGCATAAAGAGTCTTATGAGTTGCAGAGAATGCCCTAAGCAAAAGCATCCATGTGCCAAACCGGCGTGAGGAGAGGGGGAAGCTGCAATTGCAGGATTCAAGCCGGCTGCATTTGACGGGTGTTAACCTCAGCCTTTTAACTCTTCAGATCATATATTCAGGAGGTTTCGGCTCTGGTGTTGAGCAATACTCGCGATTTCTACAAAATTTATGCAATTTTTTGTTAGCTCTTGTGGAAATTATCAAGCCTATGAAAACTATAAGTTAAACTTGGTAGTGTTGTTTTGGCTTTACTCCCTGAAGTTCTTGGCGTTTTCTTCACTTATAGCAGTCACTATTTTGCGGCCCCCTTTCAACTTGAAATCATCAGATAATTACTTAGGGTGGGCCCAAATTCGAAGTGTGAGGACAAGTGTCGAAATGCGGGCGAAGTTGCGATCCATCATTGAAAGCCGCCAATGGGAATACACAATCATAAGTATAATCGCGTTAAACGCTATTGTTCTTGGCTTGGATACAAGCCAGATGCTTATTGCCAAGTATGGGCCTATCCTGCGCTTTCTTGATGAATTCATCCTGGTGATTTTTGTTGTTGAGCTGACACTGCGTATCATCGCGTTTGGTCCGCGTTTCTTTCGGGGGCCGTGGAACCTCTTCGACTTCTTCATCATCACGATTGCAGTCATTCCGGCAACAGGTCCGGCAACCATTCTGCGATCACTCAGGATCCTGAGGATTTTGAGGCTTATTTCGGTTGTCCCGTCTCTGCGAAGTGTCATTGGTGGGTTGATCCTCGCACTTCCGGGCATGGGCTCAATCGTCCTGCTCATGGCGCTCGTTTTCTATGTCTTCTCCGTAATGGCCACGCGCCTATATGGCTTGGTGTTTCCTGAATGGTTCGGCTCAATAGGAGCCTCTGCCTACTCACTGTTTCAGATCATGACACTGGAAAGCTGGAGTATGGGGATTGTCAGACCCGTTATGGAGGTCTTTCCCAATGCCTGGCTGTTCTTCATTCCTTTCATCTTGTGCACCGCCTTCACCGTTCTAAACCTGTTTATCGGTATAATCGTTGCAGCGATGCAGCAGGAGCACGATAAGGATATTGAGCAAGATCGTATCAACGTGCATGAAGAGACCCGGGTCATCTTGAACGAGCTAAAAGACGTGAAACTTGATCTGTTGGATGAACTTGAAAGACTGCGGAGGAAACGCGATTAGCGCGGCTTTCAGCAGAAATGCCTAGTTTAATGATCAAGACGCCAATTCCTAAGCGCGTGATCAAGTTCTGATGAAGTAATCTTGATCACTGCGCGTGTGGATTGCGAGCGAGCTGTTATAGGCACCTTGGAAAAAAAGCCCTAAGACGAAAAGCATATCTGATAGGATACGATATGTTTGATGCAAAACTCCGCGGCTATATAGACCCACCTCTCAATAGAATGGGAAAAGCGCTGGCAGATCTGGGAATTACTGCAAATGCAGTGACCTTGGTTGGACTTGGGTTTGGCCTTGCGGCGGCGGCGGCGGTGGCCGCAGGGCAATACAACACAGCCTTGCTGTTTATCTTGCTCAATCGCTTTGCTGACGGCTTGGACGGAGCCATCGCCAGAGCGGTCGGTTCCACGCATCTCGGCGGGTTTTACGACATCACATTCGACTTCATCTTTTATGGTGCAATTCCACTGGCCTTTGCATTTGTCGCGCCTGATCAGAACGCTCTGGCCGCGGCAGCCCTACTTTTCAGCTTTTACATTAACGGTTCCACTTTCCTTGCATTCGCAACACTGGCACAGAAGTTGGGCATGCAAACCTCACTACGTGGCAAGAAATCCTTCTATTATCTGGGAGGGCTCGCTGAAGGCTTTGAAACCATTGGTGTCTTCGTCGCATTTTGCTTGTTCCCCACTTACTTCTCATGGGTTGCGTGGACTTTTGCTGCGATCTGCACACTTTCGGCCATTTCTCGCGTTTTTATGGTTCGACATATGGTTTTGAACCACCCAGATCCTTCGGTGTGAGATCGCTGCTCTTGCGAAGATCAGGGTGAAAAGGCTAGACTTATTAAAAATAGGATGCGTACTGCTGTTGTATTTGCAGTGGAATTTTCCTTAGAAATGGGTTGTGCTATGTATCGTGCCGTTACCCGAAATATACAGATCACTGTCGAACCGTATTATCTTGCTGAGGAGTCCACTCCCGAAGATGAGCAGTTCTTCTGGGCCTATACGGTCTCAATTGAGAACCTGAGTTCTGATACCATCCAACTGCGCTCTCGCCACTGGCATATTATCGACGCCAACGGCAACACGCAGGAAGTCAACGGGGCAGGTGTGGTTGGTGAGGAGCCAGTCATAGAACCCGGTGGGTCGTTTCAGTACACGTCCGGCTGTCCACTCAATACCCCTTCAGGCATCATGACGGGCAACTACCGCATGCAAACTGAAAAGGGGGAGTCCTTCGCGGTGAAGATACCAGCCTTCTCGCTGGATCTGCCGGATATGGTCAAGACTGTGCATTAACAGCTGCAGACAATGTCTTGCAGCGCAAAGAGTAGGATTGCGGGCAGTCGCGCTGCCCGCCAATCAGATTGAACTGAGTTATTGTGTGCGGAAGCGGGCCTGTGCGCCGCGCTCAATCGCTGCGATCGTCAGCTTGTCCAGCTTCAGGTGGTCGCGCAGCAACTGCAACATACGCACTTCTTCAGGGCTAACTCGCAAATCAGCCGCAGCAATTTCAACACCAAGAGCATAAGCCGTGTCATGCAATTTGGTTGGCAAAGACTCTGCCACAAGTGCCAGCGTTGTGTTCATGCCGTTTTCGCCAGAAAGACGCTCAGCGCACTGCTGGGTAATCTTGATCAGGTTATTGTCGTCAAAATCTTTGAAGACAGGGAGAATGCCCACAATATCGCCAAGCTGGCGAAGCTCAGCATCGCTCATTGCGCTATCTGCGGCGGAAACCATCACCATCACATGAATGAGGGCTTCTTCTACGCTCAGTAATCTATCTATTGTACCCATATCTCCCCAAAGCGAAAAGCTTTGCCTCTTGGTTTGCTTTAGTTTTTCGCTCTGCCAAATTGTCTGGCGGCGGCTAATGACTGCAAAGGTAAGGGGGCTTCCGGCCTCATACAAGGGGGTAGAGCCGAAAACCCGAGAACTGTCATTGACGCGGGCGCTAGTTTTACATAAGTTCGCGCAGCTTTCCGGCATTAAATCCTGCTGAAGAAAGCGAAACTCAGTTACAATTTAATCTCCAAATACGGATCTCAAAATCCATGTCTATGAACAGTTTGCCTCAACTCGATCTCAGCCCAGAACTTATCGAGGCGGCACAGGTATCTAAAGCCTGGCCGTTTGAAGAAGCACGCAAACTGGTCAAACGGTTGGAGAAGAAACCCAAGACCGGGCCGGTCTTGTTCGAGACCGGCTATGGTCCATCTGGTCTGCCGCACATGGGCACCTTTGGCGAAGTTGCACGCACCACCATGGTGCGCACCGCTTTTCGTGTGCTGACAGAAGACAAGATCCCGACCAAACTGATCTGCTTTTCAGATGATATGGACGGCTTCCGCAAAGTACCAACCAACGTGCCTAATCAGGAGATGATGGCGTCATTTCTTGGCAAGCCACTGACCAGCGTGCCGGATCCATTCTCCAACGAATACCCAAGCTTTGCAGCGGCCAACAACGCAAAGCTCATGGCGTTTCTGGATAAGTTCGGCTTCGAGTATGACTTTGTGTCTTCTACCGACTACTACAAGTCTGGTGTGTTCGATAAAGCGCTCCTGCGCATGCTGGAAGTCTACGACAAGATCATGGCGATCATTCTTCCAACATTGGGTGAAGAGCGTCAGGCCACATACTCTCCATTTCTTCCGCTTTGCCCGCGCACAGGTATTGTGCTGCAGGTGCCAATGGTGGATCGCAATGTCGAAAAAGGCACTGTGACTTACATTGACCCTGAGACTGAAGAGCGTGTTGAAGTTCTGGTGACAGGCGGCAACGTCAAATGTCAGTGGAAAGCTGACTGGGCGCTGCGTTGGTACGCGCTGGGCATCGACTATGAAATGGCTGGTAAGGATCTGATCGACAGTGTGAACCTGTCTGGCAAGATCTGTAAAGCTCTGGGCGGTCCTGCTCCGGAAGGCTTCAACTACGAGCTCTTCCTGGACGACAAAGGCCAGAAAATCTCCAAGTCTAAAGGCAACGGCCTGACCATGGAAGAGTGGCTCCAGTACGCCAATCAGGAAAGCCTGTCCCTGTTCAACTTCCAGAAGCCGAAAACTGCGAAGAAGCTGTATTTTGACGTCATCCCGAAAGCGGTTGATGAGTACTGCACCTTCCTGTCCAAGTTCGACAACATGGATGCAGCGCAGAAGCTGATGAACCCGGTCTGGCACATTCACTACGGCACTCCGCCAAAAGAAGAGATGCCGATCTCCTTCGCAATGCTGCTCAACCTGGTGTCTGCATCTAACGCAGAGAACAAGGACGTGCTGTGGGCGTTCATCTCCCGCTACGCACCGGGCTCTTCTGCTGCAACACATAAGATGTTGGATGAGTTGGTTGGCTACGCCATCCGCTACTACGACGACTTCGTGAAGCCAACGAAGAAGTTCAAAGCAGCTGATGAAGTTGAGACAGAAATGCTCACCAAGCTGGATGAAGTGCTCGCTGGCCTTCCAGCAGAGACTGACGGCGGCGATATCCAAAACGCAATTTACGACATTGGTCGTAATATTGAGCGTTACCAGAACACCGCAAAGCCGGGTCCAGATGGACGCCCTGGTGTCACGCAGACCTTTTTCTCTGCGATTTATCAAGTACTTCTGGGTCAGGAGAAAGGTCCACGCTTTGGTTCCTTTATCGCCCTCTACGGTATTCCGGAAACTCGTAGTTTGATTGCAAAAGCACTTGCAGGAGAGCTTGCAGCGTGATGAATTAGCCCCCTCAAACGAGGGGGCTTTTTTAATGTCTTTTCCTAGCTGGCTAACTTGGGCGCTTTTACCCGTCTACATTTTCGAAGGCTTGCGTGCCCGTGCTAACTCCCTAAGGCTGTCACCAGCACCAGGACCGCAATTTGGTGCGGTTCCCGGTCAGGGCCAGTTGATCAATCTGCTTGTTGTTGGCGATTCCTCCGTTGCTGGAGTGGGGCTGGACCACACGACAAATGGCTTGACCTGTAAGATGGCTCACAAAATGGCAGGGGTATCCGGACGGCCTGTTAAATGGCGGGCTGCTGGCAACAACTCTGCAACCTCCAGCCAAATCCGTGATGTGGTCGTCCCCAATCTGCCGCACGCCGATTACACACACATTTACATCAGTATCGGTTTTAATGACCTGAAGAACTTCCGCTCTGGCAAAGCCTGGAAGAAAGGGTTCGGCGAGCTGATTTATGCATTGCGTAGCAAGTACCCTCATGCCCGGATTTACTGGTCCAACCTCATGTCACCAATGAACGTGCCCGCGCTCTCGTGGGGATTAGGTGCTGTTCTGGAACCTCGCCGACAGATGATCAATCGTGTCGGTACACAGCTGTGCCATGAGCGCGGTGCCATTGCTATCTCCGTCACTCCGGGGATCACGGCTGAGGGCTTCTGCGAGGACGGAATCCACGCAGCGCCGATTGGTAATCAGCACTGGGTGGATCATGTGATCAACGAGTTGGTTGAGCGTGATCTGCTAGGGCTGGAAGATCAGAATGAAGTAGAAGATAAACAACACCAGATGGACAGCGCCCTGTAGGGCGTTCGTTCGACTGCCGGTAAACGTGATCATACTCAAAATGAGTGTCAGGAGGAGCAGGATCATGTCCGTATCCTTCACACCCAGCACAATGTGAATGTCAAAGATCCCGGCTGCGATCAGAACAGCCGGGACAGTCAAACCGATGGTCGCCAGAGCTGATCCAAGACAGATGTTCACGGAGCGTTGTAACCTGTTTGAGAGTGCCGCACGGAAGCTGCCTAAGCCTTCAGGAGTAAGAACCAGAAGCGCAACGAGAACACCACCAAACGCAGCAGGCATATGAAAGCTGGCAATGCCAAAGTCCACCAGCACCGCGAACTTTTTGGAAAGCAGAACAATCGGCAGCATGGTCAGGATCAGGAAGATCGCGTGATAGCTGGTTGAATAGATCTCCAGATCATGATGATCATCATCATCGTGAGCATGCTTATCGTCTTCCGCTTCATCCTTCGCCATCAGGAAGGACAGAGCCACACCAGAGTGTGGTTTAGGCTGAATGAAGAAAGACTTATGCCGGATGCTCTGAGTGGCAAGGAAGATCGCATAGAGCAGGCTGATCATCACCGCAAATGAGATCTGCTGTCCCGTCGAAAGAGAAGGGTCAGCCGTTGAGGTCGTATAGCGGGGAAGGATCAGAGAAAAAGTCGCGAGTGGAATAAGGACTGAAAGGAAAGAGCGGGCGCCCTGTGTGTTGAAAGGCTGTTCTCCGTACTTGAGCCCTCCCAGAAGCAGACTGATGCCCACCATGCCATTCAGCACGATATTGAGCACCGCCAGCATCGTATCCCGGGCCAGAGGCTCATTCGTCCCACCTGTCAGCATAATGGAAACGATCAGAGAGACCTCAATGCCAATCACCGAGAGCGTCAGGATCAGCGTTCCATAGGGCTCACCAAGAATGACGGCCAGACAGTCTGCATGGCGCACCACGCCAAAGGCGCACCACAGCATGACACCGAAAAGCCAGATGAAACAGAACATCTGCACAAAGAGACCGGAGGTGGGCAATAAGAGATCCGCCCCAGCCAGAAAGAAGAAGGCTGTGGTTGCTGCACCTGCAAGAAAGCAGGCCTCTCGTTTAAGTGTATTCCAAAACCCTGACATTATGTTTTTATTCTCCAAGGCCCTGTAAAAAATGAATTATTCGGTGGCAGACGTCTCCGCAGCCGCGCTGTTGCGTGGACGCCAGATTATTGCAGGCTCTCCTTCCATCACCAGCGGTGTGGTTGAGGTGCTGTCATCATCCAGCTCCTCCCAGGAGTTTACCAGTGTTGCGGTTTCATCCTCGCTCAGCTGAACCAGCTTGGAACGCCAGATGCCTTGCTCAGACCGCCGAGCCCGTGCCGCGATCTCTTTCAGTGAAACTGGCGCATCCCGTTCAGCCTTGGCCCAACCATTTTCAATCAGCCAAGTGGCAAGATCATGTTTGCCCACACTGCAGGAAGCAGCATATTCATCTGTTTGCACTGATTTCATATCTGAGCAGGTGACACGCTTCTGGCGGATAAAAGCACGCAAAGCCGTCCGTGCTCTGATACCGCACGGCCATCTTTCACCATCTTCACTGGGGCATGTTGTGCTGAGCGGTACAGGCTGAATGTGATGAAGGGATATTCTCTTATTTTTATCACTTAGAGTTGCACCGTCAACGGCAACAGGGCGATACAGCACGAGTTCCTTCGGAGGAGGCTGCTTGGATTTGCGAGGTACTTTCACATGTGCAACGCGTTGGAGCTGCGTCGTTACAGGAGGAGGGGGCGTGCGACTGCCGCCAACATTGCGAAGTGTTTGAGGATGCTTGGGCGGTGTCTTGGGAATTTTTGCCTCAGCTGCAACACGGGCAGCTTCAAGCGCAGCCAGCTCTCGCTGCTTCTCTTCTGCTGTCGGCTTATGCTCAACAGGAAACGAGGAAGGGCGGTACAATGTGCGCGCATTCCCACGCAGGGCTGTCGCTGCATTGTACTCTGTCAGCGCATAAAACCCGGCTCCAAGAAGCAAAGCTCCAAAAAGAATACTTGTGGTCTTGGTAATCCGCATAAGCGCCCTGTTTGCTTATTGGCTCACCCATGAAATTCTTGCTGCCCAAACCAGATCTGCAACCTGAACCACCCTTGGCTTATCGTCAGGAGTGTCCCGCCGAAATTCAATGCGCTCGTTTGTTTGCCGTTGCAAAGCACCGCAATGAAGATCTCCGGATTTGGTTGCTATCAAAACATGATCATGCCGCCGCAAAGAAGTCTCGGGAGAGACGATGAGAATTTGTCCTTCCCTGTAGTATGGTTCAAAACTATTACTCGAAACTTCAAGCGCGAAGAATTTCTCACTCTGAGAACTGGGAAAAATGAAGCTATCGCAGAATTTATCCAACTGAAAATCGGAAAGCTGCTGCGGATCAACCTCCCTCAACTCATCACTCGTGCACAGAAAAGCTGGAAAAGACCTGAAATGTGTACTTGAGATCTCTGCTTTATCTTGCAGCAAAGCGGCAAAGTCCGAGAAAGGCATCTGGGTGACTTCCAGCACCTTGGCAAGCGACTCTGTGGAAGGCCAACGCGGACGACCATCTGCAGCGAACCGCTTGGAAGGATTGAAAGAGGTCGGATCAAGCCCAGCTCTGCGCGCCAGTCCTGAGGGCGTCAGTTGATGCTGCGCAGCCAGCTTATCAAGTGCGGCCCAAAGGTGTTCGTGATCCAGCATATATCCTCCTGCGGCAGCAATGGCGTCACCTGAAACGACCGCAGATAAGATCAGAAAAGCCAACTGCGGCCGCATCTCAAAGAAATCTTGTATGTGGTGAATAAACTCCTATTGCAAGCTCTAGACGAAAGAGAGGGGTTGCCAGCCACTGATTTGTGGATGTAAGAGCATGACTTCAGTTGAGTAGACGTCTCTCCTGAAAGGCAAGTCCCATGTCCCTCATATTCAAGATCGCCCCCAGGGCGCTTTGGCAAGAAGCTGAAGCAGCCAGTTTCTTTGCGGGTGCACCGATCGATCTGGCCGATGGTTATATCCACTTTTCCAGCGCCGAGACCGTGAAAGAAACAGCAGCGCTGTACTTTGCGGGACAAACCGACTTGCTGCTGATTGCCGTTGAAAGCGAAGATTTCCCTGCAGAGCAAATGAAGTGGGAAGCCTCCCGGGGGGGAACGCTTTTTCCGCATCTCTATGGCAAGTTTCCCGCCTCCAAAGCTATATGGGTCAAACCTTTGCCATTAGATGCAAATGGCAATCACGAGTTTCCGGAGCTGTAAATGTCGATTGAAAACCTCATAAACAAAGTCGGTATCAGGGCACTGCATTGTCTGGACCCGGAGACCTCCCACAACGCAACCATCAAGATGCTGGCCTCAGGTCTCGCGCCAACATTCGGCCAGATCGAGGACAAGACCCTCGAATACAAGTGGGGCGATCTGACTTTCAAGAATCCGGTGGGCATGGCAGCAGGTTTCGACAAAAATGCCGAAGCCATTGCACCACTGATGAAACTTGGATTTGGTCATGTAGAAGTGGGAACGGTCACCCCTCTGCCGCAGGAAGGTAATCCAAAGCCCAGGAATTTTCGCCTGAGTGCAGACCGCGCCGTGATCAATCGTTATGGTTTCAACAATGACGGCCATGATGTCGTCTACGAGCGCATCCGCAAAGCAGGCCGAACACCGGGAGTGCTTGGCATCAACGTTGGCGCCAACAAGCTTTCAGAGGATCGTGTTGCGGATTATGTTCTGGGTGTAAAGCGCTTTGCAGAACTGGCGGATTACCTGACTGCCAATATTTCCTCTCCTAACACACCCGGCCTGCGAGACTTGCAGGAGAAGGATGCACTGGGGCATCTGCTCACCGCCATTATGAAAGCGCGCAACGAGCAAGAAGACCGCCTGGGCCGTAAGGTGCCCGTCATGCTCAAAATCGCCCCAGACGTGACCGACGAGGCGCTCAAGGAAATTGCAGAAGTCGTCCTGACCAGCCAAGTTGATGGCATGATTGTCTCCAACACCACCATCGCCCGCCCATCCACGCTGAAGGATCAGAAGCAGGCCAAGGAAGCAGGTGGCCTGTCAGGCGCACCCCTGTTTGAGCGCAGCACCATCGCTTTGGCGAAAACCCGACGCGCAGTTGGCCCCGATCTACCGCTCTTTGGAGTAGGCGGTGTAGACACACCAGAAAAAGCAGCTGCAAAGATCTTCGCAGGCGCAAACCAGATCCAGCTTTATTCCGGCATGGTCTATGAGGGGCAAACGCTGGTGAAGAAGATCAATCATCATCTGTCGCGTCTGGTCGCCGCACGCGGTGTTGCCAACTTGCAGGAACTTGTCGGCATCGACAATGACATCTGGGCAGATAAATCGCTGGAGAGCTAAAGGCGCACTCATATCGGTAAAGGGGGCCGGGCTTCGGGGAAGTTCGGCCTTTTCCGTGTGAAAACACCAGCCAAAGATATTTGCCTTCCCTCGGACCGGTATGAAATCTCCTTTGACTGTCAATATTTAATGAACAGACAATCTATATAATGTAATATTGTTCATTCCCCGTGGTGCTCTACCTTCGCTTTAAGAACAACACGAAGGAAGACCCATGACCAAAGTTCTCGTTTTATATTATTCAAGCTACGGCCACATCGAAACAATGGCAGAGGCCATCCGTGAGGGGGCTGAAGACGTCGCCGGAACGACTGTGGTCGTGAAACGCGTGCCGGAACTTGTGCCTGAAGAGGTTGCTGTAAACGGTCACTTCAAGCTGGATCAAATGGCACCCATTGCACAGCCCGGTGAGCTGGCAGACTATGATGCCATCATCTTTGGAACCCCCACACGCTTTGGCAACATGGCATCGCAGATGCGTAATTTTCTGGATCAAACCGGAGGATTATGGGCTGCTGGTAACCTGATTGGCAAAGTTGGCTCGGTGTTTACATCCACCGGAACAGGCGGTGGTAACGAGACAACCATAACCAGCTTCTGGTCGACTCTGGCCCACCACGGCATGATGATTGTCGGCCTTCCGTATTCCAGTCCGGAACTTGCCAAGATCACTGAAGTGCGTGGTGGGTCCCCATATGGTGCCAGCACCATTGCAGGCCCGGATGGCTCTCGCCAGCCAAGCGAGGATGAGTTGAAACTGGCCCGAGATCAGGGCCGTCATGTTGCGAGAATTGCAAGTAAACTCGCCAGCTAAAAGCGGCTGTGTGCCTGATCTCCCTCCTTTTCAAACCAATCGAAGGAGCCCTCGTTGCCCGCGTAGTGAGATCAGGCGCATCAATTCAAGAAAATCTTAAAGGCTGCCACGAGCAGCCCCATCCCTTTTCAATAAGAGATCATTCAATGACCACTCCTCATCATGCGCAAAATCATCACCAAGGCATAGTTTTAAACGAAAGCTCATTCGCACCCCACATGTTCCCGGCAGACCCGCTCGGGCCATTTGAAGTGAAGATTGCCCTGCAGTCCGCAAGCTTGAACGCACGAGATCAGATGATCCGAAAAGGTCAGTACGGCGAAATGCCTGCGGATCTTGTGCCTTTGTCCGATGGGGCAGGGGAAGTTATCGCAGTGGGTGAGCAGGTTACAAAGTGGTCTGTTGGAGACCGTGTCATGCCGACTTTCTTTCAGGATTGGCTGGAGGGGCCTTTCCAGCCACATGCCCTCTCATCTGCAATCAGCTCAGCTGAACAGCCGGGTGTCTTAAGAGAGCAAGCGAAGTTTCATCAGGACACTCTTGTACGCGTACCAGATCATATGAGCTTTCAGGACGCAGCAACACTCCCTTGCGCTGGCGTCACAGCATGGCACGCCCTTTTTGAGCAACATCGTATGTTGCGGCCAGAGGAAACTGTCCTGATACAAGGTACAGGCGGTGTTGCAATCTTTGCTCTACAACTCGCCAAAGCGTTTGGCGCCCGTGTTGCTCTCATCAGCTCCTCTGATGAAAAGCTGGAGAAAGCAAAGGAGATGGGAGCAGACATAACCATCAACTACAAAACAACACCAGATTGGGATGTCGAACTGAGAAAACTGACAGATGGGCATGGCGCTGACGTGGTCCTGGACCTTGGCGGTAAGGACACATTGGAGCGATCCATACGTGCCGTAGCCGCTCATGGCTTGATCACGCAGGTAGGCGTTCTGACAGGTTGGGCTCACGCCCCTGAGAACATCAGTCAGCTGGTTCTAAAGAACTCCTCGCTGTCAGGTGTTCTGGTCGGCTCCCGCGCTTATTTTGAAAACCTGTGCGCGTTTGTTTCTAAGCACCAGATCAAACCGCTCATAGACAAGTCTTTCTCCATGTCCCAGATCAACGAGGCCTATGCCTACATGGATCAGGCACAGCACATGGGCAAAGTCACCATCGACATTGCTTAGCATGCGACTTGCGTCTTGCCCGGGTATGCATATCGGGCAAGACAAGCTTTCTTTAGCAAAGGAAGTCCTGAAATTATGCCTTTTGGAGAGCACCAAAATACTGGCGTTCGCGAACCACACAGAGATAACTAAGGGTCAAACCACGCGCGCCGAAGAACACCAGCAATGAGAACCACAGGCCGTGGTTTCCGTAGAGCGGATAAAGCAGGTAATAACTGGCAAGAAACAGAATGGTGGAGACCACAACAGAGTTCCGCATGTCCTGAGACCATGTCGCGCCAATAAATACGCCATCCATCTGGAAGGCCAGTGTGCCAATGATCGGCGTCAGTACAGCCCAGATCATATAGGTACGCGCTGTTTCTCGCACCTCTGTATGGGTTGTCAGCAGGTCAATAACTGGTCCGCCAGCCACCCACAACACGACTGCCGCACCAAAGGAAAGCCCAAAGCCCCAGCCGATGGACAGCCGTAGTGCTTTGCGAAAGGCAGTCCGCTGTTTGGCCCCGATTGCCTGCCCAATCACCTGTTCTGCAGCTGATGCCGTACCATCCAGAAAGAAGGCTGCGATTAGAATGAACTTCTCAAGCACAGCATTGGCGGCAAGCACCACTTCTCCCTGAGCAGCACTGCGAGAGGTAAAGAAGCCGAAAGCAAACAGCATCACCATGGACCGGATCATGATGTCCCGGTTCAATGCCAGCATCGGCTTCAGTTTCTCCCAAATGATGATCTGAGAAAACGAAGGCAGGCGTGCGCCGCGGAGTTCGCGCTTGATTAGAAAAAGACCGAGGCCAAATGTAAGCATCTCTGCAATAAAGGTTGCCACGGCGACACCGGGAATACCCCAGTCAAACCCGAGCACAAACACAACAGAAAGCACCATATTGATGACATTCAGGAAGGTTTGAATGAGCAGTCCGATACCGGCTTTGCTGAGGCCCAGATACCAACCAAGAATGGAATAGTTGGCAAGTACGAACGGTGCTGAAAACGCACGGATCGCAAAGTATGTGGCCGCGGCTTCCTGCACCGCATCCGTCCCGCCAATAATAGGTAAGCCAAACCTTAGAAGCGGCCACTGTAAAAAGATGACGACAATGCCGCCAATGATACCTAGCAGAAGGGCACGAGCGAGCACTGCACGCAGTTCATTGCCATTGTTGGCACCAAGAGCCTGTGCAGCAAGGCCTGTCGTTCCTGCGCGCAAGAAATAGAAGAATGCGCCAATTACATCAAAAAGGATCGTGCCAACAGCCAGCCCACCCAAAAGGGCCGCATCATGCAGCTGTCCAATCACAGCAGTATCAACTAACCCCAGCAATGGAGTAGAGATATACGCCAGTGTCATAGGAACGGCGAGCGCAAGGAAAGAGCGGTTCGTCACCTTGAAACTTGTAGACACGCAGGAGACCTTCAAACGAACGAGTGCAGCACCAGCAAGCAGCTCAAAATGGATTGGATAATCAAAGTATCATTGGCATATTGGTTTGTTCTTCGTTTGTCCATACCATATCGCGCAGACCTGCTATAGATAAGAGTGTATCTTCCAAGCATGGAGACCAGTTTTCGGATCAGGAAACGACAAAGCAAAAGTGATTTCAGAGAAGGTACTGCCCCTGTGAAGCTCCCAATCGTGCACCATCCAGCCTACACGGCAGACATTCCCGAAAATCATCGGTTCCCAATGCGCAAGTATGCTGAATTGGCTCAATGGTTGAAGCAAACCGATCCAGACGGTGCTCTCTATGATTTCCATGAGCCAGAGCCAATCTCCAGAAAAGACCTGCTGCGGGTGCACGCAAAAGACTATGTCGATCAGGTCCTCAGCTGCAACGTTCCCCACGCCATCGCGCGTGAAATCGGCTTTCCCATGACCCAAAGCGTTTCCTTCCGAGCGCAATGCGCAACAGGAGGGTCTTTGCTCACGGCAATGTTGGCTCTGGAACATGGTGTCGCTTGTAACACTGCCGGTGGGTCGCATCACGCCCGTATCGCGCAAGGAGCGGGATTTTGCGTGTTCAACGATGTGGCCGTCGCGGTGAGGGCGGTACAGGCCATGCGCATGGCACGCCGAGTGCTCATTATTGATCTGGATGTTCATCAGGGAGATGGGACGGCTGATATCTTCGCGCATGACACCAGTGTCTTCACACTCTCCCTCCATTCAGAAAAGAACTATCCCGTCCGAAAGAAAGCCTCCACACTTGATGTGCCTCTGATTGATGGCATGGAGGATGACGAATATCTTGGGATTCTGGAGGACACGCTCAAGCAGGTTCTCACCAGTTTCAAAGCTGACCTGGTGTTCTTCAATGCGGGTGTTGACCCTCATCATGATGACCGTTTAGGGCGCCTTGCACTCTCTGATGAGGGGCTGAGAAAACGAGAGGAACTGGTCTTTAAACTGGTAAGGAATGAGAGACTTCCACTTGCAGGTGTGTTGGGAGGTGGTTATTCGTATAATCTTAGACTATTGGTTAACCGGCATTCTAATCTGTATCAAGTGGCAGCGAAGTACTTATGATTCAAAAACAAGTCCTATTTATATAAAATTTTAGTAAAATATAATATTCCACCTTTAAGAACTGAATAAGTAAATGTGTCTTGCCATTTTATGAAAAATGCGCAGTATCCCCTCCGTAAAGTGCAAATAAAATGCCTCGGAAGGCTAGGAGACACGTATGGGTGTTGTGGTCACCAATAGAAGCGTTGTACTGGATACTGCGGATTACATGATCCGGGAAAGCGGGCTGTTGGGCTTGGATGTCGATCAGCTTGCCAGCAGTACTGGAACAAGCGAGCAGGATATCTCGAAAATGTTCTCTTCCAATAAGGGGGTAGAGCATGCCGTGCTGCAAAGGTACATCGACCGCTTCCTGCAGATCCTGGGTGACCCTTCCACGCAAACCCTTCACTTCCGCAGAGCGCTGGATACATACATCGCCGCCTTCCAGGCAGGTATGGCAGATGGTGGTGAACTGTTCCTCTCAGCAGTGCTGGGCGATAAGGATGAAGAACTGCCGGATGAACTTCAGGAACTTGCTGCGACTTTCGCTCGCCGCAACCGTGTCTGGCTGGCAGACCTGCTGGAATACAGTGGCAGCTGGTCCTCTGAAGAAGCGCTGGTGAAATCTGATTTCGTGCTAGCAGCACTGGAAGTCGCCGTTTTGATTGGCAACACAAGCGAAGATCCGGAGATCTTCGACAACTTGTCAACCAACATACACAACATCTGTATGCAGTAATGGTTTCCCTGCCGGAGCAGGCGCGGTTAACGTCCGCGCCAGTTCATAAGGCGAGTAATGAACCACAACGGCACGACGACGATGGCTCCAAGGAAGAAGTAGGAGCCAAAGCGTTCAATCGCTGAGAAGCCCATATTCCAGATTCTGAGAAAGAAGTCCTGCACGGAATAGATCAGGCTCAGCGGTGAAAAGTCCAGCGCAGCCAAAATAATCCCAACAATCAAAGATAGAAAAATCAGCCGAATGAGAACGCGCCCCGGCGAGTCTCCCAGAAAACGGTTGAACTTATCGTTTGACATCAAAATCTCCGCAAATTTTAAAGCGCACCGCAAAAGCCAAAGCCGGTTTTGGAATAAGGATACGCGCTGAAATCAAAGGCTAAAGCAGTTTGACTGTTCTAAGTTTAGTGCATACTGCTTAACATTGATTTCTATATAGGAAGCCTGAGGGATATTGCATAGATGCAAATCCAAATTGTACGCTCAGGTTAGTGCTGAAAGTTATTGGTGTGTCGTTTATTGTCTACGCTGCGGAACCACACGACGCAGATCTCCTCGCAAACATCCGTGTTCAGGCCATGCGCGAAAGCCTCGAAGCGCTGGGCCGTTTCGACCCTGAAAGAGCACGTGAGCGTTTCCTGAAAAGCTTTGCCTGCGAAGACACTTTCAAGCTCGTGAGCGGACAGCAGATACTTGGGTTTTATGTTCTGCGGGACCGGCCAGACCACATCTGGCTGGACCATCTCTATGTCCACCCAAGCGCTCAAGGCACTGGCATCGGAGCTGCAGTAATCGCCCGGATCAAGGCACACGCGGTTTCAAACGGAAAGCCCATCCGCCTTGGTGCGTTGAAACAAAGCAAAGCCAACGCCTTTTACCAACGTCACGGTTTCCAGCATACCCACAGCGAAGACTTCGACAACTACTACGAACTCCCTCTGGAAAGCATCGAACCAAGCACGCCAGTTTTCATTCTGAAACGTGCCGAACCGGAAGATATCGAACAGCTTGCAAACCTGCGACATGAGGCAATGAAGGACGAATGGGCAGCCAACGGTCTGACGGACTACGCCCTTGCGCGCAGACATTTCTTTGAAGACTACAAACCGGAAGCCACACTAAATATTGCGCTAGACGGAGAATTGCTCGGCTTCACAGCAGTGCATGAATATCAGGACTACATCCATCTCGACATGATCTACCTGCACCCGAAGGCACAAGGGCAGGGCATAGGTGCGCAGATTGTTGCAAACATCAAACAGCACGCAGTTCAAGTCAGCAAGCCAATCCGCTTGGGTGCGCTTCGTGTCAGCAACTCCAATAAGTTCTATCAGGCACAAGGCTTCAACTTCACGCATAATGTGGAGTTCAACAACTACTACGAGTTCACGCCTGAGCCTGTTTTCCAATTTGAAACAGCAGCGCCGGACAACTTCGAAGAACTTCAGCACATTCGCTATACGGCCATGAAGGAAAGCGCGGAAGCCAATGGGTTGTTTCAGCACGACAAAGCCAGCGAGATCTTCCTAAGCGAGTACGCCCCTGAGAAGACCCGGAAAATCCTGAGGAACGGCAAAACCATCGGCTTCTATGTAGTCCTGAACCACCCTGATCACCTGTATCTGGATATGTTCTACCTGCTACCTGAAGCGCAAGGCTTAGGCATCGGCTCAAAGATCCTGCAACAGATCAAGACACAAGCCACCACCCAAACCAAACCCATCCGCCTTGACGCTCTCCGCATCAGCCGCGCCAACGCCTTCTACCAGCACCACGGCTTCCACCTCACGCATTCTGAGGGCGTTAACAACTACTATGAGTATGCGCCGAAATGTTCAAAGTGGTGCTTAGAACCTGCAAACTCCTCTGACTTCGACCTGCTCGCAGACATCCGCCAGCAAGCTATGAAAGAAAATATGGAAGCCAACGGTATGTTCGACCATGAACTCTACCGGCAATACTTCAAAGACAGCTTCGACCCTGCCTCTACATGGAAGGTCATGGAGAACAGCGAAGTTCTGGGCTTCTACGTTTTGTGGGACAAACAAGACCATCTCTATCTAGAACGCCTCTACTTCCACCCCAATGCACAAGGTCGCGGTATCGGAGCAGACATACTCACCCTACTGAAGCAACAAGCCACCACCCAAACCAAACCCATCCGCCTCGACGTCCTCCCCAACAGTCGCGCCAACCCCTTCTACCTCCGCCATGGTTTTGAGCTGGTTGAGGAGAGGGCGGAGGAGAAGGTGTATGAGTGGAGGGGATCTGGTCTTAGGTAACTGAAAGTATGAGTCTACTAGTGGGGATCAGCGTTTATAAGGTGGTCTTCCTGCAAAACTTCCCAGCAAGCACAGTTACCAGCCACATAAAACTCGGAACGCCTAGTCTCTTCTGTTGTCCAATTAACAGTATTCCAGTCTTTTGAATGCATTG
The DNA here is from genome assembly GCF_001623285.1 of Pseudovibrio sp. Ad26. Taxonomy (NCBI): domain Bacteria; kingdom Pseudomonadati; phylum Pseudomonadota; class Alphaproteobacteria; order Hyphomicrobiales; family Stappiaceae; genus Pseudovibrio; species Pseudovibrio sp. Ad26. The sequence goes on from NZ_LMCE01000047.1 coordinate 394,554, forward strand.
CGTCAAAATTTATGAAGGTTTTCTGGCCGTCAAAAGTAATTATGATTTCGTCATTCAGTACCGAATATACACCACCTGACAGCTCTCTGAACCTAAACTCTACTTCTCCAGAGACTGTTATCTTTACATACATTTCTGGTCCGAAAGTACCGTGAATAGTTCTTGAAACATCGACAGCCTTAAAGAGCAGCGAGACAGTATAGTCATTCTGCTTGTTGCTAGTGACGTATTCGATTTTTTCTAGGGCTGCTCCGTCAAAGCTTCCAAAGCGATCAAGAAACTGTTTGAAATTGCTTACTTTGATTTCTTCCATGTGAGGTTCGCTATATCGCACTCATTGATATCTTGATTCCGATGACTGAACTATAACGCTTATCCTTACAAGCCCTAACCCGCAAACACAAAGAACCACCAGAGGCTTGCTGTGGCCAGGGAGAGGGGGACGCCGACGCCGATGCTGGCGGCGACCAGCTCGCTTTCCAGGTTGTACTGCAGCGCGATCAGGCTTGCGCCCAGCATGGGGGCAGTGCCATTTCCAGAAAGGCGATGCGGGCGATGTTGTTCTCCAGCTGCCCAAGACCCGCATAAACCAGATACAGGAACAGCGGCGCTAGAACCAAACTGAAGGTAAGGGCGAGGCCAATAGGAGCCCTCCGCCCTTTTAAGTGCTCAACTCTCAGGGCAAAGCCAACGACCGCAAGAGCCATCGACGTCAGCGTGTCGGCCAGTGTGCCGACCACATCATCAATCCAGACCGGACGGCCCAGATGGTTGGTCGCAAGTGCAACAATGATCGCCCAAAACGGGGGAAACGTGAGAATGCGCCGAACGATCACTGGCAGTTCAAAAGCACCGGCACTGGCAACGGTCGCAATGCTGATCCCGAGAATGGAAAGGGCAAGATAAGAACCAAACAGGTCGATCACCAGCCCGACGCCAAGATACTGGTTACCTGCAAGGGCTGAAATCATCGGCAGGCCGACAAAGCTGGTGTTCGCCCATCCGGCAACCAGCAGAAGCGCGTCAATCCTCTGCCACGACCACTTGAAGTACTTGCCAATGGGAACAAAGAACAGGATTGCAAAGCTCACACCGATCCACGGAGTTGCAGCTGCAAACCACCAGTCAGCTGAAACGGTAACCCCATGCACATTCTTGATGGCCATAGCTGGTAGTGCAACGTAGATGACCCAGCCACCAAACACCTTTGTCGCTGTGTCAGGAAGTGCTTTGGTGAGCCGCATAATAATCCCGATCACAAGATAAAATATGATGAGAACAATCTCGGCTATGGGGCATCATGCCTGCGTTATGAAAACAACCTTCCTCTTCAGCAAAATAGAAGAGCTAATTAAACGCAGCATGAAAGAACTCGTGAACACCACTCCGATGCCGTAAACGCTTCTTAAAGCCAAAAGCTGGCAACGAGTGCTATTCCAACAAAAACGCCGATGAGATTTCTCCCACCGGCGTTTCAATCTCAAACCAGACGGCTGAGCAGTAAAGCCCAGCCAAATCTGTCTTACTCTGCAGCTTCTGCGACAGCCTCTGCAGGGGAGAACTTACCGTAGTAGGTCTCGCCAGCGTCTGCCATTGCGCGCAGCTGTTTGTTTGGTGCAAAGCGGTCGCCCCATTTGGTAGCCAGCTTGTCACAGCGCTCTACGAACTCTTTGGTGCCGATGCCGTCGATGTAGGACAGCGTGCCACCGGAGAACGGTGCAAAGCCAAAGCCGAGGATAGAGCCAACGTCTGCTTCACGAACGTCTGTCAGGCAGTTCTCTTCAAACACGCGAGCGGTTTCAAGAGCCTGAATGCCGAGCAGACGGTCCTTCAGTTCTTCAACGTCGAACTCATCGGCAGACTTGGATGGACCTGTGATGTCAGTAATGCCAGGCCACAGAGCCTTGTCTTTGCCTTTGTAGTCGTAAAAGCCCTTGGTGTTCTTACGGCCAAAACGCTCATTCTTAACAACCATTGCATCCAAAATGGTGTCAAAACCGCTGTTAGGATAAGCATCGCCAAGGTCTTTCTTGGTCGCTTCCTTAATCTTCCAGGCAAGGTCCAGAGCAACTTCATCACCCAGAGACAGCGGACCAACAGGCATGCCTGCCATCTTGCCAGCGTTCTCGATCATGGCTGCCGGTACACCATCGGAAAGCATCATGATGCCTTCGCGAACGTAAGTGCCAACCACGCGGGAGGTGTAAAAGCCTCGGCTGTCATTCACAACAATCGGGGTCTTCTTGATGGCTTTCACATAGTCCAGAGCAACAGCTGTTGCCTTGTCCTCGGTCTTCTCACCCAAAATGATCTCAACAAGCATCATCTTGTCTACCGGAGAGAAGAAGTGAATGCCGATGAAGTCAGCTGGACGCGATGACGCTTCTGCCAGAGAGGTGATTGGAAGAGTAGATGTGTTAGACGCGTAAACTGCGGAAGCTGGCATTGCTGCTTCTGCTTTCTCGGTCACAACGCGCTTCACTTCGCGGTCTTCGAACACAGCTTCGATTACCAGATCCACATCGCTCAGGGCGTTGTAGTCAGTCGTCGCAGTGATCAGGCTCAGCAGCTTCTCTTTTTTCTCAGGAGTAGACTTGCTGCGCTTGATAGCTTTGTCCAAAAGGCCTTCAGAGTAAGCCTTACCTTTGTCAGCAGCTTCCTGAGACTGGTCGATCAGAACAACCTCAAGGCCAGCTTTCGCTGTCACGTAAGCAATGCCTGCACCCATCATGCCAGCACCAAGCACACCAATCTTCTTCAGTTGTGTCTTAGGCACACCAGCTGGGCGGCGAGCCCCTTTGTTCAGCTCCTGCATGGAGCCAAACAGAGAGCGAACCATAGCGGCAGCTTCCTTGCTCTGCAGAACATGGGCAAAGTAGCGGCTCTCAATGGTCAGGCCAGTGTCCATTGGTACCATCAGGCCTTCAACAACAGAGTGCAGCATGTAGCGTGCGCCCGGATAGTTGTCATAGGTGTTCTGACGGTAGATCGCGTTCGCAGCAGGCCAGAACTGCATTCCGGATGGGGAGTAAACCTTACCGGTTGGGATTTTGAAGCCCTTCTTGTCCCAAGGTTGGGCAGCGTCAACGCCATCTGCCAACATCTTCTTGGCAGCAGCAATCAGCTCAACTTCAGGCGCAACAGCTTCAATCAACTTCAGGCGCATGGCCTTCTTGGCATCAAGGGTTTGCCCCAACAGCAGGAACTGCAAGCCACCCTGCAGATCGCCAACCATACGCATAACACGCTGCGTACCACCGCCACCCGGGAACAGGCCGACTTTCACTTCAGGCAGAGCCATTTTTAGGCTCTCTTCAGCACCGATCCGTTTATGACAGGCCAGTGCCAGCTCTGTACCGCCGCCCATACAAACGCCGTTCACAGCAGCTACATAGGGCTTGCCTGAGGTTTCCAGTTTGCGGAACACCTGAGACAGTTTGCGAGAACCGTCAAACAGGTCCTTCGCAGCCCCTTCTGCATCAACAGCCTGACGTTTTTTGAAAGTAGCAAGCAGCTTGCCGATCATGCTCAGATCAGCGCCAGCAGAGAATGCTTTTTTGCCAGAAGCAACAACAACGCCCTTGATCGCATCATCAGCGGAAATGTCATCGACGACTTTGTCCAGCTCAAGAATGACGCTCTCGTCAAACACGTTCATCGGCTTTTCTGGCGAGTCCCATTTCAGAACTGCAAAGCCGTCCGCATCGGTTTCAAGGGTAAAGTGTGTGTAAGTCATGTTCGTCTCTCCCCTTAAACGCGCTCAATGATGGTTGCTGTGCCCATGCCAGCGCCAATACACAGCGTAACAAGAGCAGTGTTTTTGTCCTGACGCTCCAGCTCATCAAGAACTGTACCAAGGATCATTGCGCCAGTTGCACCAAGTGGGTGACCCATTGCAATTGCACCGCCGTTTACGTTTATGTTGGCGTGGTCAATCTCAAACGCCTGCATGTAACGCAGAACAACAGCCGCAAAGGCTTCGTTCAGCTCAAACAGGTCAATGTCGCCAATTTCCATGCCAGCGTTTTTCAAAAGCTTCTCGGTCACATCAACCGGACCTGTCAGCATGAGTGCCGGATCAGAACCAATGTTTGCAAACGCTTTAATGCGTGCGCGTGCTTTCAGACCGTAAGCCTCACCAGCCTCTTTAGTACCCATCAGCACAGCAGCAGCACCATCCACGATACCGGAGGAGTTACCAGCATGGTGCATGTGGTTGATCTTTTCGATCTCAGGATGGGCCTGAATACCAACAGCGTTAAAGCCACCCATGCTGCCCATCATCTCAAAGGATGGGTTCAGGCCAGCAAGAGACTGCATGTTTGTTTCAGGACGCATGTGCTCGTCACGGTCCAGAATAGTCAGGCCATTGATGTCGCGTACAGGAACAACTGAGTTCTTGAAGCGGCCTTCATCCCATGCCTGTTTCGCACGGCGCTGGCTTTCTACAGAGTATGCATCCACGTCATCACGGGAGAAACCGTATTTGGTGGAGATCAGGTCAGCAGAAACGCCTTGAGGCATGAAGTAAGCAGGAATAGCCACCTGCGGGTCTGCAGGCCAAGGACCACCAGAAGCTCCAAGACCTACACGGCTCATCGCTTCAACACCGCCGGAAATAACCAGCTGGTTCTGACCGGACATGATCTGGGAGGCACCCATGTTCACCGCATCCAGACCAGACGCACAAAAGCGGTTGATCTGGATACCAGGAACTGAGCGGTCATAGTCTGCTGCGAAGACAGCAGCGCGTGCAATGTCAGAGCCTGCATCACCCACTGGGTCAACACAGCCAAGCACAACGTCGTCTACAAGCTTCGTATCAAGCTCATTACGGTCTCTGATGGCTTCAAGAGCGTTCGCTGCAAGGCGCGCTGTCGAAACTTCATGCAAGGAGCCGTCTTTCTTGCCGCGCCCGCGTGGGGTGCGCACATGATCGAATATAAGGGCGTCTGCCATATTGTCCTCCGCAAAAATTGGTCAGGCTGGTGTAGGCAAGGGGTGGCCGGGCATCAGGTCATAAGGGGCTACCCAATGGGGCAGGGCCTTAATCCGCTCAAGCCATGCATTCACATTTGAATAAGGGCCGAAGTCCACACCAATCTCTTCTGGCCAAAACAGGTATCCGCACACCGAAAGGTCTGCGATTGTCGGGCGATTTCCAACAAGGAAGTCACTGTTTGCAAGGCGCTGGTCCAGCACCTTCAACGTGGCGATGGTCCGGCCTTCAAAAAAGCGGGTCACATCGGTCTCACCGGTCTTCACCATGGCTCGCATATAGCGCAGGGTCGCCACATAGCTGGTCAGCTTGTGGTTATCCCAGAAAAGCCAGCGCAGGATTTCCCGGCGTTCTTCCTCGCTCTCCCAGCCAAATGTGCCAAGCTGCTGGGAAAGGTATTCCAGTATCACGGCAGACTGGGTCAGCCGTGTTTCCCCGTGGATCAGCACGGGAATTTCCCCCATCTCGTTCTGCTCACTGCGGAACTCAGGATCGCGGGTCGCACCATTGAAAAAATCAACCCAAGTCGGGGTCCATGATGCCTGGGAAAGCTCCAGCATCAGCGCAACCTTGTAGGCATTGCCGCTTTGCGCAAAACACTGAAGTTCATATTCCGCCATATCGCACTCCTAAAATCTGTCAGCTTAATATATCAGATTGAGAATAGGGCAGGACAAGAGCCCGGGATAGGTCCCGGGCCCTTGAGTTACGGTAATGTGATTAGAACGCTTCTGCGTCCAGGCTCATCATTGTGTCCGCACCAGTGGAGATGCGAGCCAGATGAGCAGAAGATTCCGGCATGATACGCTCCATGAAGAAGGTACCAAGGGTCAATTTGGTGTTCAGCCAGTCTTCCTTGCCGTTTGCGCCTTCAGCAATTTTACCTTTTGCTGCAATCGCAATCTTGGTCCACATGTAACCAAGGGCAACAAGGCCAAACAGGTGCATGTAGTCGTTGGATCCGGCACCCGCATTGTCTGGGTTCTTCATTGCGTTCTGCATAAACCACATGGTCGCGGCCTGAAGGTCCTTCAAAGACTGCTTCAGCGCTGTGGTGTAAACGCTCAGCTCTTCGTCGCCTTCATGCTCTTTTACGAGTGCGCCAACTTCCTTGAACCATGCCTGAATAGCGCGGCCACCGTTTGCTGGCAGCTTACGGCCAACAAGGTCAAGCGCCTGAATGCCATTGGCACCTTCATAGATCATGGCGATACGAGCGTCGCGAACGAACTGCTCCATACCCCATTCCTGAATGTAACCATGGCCTCCATAAATCTGCTGAGCCATCACAGCGTTGTCAAAGCCCTTATCGGTGATAACGCCTTTGATCACTGGGGTCAGAAGACCCATGATGTCGTCAGAAGACTGTCTTTCAGCTTCATCCTCGGAAAGATGAGACACATCACCATGCAGACCAGTCCACATGTAAAGAGCACGTGCCGCTTCGTTGAAGGAGCGGATAGTCATCAACACGCGGCGCACATCTGGGTGCACGATGATTGGATCAGCTGGTTTATCTGGTGCCTTAGGTCCGGTCAGGGAGCGACCCTGCAAGCGATCCTTCGCGTAGGTAACCGCGTTTTGGTAAGCCACTTCGGACTGGGACAGACCCTGAATACCAACGCCAAGACGCGCTTCATTCATCATCACGAACATGGCGCGCAGGCCTTTGTTTTCCTCACCAACGAGGAAACCAGTCGCATCGTCATAGTTCATGACGCAGGTTGCATTGCCGTGGATGCCCATCTTCTCTTCAATGGAACCACAGGAAACGCCGTTCATTTCACCCGGATTGCCATCTGCATCGAGTGACTTCTTCGGCACAACAAACAGGGAAATACCCTTGGTACCGGCAGGAGCGCCTTCGATGCGAGCCAGAACGAGGTGAATGATGTTCTCGGAAAGATCGTTGTCACCTGCAGAGATGAAGATCTTTGTGCCGGAAATCTTGTAGGAGCCATCCGCCTGCGGAACAGCCTTGGTGCGCAGCATGCCCAGATCCGTACCACAATGTGGCTCGGTCAGGTTCATAGTGCCAGTCCACTCACCCGTTGCCATCTTAGGCAGGTAGGTGTCCTTGATCTCGTCACTTGCATGAGTATGCAGAGCAGCCATCGCGCCAGCTGTCAGGCCCGGATACATGGCAAACGCCATGTTGGCCGAACAGATGTACTCATTCACAATGCCGGAGAAGATGGACGGAAGGCCCTGACCACCATACTGCTCAGGAACGGACAAACCACCCCAGCCAGCTTCAACATACGCATTGTAGGCTTCTTTAAAGCCTGGAGGCGTTGTCACGGAGCCATCATCATGGCGGATACAACCAGCTTTATCGCCAGAATGGTTCAGCGGCTGCACGATCTCCTCAGAGAACTTTGCGCCTTCTTTCAAGATGGCTTCAACCAGATCCGGCGTTGCCTCGGAGAACCCAGGCAAGTTGGAATGTTTTTCATAACCCAAAACATCTTTGAGCAAAAAGAGAGTGTCTTCGACGGGAGCACTATAACTCGGCATAGCAATTTTTCCTTCCGACCAACCCTAGAGGCATGGCTTTAACGTTTGCGTAAACGTCAACTTGTGACGGAATATAGAGCGCCCTCGCGCCTGCGGCAAGTTATACCCAAGTGTAATTTCTTAGGGGTAGGTACGTATCCCCGGAATCCCGCGGGTTTGTACCTCATAACTTCCCTGTGAAATCTTAGTGTGCCCTGCCTCTGGCACTATGAAAGTGACGTGTAAGCTTTGTCTGCCCCTCAATTTTAAAGGGAGAATATGGCGTGAAAGTGAGAATCGCCGCTTTTGGAAAACTCGATAATGCGGCTTCCCTCCACGCGCTTGGCCCAGCCTTGCTCCAGAAAAAACGAGAGCAGGGAGGTTCCCGCAATTCCTGCCAGATGAGAGCGCCGAGCACTCCAATCCAGACAGGATTTACACAAAGGGCGCCGCTTGCTCTCTTTGTCCGGTAGCACCACGCCCAGTTCACTGAGGAAGGATCGCCCGTCGCCAGTCAGATGAAGCTGCTCGCCGTCCTCCACCAAAAACGCTCGTGCCAGCAGACTGTCATAGGCCTGCACCCCATACTCTCCAGCCAGATGGTTGTAACAAACTCGGGCTTTGCGCAGGGCAGGCTCCTTTGGTCCAGTCCGCACACGGGTCATACCAGCGCGCATGGCAATCCCGCTCATGGCTTCCAGCAAAGCCGCAACATCAGCATCTGCCAGATTGTAATACTTGTGCCGCCCTTGTCTGCGCAGGGTAACCAAACCGGCCTCCGCCAGTCGTCCCAGATGAAAACTGGAGGTCTGAGGCGTGACACCAGCCTCTTGAGCCAGTTCACTGGCCGTCAACGCCACGCCAGTCATAAGAGCCTGCAACATGTTCGCCCGTGCCGGATCTCCAATGAGCGCGGCAATCCCGGCAATATTCGGACCTTCTTTCATGAGGGGGCTCCATCCTTGAATTCTACCCGATGACTATAGCACACACGCAGAATTGATTGTTCGATCACGATCGAAACAATTGCACATGCCAGCTTGTTACACCGGGGACATCGATGAATTGAACCGGAGATTTGTGATGCTCACCTGTGTCATCCGCTACCAGATAGATCCGACAAAAAAGGCAGAATTCCAACAATATGCACGCAATTGGGGGCAGGCGATCCCACGATGTGGAGCAGACCTGATTGGCTATTATGCCCCTCATGAAGGTTCCACCACATTGGCCTATGGCATCTACAATGTGCAAAGCTTGGCTCACTATGAAGAATACAGAGCCACTCTTGCAAATGATCCACTTGGACGCGAAAACTATGAGTTCGCTATGAGAGAGAAGTTCATCCTGAAAGAAGACCGAACATTTCTCACTCTTGCATCCACGCCGCATGCAAAGCCGTAATCGCCATACAAGCCGTGAGAGTTCCCAGCATGATTGCCGTTATTTTTGAAGTTGAACCCTTCGCAAACCACAAAGCCAGCTATCTGGATATGGCCGCCTCAATTAAGCCTGAACTGGAGAAGATCCCGGGGTTTATCTCGGTGGAGCGATTTCAGAGTCTCACCAATCCTGAGAAAATTTTGTCACTGTCATTTTTTGAGGATGAGGAAGCGGTGAAGCGCTGGCGTACTCAGGAAAAGCATCAGGAGGCGCAGCAACTGGGAAAAAATGAGTATTTCCAGAAGTATCGCATCCGCGTGGCAAGCATTTTGCGAGATTATGGTTTGGATAACAATTAAATTAAGACAATTCAGAAAGTTCGAGGTCATCCTATAGGTGAAAAATATTGAACGTATTCATCAGGAATAAATTCGAGCACCTACTGAGCCACTAGATCAAAAAAAGGTGGGGTAAATGCCCCACCTGACCGGACTGAAAATCAGCCGCGTTTCTCACGCAGCATACCCTCAACAATCGTGACGGTTCTCTGCAGGTCTTCAACCGCTTCATCAATGTTAGCGCGCTGACCTTCAAGCACTTTAATCTGCTCCTGAAAGCGGCTCAGCGCCACTTCAAGCTGTGTGACCTGACCGTCACGCAGATCATAAAGATCCAGCATACTGCGGATTTCAGTGAGAGAAAAACCGACACGTTTTCCCATCAAAACCAGCTTCAGGCGCGCCCGATCCCGACGGTTATAAATGCGATTAAGCCCGTCACGCTTAGGATTCAAGAGGCCTTTGTCCTCGTAAAACCGAAGAGTGCGGAGGGTAACATCAAATTCTTTTGCCAGGTCGCCAATGGTAAACTGTGTCTTCTTTCCCTTACCCAGCTCATTGGCAACAACATCAACAATCATCTCATTGATATGTAGGGCTTCGCTCATCTGCTTGACCTGTTCTTCTTTGCTCTCACGACACTGTCTCTAATGTATGACACGTGTACTTAAGTGCATGCTAAATGATGCACCGCGCAATTTCTATCAAGTTTATACATTGGCAAGAACACGTAGGTCTAGCGGCAGCTGCTTGATAACCCTTAATTCGAGTAAATCCAGACACGAATTATTTTCATGAGTTTGTTCCGTACTCCCTGAAATAGCGGGGTATCTGCACGATAACCGCAGTAATTCACATTCCTTAAGGGCTCTTCACGCAGAATTCGAGCTATTAACCCGCTATTTACCCTAACGAGTAAAAAACTAGTCCTACGAGTTTTAAGACCGGTGCAAAACCGCAAAGTGATTCGTTTCTTGACCCACTCATAGACCGCGTAAGGTGGTTGACGTTTATTTTTATAATGTGATTTGGGCAGGGAAAGACGACATGGCGCGGTCCGGACAGTTTTATGAGGCCCTTCAGGCATGTCTTGGAATAAACCAGAATTTGGAAAATCCGCTTCAGACAAGTCCTTTGGTGAAGGGCTGGATGCAGACCACGTAAAGTGGTTGGAGGAAAGTGGAATGGCGCAACATAATCCTGCAGCAGCAAGGCATGCGGCCCATTCTCCTTATTCTGATGAATTCGGTACAGAGGCACAGCAACCCTACGGACAACCTCATCCCACCTCTCAGGAAGCGGCGATGAATGAAGTTGCGCAGGCACTAAGCCGCCTGATGCAGTCTGAAGGCCGTACACCCCGCGCCCATACAGAACCACAGCCGCACACACGGGATCAACATATGCATGCGCCGCATGCGCGTAATCCTCATATTCGCGACTCTCACACTCGTGATCCCCAAACTCGTGACCCATGGCACCGCTCTGATCTGAGATCCGGTTTGGACCAGTCAACAAGCCCACATGCCTATGAGGATCAGTATGATACGTCTGCCGCCGAGCACTTGTATGCGCGCGCAGGTATTTCGCGTGATCCGCTCATGCACCCACGTCCACCAGTGATGCGCAGACAGGAACAGGCTCCTTTACCACAGGCTCCTGAAGCCTATGCGCCGCAGCACCGTGTCCAGCAATATGCTGAGCCTGCATCAATGCAGCCGCGTATGCATCAGCCATCTGCTCATCCCGCAGCTCCTGCGCAACCGGAAAAGCAGGAATGGGCTGCGCCAGTCGCCAGACAGGAAGAAGATCCAAACGCGGAAAACTCCAAGGTCAAGCGTATCAGTTCTGTGCTGGATGCCTTGAACGCTCTGGATGAACGCTTGAACTCCCTTGCTCATAATGAAAATGAAAAAGGGAAGGGTGTTCCGCCAAAAGCTGAAAACGCTGCGCCTATGCAGGAGCCAAAGCCTGCGCCTATGGAGCAGAACTGGGCACCTGTCGCACAAGACTATGCTCATCCTCCTGTCACTCAGATGGAGCCTCGCTTCAACGCAGGCGCAATGCCACACGGTGTAGAAGCACGGCAAAGTCAGAGATCAGCAGCACCGCAGCCAGCACAAACTGCGGAGTATTCTGAGCTCAACACAATGATTGATGGCCACTTCAAGCAGCTGGCCAGTCAACTGGATACATTGCGTGAGCCAGATGAAGCACGCTTTGAGCAACTGCATGATGGCATGCAGACGCAGCTCAACAGCCTGCGCGATGAAATGATGGATCGCACCTCAGACAATCGCTCGCAGCTCTCTGAGATTATTGGTCGCCTGCGCGATGAAGAGGGCAACGGCCTACTGCTGAAAGAACTGCGCCACGAACTGGAGCAGATGAAGTCTGCGCTGTCCCGCTCTGACATTGAGGACAGCCTCAATGCTCTGGGCATGGCGCATTCATCCATCCAGTCTCGCTTGCAGGAACTGGCAGAAAAGAATGTTGATCCGGCGATTTACGAGAGCCTGTCTGAGCGGATGGCCGAGGTGGAAAACCAAATCCGCCAGCTGCCTCGTGTTGATCAGCTCAACTCGCTGGAAAACCGTCTGTCCTCCATGGGCGACCGTCTGGAAGATGTTTTGCTTCGCTCCGGTACCGCTGGCCTGGAAGTTGTCCGCGATGAAGTTGCTCAGCTGAGACAAGTAATCGACCGTCTGGACTCAGGACGCATGATTCATGATGTGGATCAGCGCATCCGGTTCTTGACCGCCCGCATGGATGAGCTGGACCACTTCTCTGCCATCCAACGCGATATCCAGTCCCGCCTCAGCAGCGTTGAAACACGCATGCCAGATGGTGAGGTGATTGACCGCTTGCATGGCCGTCTGGACTCCATCTCCAACATTTTGGCTGAAGGCCCGGAAAAAGCAGGCAACAACGATCAGCTGAACCGCTTGGAAGATCGCCTTTCTGATATCGGCCAGAAATTGGACCGCATGGAGAAAAGCCCGGAGGCCTCAACTGGCTTCGATCAGGCTTTCTCTTCCATCGAAGGACGCCTCGACCATCTCTGCAATAAAGTGGATGGTATCGAAGTTCGTCTGGCGGAAACCTCTTTCGAAGTTGCTCTGAACGAGAACGAAAGTGCGGCTCTTGCCCGTCTTGAACAGCGTGTAATGACGCTGACCCAGATGGTTGAAGACAGCGCGCACGCCGGATCCTCCGATAAAGCGATGTCCATGATCCGCGCCGAGATCGCGGAATTGCGCGGCCACATCGGTGCATTGGCAACATCTGGCGACATTGAAACCCAACTGCAGGAGCTGGCTGCAACCATCTCCAGCCCGTCTGGTCTGTCCTCTGATGTTGAGATTGACCGTCTGGAACAGCAGATTGCGGACCTTTCTCACAAGCTGGATATGTCTCAGACCCAGTTTGGCGCGATCGGTAATCTGGAAAACAGCTTCGGGACCATCGAGCAAGAGATCAAGGGCCTTCACACCGATATGGTGGATAAGGCACAGCAGATCGCACAGGACGCAGTAAAGGCCGCAACAGACAATCTGGCTCTGGGCAATGGTGCAGAGCAGGGCGAAGCTGTTGAAGCCGCCATTTCCGCACTGCGTCTTGACCTACAGTCTCTACTGGAAGCATCTGGCCCGAAAGACGATGTAGATCAGCATGCTCTGCAAGATGTGCGTGATGTTTTGGGCACCATTTCCCATCGTCTGGAAAATCTGGAAAGCATCCGCCACGCCATCGGCAACACAGAGATTTCCAACGAACACCAGAAGCTGGTTGGCGACACGCAGATCAGCAGCATTCTGGGCGCCTTCACAATGGGGCGTAAGGGTAACTCGGCTGATCAGGCCGCTTTGGCAGCTGAACCGGAAGGTCCACGCAACCGGAAGGCTGACTTTATCGCAGCGGCCCGACGTGCCGCAAAAGCAGCGGCCAAAGAAGCGAAGACAGTCAAGCAGGAAGAAGAAAAACCTGCATCTGGTACGAGCAAAGCACCAGAACGGGCGCGTCGTCTGCGCGACTACATCAGCCCAAACCGGACCAAGAACATTGAGGTTCCTGAAAACCTGCGCGCCAAAAAGGCAGCTGCAACGGCTGAGGTTCTCAGCAAACTTCAGGTAGCCGAAGAGCCCATTTCCTTAAGCTCAGAAGATATAGTAAGCGAGACAGAGACTGCGGTGAAAGAGCCGATCAATCTGTCTGCTGCACCTGTTGAGTTGGGCAAAGTTGAAACAGAAACAAAAGGCAAGAAGAAGGAAAGCAAATCCAACCGCCGCCGTGCAATCATGCTGGCAGCAGCGGCTCTTCTTCTGACCATCGGCGCGTTGCGGGTGTTCGACACAGGTCTGTTCTCCAGTTCAGACGGCGTTGACACTGCAGGATCTGACACAATGCCAAGCATCATGGCGCCAGATGCACCAATGCCAGGCAAAGACAACTCCTCCCTGCTGAGCGGTGGTGTAGACGCAATTGCAGCACCTGATGTTATCAGCCGCGTATCCTCCATGCCTTCTGGGGCAGAGTTACCATCACCCGTCAGCTCCACAAGCATCTGGCAGTCTGGCTCCGCCACCGCACCGTCCGAACCAACCAAAGAGTTGATCTTTGGTCAGGCAACCGACATTGGCGGGGGAAATAGCAAAGCACAGCCAGCTCAAAAAGTTGCTTCCAATGTGGCCGCTGATCCAATCACAACGGCAAGCGTCCCAACCACACAGGCAACGGCCTCTGGATTTGGCGAGCAGGTGACACCAATCATTCCGCAGCAGCCAGTTCAGCAAGTTGCGCCAAAACAGTCAGCTTACGATCTGCCGTATGCAATCGGTCCGATTGATCTGCGCACAGCCGCCGCCACTGGAGAAGCCGCCGCCCAGTTCGAAGTGGCCCGTCGCTACACCGAAGGCAATCTGGTTCCGGCCAATCTGGGAGCCGCAGCGGACTGGTACCGCAAAGCAGCAGCCCAAGGCCTGGCGCCAGCGCAGTACCGCCTCGGCAGTTTCTATGAAAAAGGCCGCGGTGTTGAGAAGGATCTGGCACAGGCACGCGACTGGTATTCTCTGGCAGCTGCGCAAGGCAACATCAAAGCCATGCACAACCTCGCTGTTCTCTTCGTAGAGGGCATCGATGACAAACCAGACTACACCTCCGCCGTCAAATGGTTCCGCATCGCCGCTGACCATGGCGTAGCAGACAGCAAGTTCAACCTTGCCATCCTTGCAGCGCGTGGCCTTGGCATGAAGCAGGATCTGGTGGAAAGCTACAAGTGGTTCGCCCTCGCAGCCCTGCAAGGCGACGATGATGCCGCCGGAAAACGCGACGAAGTTGCCGCCAGCCTGACCAAGCGCCAGCACGGACAGGCTCTGGAAGCAGTCGCGACCTATCAGATGAAGCCAGTCGACCCTGCTGCCAACAAAGTCATGATCGACACCAAGTGGTCCGGCAAGCCGAAAACCACAGTTTCACAAGCTGGTTCTCCATCTGTGAAAAAAATACAGCAAGCCTTGCTTGATATGGGGTATGATCCAGGCAACCCAGATGGTGTAATGGGACCTAATACACGGCGCGCGATCAAGAGTTTGCAAGTGCGCTTGGGAATGGAAGCAACGGGTGAACCTGACCGGCGTCTGATGACGGCGCTGGCCTCTCAGACCATATAATTTCACGTTACTAGGGGATTTCTGGTTAGATTTGCACTTGCTGCTCCGCGTAGATTGACAGAGCGTCTGGAATGGCGCTTAACACTCTACAATGTTGTTGGATAAAAGGTGACTCGGGGCGCACTGTCAGGTCACCTGAGTGACCCGCGGTGCCATTTTGCAGATCTATCTACCCATTGCAGAACTACCGATTAATGTCTTTATGATCTTCGCCATGGGCGGAACCGTCGGGTTCCTCTCAGGGCTTTTCGGCATTGGTGGCGGCTTCCTGCTCACGCCACTGCTTATTTTCTCCGGAATTCCGCCAGCCGTCTCCGTTGCAACCGTCACCACACAGATCGTTGCCTCTTCGGCTTCCGGCGTTCTGTCGTACTGGCGCAAAGCGGGCATTGACTTCAAACTCGCCGGAGTTCTGCTGTGTTCGGGTATCATTGGCTCGGCAATCGGCGTCTGGATCTTCGGCATTCTGCGCAGCCTCGGGCAGTTGGATCTGGTGATCTCACTGGCTTATGTCACCTTCCTCGGCACCATCGGCGTGCTGATGCTGGGTGAATCCATGAAGGCCATCATGCGCCGCAAAAGCGGGAAAGCACCTGCTGGTCGAAAACCCGGACAACACAACTGGGTACATGGCCTGCCGTTCAAGGTCCGTTTCCGCCGGTCTAAACTCTATGTGAGTGTCATCCCGATCTTCGGTATCGGCAGCTCCATCGGTTTCCTCGGCTCTGTCCTCGGCATCGGCGGCGGCTTCATGATGGTGCCAGCACTCATCTACCTGCTGCGCGTACCGGCCAATATCGTCATTGGCACGTCGCTGCTGCAAATCCTCGGCACAATGGCCGTAGCAACCTTTCTGCATGCCATCAACACCCAGTCTGTTGATATCGTGCTCGCCCTGACGCTCATGATCGGCGGCGTGATCGGCGCTCAGTTCGGCGCACAGGTGGGGCAGGGCATGCGCGGTGAACACCTGCGCCTCGGCCTCGGCCTGCTGGTGCTCCTCGTTGGCCTGCGCTTCGCGTTCAACCTCATTGTGGAACCGGACGACCTCTACTCCGTCAGCGTGATCGAGGAGCCTGTCAAATGAGACAAGCGATCCACTCACTCACAATGCTGATGACGGTCCTCTTGCTGGCACTTATCTCTGGTGCGCCAGCTTTGGCTGAAAAGCTCGTGTCTGCCATCTCATCCTCTCACGTGGCCATCACCTCCAACTTTACCGGAACGCAGATCCTCGTTTACGGAGAGATCGCCAGAGACGCAGAAACCGTCTCCAGAACCGGCAATCAGGATGTGGTCGTCGTTGTGGAAGGCCCGCTGGAGCGCGTCACCACATGGCGTAAGGATCGTATCGTCGGCCTTTGGATCAACGCCACCTCACAGACCTACATCGCTGTCCCAAGCTTCTACGCCGTCCATGCAACGGATGACCTGCGCAACATCGCATCAGACGACTGGCTCAAACAGTACCGCATTGGTTTGGAACACCTGCCGCTTGCAGCCTTGGGCACCCGTGCGCCAGCGTTAGAGCGCAATGCGTTCAAGGCAGCGTTCCTGCGCTCCCGTGTCCAGCACGGCCTTTATTCGCAGATGTCCAAGTCCATCAACTTCCTGAGCCCGACCCTGTTCTCCACCACCGTGGACCTGCCAGCCACCATCCCGACAGGGGACTACAAAGTCACGACCTTCCTCTTCAGCGGAGGCGTATTGCTGGACCAGCAGGAGCAAGTGCTGACCGTGGCGAAAACAGGCTTTGAGCAGGTGACATTCAACCTGTCCCGGCAACATCCGGCAGTCTACGGCGCACTGGCCATTATTCTGGCCCTGTTCACCGGCTGGCTCGCAGGCGTGATCTTCAAGAAAGATTAGGAAGCGAAAGCGTTCAGCGATGGTAGACAAAAGAAAAGGCCCTCAAATCAGAAGGGCCTTTTTTGTTAGTCGCTGAGGAGCTTGGAGGCAGTGAATGGGAACAATCGCCCGTTGCCCAGCATGAACACCGAGAACCGCTTCTCGGCAAACACATCAGAAAAAGCTCTGTCCATCACATTCAGGCCACCTGTCAGCGCACCAAAGGCTGGCAACACAAGGCGGTTGCCGTTGGTCGCAAAGCAGGCTCTGCGAATGGTACGGCCCATCCGGCGCACTTTGGCGGCTGGGTGCAAGTGCCCGCAAATCTCGCCGCGCTCAGCCTCTTCATTCGGTTCATGCCGAAAACTGAGGGATTTGATGGAGAGCTCTTGATAACGCTCACCGCAAATGTGCCGGGCAATCTCAGGGTCGTGGTTGCCGGTAATCCAGATCCACTCCCGTCCCAGCTGCATGGTTGCCAGCATGGCGAGATACGCCGCAGGCATGCGCTCGGAGCTTTCGCAGTCATGGAAACTGTCACCAAGGCAGATCACGCGGCGCGGATCGAACAGATCGATCAGGGCGGAGAGCTTTTCCAGTGTGGCAGCTGTATCATAAGGAGGCAGCATCAGGCCCTTGCTCTTGGCAATGCTGGCTGCTTTTTCCAGATGGAGATCGGAAACCACAAGGGTCCGCTCTTCTGGCCACCACAGGGCTCCACTGTCGTGAAGGCCAACAAGTTCTCTTGCGAGAGACAAGTCGTGGCATACAGGAATAGGTTGACGATAACT
Organism: Pseudovibrio sp. Ad26; assembly: GCF_001623285.1. Taxonomy (NCBI): domain Bacteria; kingdom Pseudomonadati; phylum Pseudomonadota; class Alphaproteobacteria; order Hyphomicrobiales; family Stappiaceae; genus Pseudovibrio; species Pseudovibrio sp. Ad26. The sequence goes on from NZ_LMCE01000047.1 coordinate 412,078, forward strand.
CGGTTCTACTCGTGGCTGCAACTGACTGTTAAGTCTCACAATTGGGCCTCCAGTAATAAATCATCTGCTGCGTCCGCAAGCAGCTCTTCTGTCGCACTTCCAAAGATAGGCTCTTTCCCAATTTCAAGAAGAACCGGAATAGCCAAAGGAGAAACGCGACCCAAAGCACTATGCGTGATTCTTTTGTCGATACGAGAAAGAAAGTGACCTAAACGAGAGATATCCAGAAGTCCTGTAGCGGCATCCGTCCAGGTTGCTTGTAAAAGTAGGTGATCGGGCTCGTGTTCGTGCAGTACGTTATAAATAAGATCCGTATTTATAGTTATCTGCCGCCCGGTTTTCTCTTTGCCAGGGTGCCGTCGTTCTACGAGACCTGAGATCATAGCGCAATTTCTAAAGGTTCGTTTCATCAAACTACTTTCAGCAAGCCACGCTTCAAGGTCATCACCAAGCATATCTTCTTCAAATAGGTCATCCAGCTTCAAGCGCCCGCTTTTTATGGTAGCGCCCAAATCTGTCAGCCCCCACAGGGCCAGTGAATACTCAGTTGCCACAAACCCCAGAGGATGCAGGCCAGCGCGCTCAAGACGGCGTGTCAGCAGCATTCCCAGCGTTTGGTGAGCCAATCTGCCTTCAAACGGGTAGCACACAAGGTAGTGCTTATCGTTCCGCGGAAAGGTCTCTACCAGAAGACGTTCATAATCTGGTAACTGTGATTTCTCTTTTTGTAATTCCAACCATTCACGAACCTGACCTGGCAAAGAAGACCAACTGTTAGGATCAGAAGCAAAGTTGCGTACACCCTCAGCAAGATAGGTGCTGAGCGGAAACTTGCCGCCCTGATAACTCGGGATCTTCGGGTCTTGCGAAGCACTGCGGGACACATAGGCCTCGCTCTCCTTAAGGCCCTCAAACTTAAGCACCTGACCGGCAAACACAAAGGTGTCACCTACAGCAAGCTGCTCAATAAACCACTCTTCAATCTCTCCCAGCATCTTGCCGCCAAACCCAAGGGGCCGTTTGCTGTTGGCTCCCCGTGGTTTCACCTGACGAACTTTAAGCGTTGCTGCATCTAAAATCGTGCCGGAGTTGAGACGATATTGCTGGGCAAATTGCGGGTGGGAAACGCGAAACAATCCCTCTTTGGTTGGGCGCAACTTGGCGTATCTGTCATAGGCTTTGAGCGCGTAGCCACCAGTTGCCACAAACTCCACGGCCTTCACAAACAGATCATAATCCAGATGCCTGTAGGATTGGCTGCTGATCACCTCTTCATAAAGCTGCTCGGGCTCAAACGGTGCGGCACAGGCAACGCACATAATGTGCTGAGCCAAAACATCCAGTCCGCCCTCGCGAAGAGGAGGGGTGTCTTGCTCCCCTGCTTCTGAGGCTTCCAGGGCTGCCTGACATTCCAACACTTCAAACCGGTTGGAGGGCACTAGAATGGCCTTGGAGGCTTCATTCATGCGGTGATTGGCGCGTCCAATACGCTGCGCCAGCCGGCTTGCCCCTTTGGGAGCGCCCACATTGATCACCAGATCGATATCACCCCAGTCGATACCCAGATCCAACGAGGAGGTGCACACCACTGCTTTAAGCTGACCCGCGGCCATATGCGCTTCTACCTTGCGGCGTTGTCCCACATCCAGCGAGCCATGATGAAGCGCAATGGGCAGAGTGTACTCATTGATACGCCAAAGCTCCTGAAACAGCCGCTCCGCCTGCGAGCGCGTGTTTACAAACACCAGTGTGGTGGTGTGGGCTTTAATCTCCTCATAGATCTCCGGCAAAGCATAGATACAGGAATGACCAGACCACGGAAGACGCTCCTGTGTTTCCAGGATGCTGATATGAGGCTTGGCCCCACCTTTGGCCTGCACAATTTCAGCATGGCGAACGTCTTGCGATAAAGGTTGTTCTACCAGATAGGCACGCAGATCATCAGGGTGCGCAATGGTGGCTGAAAGCCCGATACAGCGCAGGTTAGGCGCCAGCTTGCGCAAACGGGTCAGAGCCAGAGCGAGCAAATCCCCACGCTTGGAGGTCACCAGCTCGTGCAACTCATCCAAAATAACATAATGCAGATCAGCAAACAGCCGCTCTGCGTTCTTGTCAGAAAGCAGAAGCGAGATCTGTTCCGGCGTGGTCAGCAAAATGTCTGGTGGAAGACGTTTCTGTCGCTGCTTCTTGTGGCTGGGCGTATCGCCGGAACGGGTCTCCAGCTTGATGGAAAGCCCCATCTCCTCAATTGGCACCTCAAGGTTCCGGTGAATATCCGTCGCCAGAGCTTTAAGGGGAGACATGTAAAGCGTGTGCAGACCACCCGTCCCGGCAGCCTTAGCTTCTCCGGCCTTGCGCTTGTCTGCCTGACGTTTGTGATGCAGGTCCACCAGTGACGGCAAAAAGCCCGCCAGTGTCTTACCGCCACCAGTCGGAGCAATCAGAAGGGCGGAGTTGCCAGCGGTCACCTTGTCAAACAGCTCCAGCTGGTGAGCACGCGGAGCCCAACCACGGCTGCCAAACCAGTTGTCAAAGACTGAGGGAAGGTGAGAGGTGTCTGTCATAAACGACGAAAAGGTCCGATCCTGAAAACAGTTGAGCGCACTTTGCCACCAATGATCACATGTGCCAATCAGAAATGGGGCAAACCAAGAACATTTTAGCAAAGAGGAGAAGGGAGGGGGATAAACCGATCTCACTCAACCCATTGGTGTCAAACCATGAGATTTATTCTGTGAGGTGGTCGGGATATCGGCATAAAAAGCGGAAAATACCCATGAAATTTGTTTCCTTCTGAAAAAAGGACTGGCAAACTGAGCCCTATCCACGGCATATAAGGGAAAACGGGCTCCAGAAGCCTTACCTTCGTGAAAAATGCTGGCACATCAATAAGCTGGGAAAAGGGGCAGTCACTATGAGTGTTCAGGACGAAACAGAACTAATGCTCTCCGAGTTGTTTGATAGCTATGCAGATGCCTATGAGGATTATGACGCCGGGCTGATTGCAGATTGCTTTGCATTTCCCTGTGTAATCTGGCAGCTGGAAGAAGGCCATGTCTTCAACGACAAGGCTGAGCTTTGCGAGAACATCGAAGCACTCTTGGAAGTGCACCGCGAGCATTATGTAACCTCTTCCATCTACGAAGTGGTGTCCTCTCACATCTCCGGCTCCACCGCGAGCGTCAGCCTCGACTGGCAGCAGGAAGATGACGAAGGCGAAGCAGTCTTCGATTTCACTTGTCACTACCTGCTTATCAACATCGAAGGCCGGTGGAAGATCGCAAGCATTGTGAACGAGCCTGCCTGATTGAATTCGGCTCAGCAATGAAGAATGAAGCTCCCGACTGCGAAGTTTGGGGGCTTTTTTGTAACCAACGCACAAAAAACGCCTTTAACGCAAACCAACGCACATAAGAACGCAAAGCTGATTTCTGATGTGTATCCGACTCCAATGTGACCGGTTTTCAGATAAACAGCCGTAAAAACAAAACTCTATAGCTGCTCATACGGTCTGCGCGTTTTTGTGAACGCCAGCACAGGGCTTTCTCATTGAAATCTATCTGTTTTTGCAACAGGATAGGCTGAGTGTATACATTGGGGAACAATCATGACTGCACAGATCGATTACTTCTATACGCACCTGTCGCCATGGGCGTATCTGGGCCATCAGGAATTTCTGCGCATTGCGGAAAACTATGATGTCACAGTAACCTTTCGGCCAGTCAATCTCGCTGTCTTGTTCCCGCTGACAGGCGGTCTGCCGCTGGGCAAACGCCATCCGGCCCGCCAGAAGTACCGGTTTATTGAGCTTCAGCGCTGGGCAGAAAAGCGCGGCGTTTCAATGAACTACAAGCCAGCCCATTTCCCGGCGGACATTGCGCTGGCAGATTCCATCGCAATTCGTCTGCAGGAGCAGGGCGGTCCGGTTGGCACTTATTCCCAGAAAGTCTTTGAAGCGGTCTGGCAAAAAGACCTCAACGCGGCCGATGAAAACGTCCTGACAGCCATCCTGAATGAGCTCGGTCTGGACGCGGATAACCTCATCGCGGCTGGAAAGTCTGATGAGATGCTGGAAGCTTACACAGTCAACTCCCGCATGGCTGAAACGGCAAATGCTGTCGGTTCACCAACCTATCTGCTCAACTCCGAGCCATTTTGGGGACAAGACCGCCTCGATCTTCTGGAAGATGCGTTGAAAAGTGGCCGCGGCCCTTATCAAAGCCTCGAGTAGTTCCCATTTCACACCTATGTCTGATCGGATGGTCAAGGCGCTCTGATTGCTGCTAAACTGAAAGCCATATCTGCAAGCAGGTATGGCGCTGCAATCTCCAGCTGCTCTAAGTCGTTGATTTGAAACAGAGATGGGAAGAAATCGTGAAACAGTCTTATCTGGCCAGTGGAATCCTTGCGGTCACCTTTGCGCTGAGTGGACAAAGCGCATTTGCCCAAAGTGAGCAGGATGTTCCCGTTCGCTTTGAAATGCAGCAGACGGATAAAGGACTGATCCGCCTCGACACCCGCACGGGGATAGTTTCACTGTGCGCCACCAAGGCTGAAAAACTCGTCTGCCAGCCTTCCCTCGACGGCATCATGGTCTACGAGGACGAAATCACCCGTCTGGAAGCAGAAAACAGCAAGATGCGTCAGGAACTTAGACGCATCTCCGAAGCACTTGCTACCCTGACCGAAGACGCCAGCATCGCCGCCATCAAACCCGAAGCAGGCCTCGACCTCTCCATCGCCAAACAACAGGAAGAAGGCTGGTTCGGCGATGAAGAAGAGCAAAAACTGGAAGAAGCACTGGAGTTCACCGAAAACGCCATGCGCCGTTTCTTCTCTGTTGTCGAAGAAATGAAAGACGATTTCCAGAAGGGCGAAAACGAACAACCAGCACAGTAACAAGCGGGCATAAAAAAAACCGCCTTCAAAGGAAGGCGGTTCTTAACGCGTTGATCGCAAAGCTTACTGTGTTTGTAAGGCCACCAGTGCTGTGCGGAAATCTGCTGTCAGAGGAACAGTCTTACGGCTGTTCAGATCCATGCTGATAGACACCTGATCACACACCGCCGCCAAACGCTTGGTACGAGATTCAAACAGATGATGGCGTATTGTGAAGGTGTTTTCCTGAACGCTGGTCAGCGTAGAAATCACCAGACCCATATCCCCCAGCTTCAGCGGGCTGATCCAGGAAAGCTTCTGCTCCAGCGCAACCCGGCCATATTCATTCTCATCCAACCACGCCGTGTTCATCGGAGTCCGCTCCCACACATGCGCCGCTGCATCAGAGAAGCAGGCAAGTGCAAATGCGTCTTCAGCTTTCTGCTCAGCATTCAGATTCCGTGGCAGAACTGTTGAGCGGCCAGTAATTTGCGCACCGCTCTTGAGCAAATCATCAATGGTTGGTTTGCCAGAGAACGGGCTCGGAGAGATGCCACGTGGAACCGCTGGCTTGGAGATATTCTCCTCAACATCTTTGAAGCGCGCCCGCAACTGCTTTGCAGAACTAGGATTTGGCGTATATCCGTCGATGGCGGTCGCACATATTTCCCCGGTGGAGCCTTCAATCATTTCATGCACAACAGAGAGCATGTGCGGCCCGTCAAAGGCCACATAAGACTTCACGGTAATCAGGGATGCAGCAACCAGCTCTGCATGGTAACGCACGTGCCGAACACGGCGCGCACCAACCAGTGCTTCGCTAAATCCGGTCATCATTCTGAATTGACGGTCAGCTTCTTCAAATTTGGAGAAGTAAAACTGCACGTTCAAATGGTCGTTCTCGTCGCATTCCCATGTATTCACAAACGAGAGAAGTGTTTCTAAGCTTGCCATATCCAACCCTTTGTGCAGCCTCGGTCCATAAGCGCTACTGCGATAACCCACTAATTATTAATAATTAGGTCAGGTCGAACCGAATTTCGTCCGAAAAAAACTATCTATCCTTTGGGTGCTCAGCTTGGCAAGAGCAAGATCAAAACTTTGAAAAACATGACATCCATGGGGATAAACCTCAAGTGAAGTCTCCACTTCAGCAGATTTCAACCTGGACGCGAGAAAACAAGTATCATCCAGTAGTGGATCTTCTGTACCTACACTTAGTAGCGTTGGCGGCAATCCTTCTAGTCGTGCATACAAAGGGGAAACAGCCGGATTGTCCGTATTTTCCTCTCCCAGCAGAAAATGCCGGCTGAACATTTGAAGGTCGCGGGTTGTTGGAAAAAGCACCTCCTCACCCCAAAGGCGAGCAGACGGTGTAAGGCCGATGTCATACCAACCTGATAGTAAAACCAAGGCCTTAAAGGGGATCATCCCATGCTTGTCACGCAACCGTAGGGCGGTCATCAAAGCCAGCGTTGCTCCCGCACTCTCCCCGGTCAGAGCGAAGGAGTTCCAACCATACTTACTTGCACCTTCATTCAAGATCCAATGACAAGCCGCCTCACAATCATCAGGTCCTTGAGGGAAGGGATGTTCTGGAGCAAGCCGGTACTCAACTGAGATTACATCTAACCCTGTAGCCTTCGCCATGCTCTCTAGGTAAGGATCTTGAAAGGAGGCAGAGCCGAACACAAAGCCTCCACCATGGAAATGAATAATCACACCTTTTGATGAGTTATTGTCAGCTTTGAAGAACCGCAGTGGGATAGAACCGTGCTGTCCTTCGATCTCCAGATCTTCAGCCTGCTCCGAATAAGTGGGGATAGGAAACGCACCAAGCCCCTGTAACCGGCGTTCACGGGTGACAGTTGGGGGGAAACTCCATGGATCAGGAAGCGCGCGCAGCTGTTCCGTCATTTCCTTGTTAAATGCCTTTGCTTCAGCGACGGCCTCTTGACTTATCGACAGAGGAGCGAAATTCTCGGACATGCATTTTCTCCGGAAGCGACAATAAGATGTTGCCAAGATGTTTATTATAGAAGTTGTCGCGCAATCTCGCGTCAATGACAACGACACGATCTTAATTAACGAATAATAAGGGGATGGATTTCGAGCATGTCGGGTTGGTCAAAAACGAAGAACAGCTGCGAAGTCTGGACCATCGATAGTGGTCAGACGCAACTCTCTCAATCTATGGGACGACTGGTGTTCATGACGGAAGGTTTGGGCTTTTATGAAGTTACCAAAGAGATCCGGGAATGGGCCAAGTCGCTTCAATTGAAAGACGGACTGCTCACATTGTTCGTTCGCCATACCTCGGCCTCTGTCACCATCCAGGAAAATGCCGACCCAACTGTTTTGCAGGACCTGCAAAAGGCTCTGGCAAATGTCGCGCCTGAAAATGGTGGGTGGCTCCATTCCTATGAAGGTCCGGATGATATGCCTGCCCACATCAAAACGATGCTCACAGGAGTATCCTTGCAAATACCGGTGGTCGACGGGGAGTTGGATTTGGGGACCTGGCAGGGTATCTACCTGATCGAGCATAGAAGAGCGCCGCATAGACGCTCTATGACCCTGCATTATCTTGGTTCCTGACCGCTAGTGAACGTCAGTCAGAAATACTAGCCACAACACTTACGAACCAGAGCCCCAGAGCGACAACCATCGCACGTTTGGAGTATTCGTGATAGGCGGTGCGTAGCGCGTCGCTTTGCATCCTGTTTGGATCTTGCCCACTGCTATCCTGCCCCTTGATCAAGGCCCACGCATCATCGCCTTCATGGTTGCCGTTTGGCATGATCCAGGCCTTGTAAACCAGCACAGCACTCAGAGCGATTGCGAGCATGGCACCTGTACGAAAGGAACTGGCTGGATCAAAGCTGAGCGCTGCCATAATGAGGAGTACGCCGAGGCAGTAAAATCCGCAGATACGAGCAACGCTGGCACGGGCAGCACGTTGTAAAGCGTCCATAGGTTTCTCCTAGGCTTCTATTGGAGATAAACTATAGACGCAGCTCTATTGAATTCGACTTAGCGGAAGTTGTAAATTTGAATCGGCGTAAATGGACTGCAAACGACCTTCAGTGTTTGTAAGAGTTTACTTACAACTTTCTGAAAATTACGTCTTAATCTCTATGAGTTCTTCTGGTTCATCCTTGTCAGAAGTATCAGGTGGATCTACCGAGAGATCACGTTCACCTGGTTGCTCTAGTAGACTTGCCAGATGAAAATGCCGCTCGTCCTCGGAAAAAGTAACGTACGAAAGTGAAATTCCGACGGCAAACCCAAGGAACACACCGAGCAGCCCGCCCATCTCCGCAGGAAACCCAAACCAGAAACCGGTAGAACCACTGGTCACCGCAAGAGCGTAAAACAAAGTCGCCAGGCTGCCTGCAAGCATTGCGCTGTAAGCCGCAGTTGCGTGAAACCTGCTCCACCAGCATGAAAGTACAAGCACAGGAAAGAAGGCTGCTGCTGCAAGGGAGAGCGACAATGTCAGCATGTTCAGGAACAACAAGCTCTCGCTATAGGCCAGGTACGTGACAAAGGCACAAATCAGCAGCACCACAACACGTGCCAGCACGATCTTCTGGTTGAGTGAAGCACGCGACAGCACCAAAGCCTCAATGAGATCTCGCGAAACGCTTGTTGAAAGTGCCATTAAGAGGGCCGAACTTGCCGCAAGTGCTGCTGCAACAATCCCGGACCTGATCAGCGCGGCAATGAGACCGCTTTGATGACCTTGATCCAATGCGTTCGGACCAAGCAAGCTCTGAAGCCGCTCATCTGCCAGCAATAGGAAATAAGCCGAACCAACGACCATCAGCAGTAAAAGGAAGGAAAGAGAATACCCGGCCGCACGACGAGAAGACGATGAACTCCCAGTACCCAAAAATTTGCTGAGAAGGTGGGGAAGGCTAGCCATGCCAATGGCAAAGAAAAGAGCTGTTCCAATCAACGGCCAGAGCCCACCAGCATATGGACCTTGCATTAAGAACCAACCGATACTCGTATTCTCAAGATCAATGATTGCAGTGAGTTGCTCTGTGAGCGAGGTGCTGACAACGCTGGTGAAACCGGCATTTTCAGAGATCATAGGTGATGTCAGCTGGTCTAACCCTAGCAAGATGACTGGCGAAAGACAGGCAAACACCATCAGCACGCCTTGCAGAGCCTGGGTCCACACAGCACTGCTGACACCGCCAAGCACAACAGAAATGAGCAACACCATAGAAAAGAGCAGAATACCCGTTGTCGAGGTCGCGCTGAGAGATGTTGCCAGTACCTGACCGCCAATCAACATCTCGGTGCATAGGAGAGGAATGCCAACAAGAATAACCAATCCGCTGGCAATCAACCGAACCAAATTACTCTGCATACGGACACCCAAAAACTCAGGAACCGTCGCTGAACCAAACTTCCGGAGAGGGGAGGCAAATAGCACTGCACACAAGACAACACTGCTCACCCATCCTAAAACAATTGGGAAGCTGATGTATTCTGGCAGGAAAATGACAGAGAGAAACAGCGGAAAGAAGCTGCCGCCAACAAAGCATGCAGCCAAGGTCACGCCTGTCAAACCTGCAGGCACGCTCTTACCGCCCCAATGATACTCGGAGAGCTTCATGGTCCGTGCCAGAACACCCACCATGGCGAATACCAGCAATGGCAGCAAAGCCATCAACGCCTCGATGAGCACGACAACAACACCAGCTTTCTCCATAACTGCAAGTAAGCCAGTCAGCAAAAAGAGTGCGAGCGTAAACAGAGAAAGCGCAAGCGGAAGGCCTTTGTATTGCGAAGGATGAGGGTCGAGACTGGAGAGTGTCATGATGTGCTCCCCCGTCGCTGAGATGAACCAGTGCTGCCTTCATCAAGCCTGTCCTGTGCACCGCAAAACCATGAGATCAAGATACTGGCGATGAAAAACAGGAGGCATCCCCACACATAACTATTTGACAGAGAACCTAAAAGCCCACTCAATCCATTTTGAGAGGCATTGGGATCAGAGCCGGGTGCTCCATAAAAGACAGCGACGCCAAAGAAGATGAGCCAGAGAATTAGCGTTGCAGCCATGAGCGCACGTGTTTTGGTCCAGTAGGCGACTCTATTTGGTGTACGCACTCCCACCTCCAGTAATGATTACCCAACGTATACATACTCTACAGTCCCCTAAGCGAACCGCTAGACTAAAATTCTACTACCTAATACTAATCCCCAATCCTCGAAGTGCACAAAACAGAAAGACGCAGGATTTAGGCAGCCCATACTTTGGGAGCAACTCTTGAGTTCTCTGCATGCCTTCTTGCAATATCTTAATGATTACTGACGGTTTTGTGGTAAAAGTACGTGAGATGAGTGAAAACAATCAACTTCATGCTTGCCAGCACCTCCCTGTTTCGCATAATGCTTTTGTATAGGGGGATGCGACCGGTTGAAACTCCGCGGAGTTCTAAGGTTGTAAAATATCTATCGTGGCGTTTTGGGAGAGCTGCGAAATTCTCGTTTATGCTCCCGAGGCGTCGAAAACTGCAAATCTGATGATCTTATTTCGACGAGACGGATCGAAGATCATTGGAGGCAGTCCACGACAAGAAATGGAGGAGCACAGCGTGCACAACGCGGTCCACCGCTTTATTATCGCTGATGACCACCCGCTGTTCCGTGGTGCAATGCGTCAAACAATCGAGAAACAGTTCGCATCGGTAAAGATTATCGAGGCTGGGAGCCTTGATGAAGTCACCGCTGCTCTCGATCGGGAGGAAGACGTAGACATGATCCTTCTGGATCTGTCCATGCCGGGCATGCGAGGGTTCTCTGGATTAATGTACTTGCGTGCTCAATATGTGGGTGTGCCAATTGTTGTCGTTTCCGGAACAGAAGATCCGACTACAATTCGCAGTGCCATTGAGTTTGGCGCGTCCGGGTATATTCCAAAGTCACTTGGTATTGATGTCATTCAGGATGGTGTTTCAGTAGTTCTGGAGGGAGGCGTTTGGATTCCACCAGACATTGACCTGAACACCGTTGATGAAGCAACCAAAATGGCTCAGCGTCTCGCGTCTTTAACACCGCAGCAAGTGCGCGTGTTGATGATGCTTTCGCAAGGTTTGCTGAATAAGCAGATCGCCTATGAGTTGTCTGTATCTGAAGCGACTGTAAAGGCGCACGTTTCTGCTATTTTGCAGAAGTTGGGCGTTGAAAGTCGGACACAGGCAGTCATTGCAGCGGCAAAAATCGAAGCTGGTCAGTGGCAAAGCATTGCTGGCTAGGCATTCATCGAGATGATCTACGAAAAAAGGCGCTCTTTGGAGCGCCTTTTTTGTTGCCAATGCCAAGCATATGCCCCTGAAAGGTCATGTATCCCCAAGAGCTGCCTTACAACGCATCAGATGTGCTCTGAGCACAGCTGGCTTCAGCGGTTTATGGATCATCTCCATATCTTTATCAGAGGCTTCTGCCCGTACCTCAGCTGTTCGGTCTGCAGTAATAAGCATAGCGGGGAAATGGACACCAAACTTCCAGCGCAAGTGAACAACTGCTTCAATGCCAGTGCCCTGATCCAGGTGGTAGTCTGCCAGAATAATGTCTGGTTGTGTCTTGCTGGCATAGATCGCCTTGGCAGCATCCTGTGCATTTGGAGCGGTCAACACGTTGCATTTCCATGTCCGCAACAAAGACTCCATGCCTTCCAGAATCTGAGGTTCGTTGTCGATGGCCAGCACATTGAGACCAGCCAGCTGACTGACGATAGCACTAGGTTGAGCTTGCTTCGCGGCAACCGGCACGCTCATGGCCTCTTTAATGGCAAGAGAGAAGCGAGAGCCTTTCCCATCCTGAGACTTGAGTGCCACGTTGAGCGCCAACACCTTGCTTATGCGTTCTACGATAGAAAGGCCAAGCCCAAGCCCGGAGGCAATGCGTGCACCATCATCAAGGCGGCGGAACTCTTTGAAGATCAGCTCCTGTTGCTTCTCTGGAATGCCAATCCCGCTATCGTAGACCTCAATATTTGCCATGTTGTTCTTCGTCTTGCGAACGCCAACAACCACGCCACCTTTTGTGGTGTACTTCAGCCCATTCGAAATGAGGTTCTGCAGCAAACGCCGTAAGAGACGTCGATCTGAGCGTACACAAACATCAGTGCTGCGGATTTTAAGCTTAAGCCCTTTTTCCTTGGCGATTGGAGTGAACTCCACGCGCAGCGGATTAAGAATGTCATCAAGGCGGAACGTCGAAATCTCTGCTTTGAACGCACGCGTATCCAGACGAGAGATATCGAGAACGGCGCCAATGATCTCCTCCACAGACTCCAGTGAGGCCTCGATGTTGCTGACCAGTTTACGGTCTTCCGGGTCTCCGTCCATGAAGCGGTCTGTAAGGGTAGACGAATAAAGTCGCGCCGCATTCAAAGGCTGCAAAATGTCATGGCTAGCAGCTGCCAGGAACCGCGTCTTGTCCTGATAAGCCAGCTCAGCTGTCTTCTTTGCAGCCTCAAGCTGCTCATTCACCTTCGTCAGCTCTTCGGTCCGGTCACGAACCCGTTGCTCCAGATTCTCATTGGCCCGCGCCAGAGCTTCCTCTGCAAAGACACGCTCTGTAATATCGGTGTAGCTGGTGACCAGACCACCATAAGGCATCGGGCTTGTGCGCACTTCCAACACCGTTCCGGTACTGACCAGATGCTCCTGATAGGTCTCTTGGCGGTTGATGAAGTTGTGCATGCGCAGGCCGACGATCTCGTCAACGTCACCATCCCCAAACTCACCAGCCTCAGCGATGTGGCGGATCATCTCTTCAAGCGATGTACCGACCTGCCCAAATTTGGCTGGCAACATCAGCATCTCACGATACTGCCGGTTCCAGCAGATCAGACGGAGATCCTTGTCATAAACGGAAATACCCTGACGAACCTGATCTAGCGCGATCTGTAAAAGGTCGCGGTTATACTGAATAGCCTCAGTTGCATCATCCAGCAGCTTGATCGCTTCCTGAGTGCCCGGGTCCCGCCGTTTGAGCAAAAGGGAAAGCACCAGTCGTGCGGACGCTGATCCGATTGCGCTGGCAAGTAGCTGCTCGGAAAAACGCAGGATCACGGCATCGGCTTCTTCGCTGCTGTCAATCGTGATGCGATGCTCCGCAGCATAAGTATCAAAGGAGCGTTGTGTCCGCTCTTCTCCGACATAGCGAGAGATCGTTGCTTGTAGATCTCCAATCGTCACGGTTGTTCGCAGCTTCCTCAGGGCAGGGGCCTGCGCAATCCCGGTGGGCACAAAAGTGTTTGCCTGTATACGCTCAATCGCAGTTGGATGCCGCGTGAGTGAGAAGACCACATAGAATAACAGTCCTGATAAAAGGCTCCAAAGTACACCATGCACAAACGGATCCATATCAAGATACAGCAGTGCTTCAGGCTTCAGGATCTCTATGCCGAACGGTCCATTATTCAGGATGTTTGAGCCAAAGATGCTCTCACGTGCAAAGACAGGAAGCAGTAGCGTGTAGAACCAGACAGCAAATCCAGCGGTCATACTAGCAATTGCGCCGCGTGCCGTCGCTCTGCGCCAGATCAAGCCACCGATAAAGGCAGGAGCGAATTGCGCAATTGCTGCAAATGAGAGGAGGCCGATGCTTGAAAGAGCCGCGCTATCACCTGCAACGCGATAGTAGACATAGCTTCCCAGAATGACGAGGAAGATCGACATGCGCCGAATGCCCAACACAAGCTGGCTCATGTCTTCTCCTGAAGTCGAGATGATCTCGTCTTCACTACGCCGGCGCAGAATGATCGGCATCACCAGATCATTGGAAACCATGATGGAAAGCGCAACGGTGGTCACAATCACCATGGCTGTAGCAGCAGAAAGGCCACCTATAAACACCAGTAAGGTCAGCCAGTCAGCATCATAAGCACGAGGCAGTGCCAGCACGAACATGTCTGGATCAACCGTGTTTCCCAAAATTGTTAGACCTGCAAGGGCAATTGGCACGACAAACAGGTTGATAGCGATCAGGTAACTCGGGAACAGCCATGTCGCTCGTTTCAGCTCTGCTTCGCTGTTGTATTCCGTCACAGTCACATGGAACTGACGTGGCAAAAGCACAATCGAGAACAAAGACAGGAGCGTGATAACGGCCCACTTGCTCGCGTTGATATTCGTGAACAGATCCTGCGAACTATTGGTGTTGGCAAAGGAAGCGTGCAGGAGATCCCAAGGGCCATCAAACAACATGAAGGTGACCCAGATGCCGATCGCGAGGAAAGCAATGAGCTTAACGACGGCTTCAGTAGCGATGGACAGCATCAAGCCTTCTTGGTGCTCGGTCGCATCAATATGACGAGTGCCGAACAACCATGTAAACACCGCCATAAAAATAGCGATCATCAGTGTCTCATCACCGAAGATCGAGATCTCTGCGTCATCGAGCGACAATAATGGATGCAGCACAATTGTGCCGACAGACAGATCCAGTGCCTTCAGTTGAAGTGCGATGTAAGGGATCATGCCGATAAAGGCGATCAACGTGACAATCGCGCCAACCATAGGGTTTTTGCCATACCTGGCGGCAATAAAGTCAGCGACAGATGTGATCTTTTCCGCCTTCGCAAGTTGGATCACTCGCAGGATCAGCGGAAACCCAAAGGCGAACACAAGAATAGGCCCGAGGTAGATGGCAATAAACTCGAAACCATTTCTTGAAGCAGATCCAACGGATCCAAAAAATGTCCATGATGTGCAGTAAACGGAGAGTGAAAGGGCATAGATGAGTGGCCGCCCTCTTGTCTTCTTAACGCGGTTCTTGGCGACTTTGTCACCGTAACTCGCGATAACAAATAAGAGCAGTATATATGCCAAAGCGACAAGGACTACGATCCAACCTTGAAGCATGCTTCCCCCGCCGGACTGGTAAGTCCGTTACTTCCATTAAATGTTTTTTGTCTCTCAATGTTGCACAGTTGACCGATCTTTTGTGAAAGGCAAGAGTTCAATACGAGTTATTGCGTCTTTGTAACTGTAGATTTTTCCGACCGCGACGAAAGGCTATGAGTTGGGACAGCAACGCAATTCTACCAAAAAGAACCTGCTGGGTGCCTTTGAAAATATCGAGAATGTATCTCTCGACAGTCCAAGCTGGCTGAAGCGCATCTATGCTTTCTTCTTTTATAGATCCGACTTGGATACCCTTGCCAAGTTAAAAGGGTATCTTGGGCGTAGTGCGGCCTATCTGACTTATAAGAATGTGCAGGAATACTCCCGCTCTCGAGCAGGTGTCCATTGGAAGACACTGCTTGACGAGGAAGATTTTCAGCAGGCTCTTGAAGCCTCTCGCTGGAGTTCCTTCTCCATTACGGTTGAGCTTGTCGGCGAAATGGCTCTTATTGTGTTGCGGCAAAAAACGAGAATGGACCCGCAGGACCTTGCTGGCATGATCGGGCAGCTCCTTAAAGAAATCTTGGTCGAGCATCGGGAAGTCTCCGTTTGCTCAGCGCAGGAATGGACCACCGCAGCTCAGAACATGCCAACCAAAATGCGCACAGATGCTTTGGTGCCAACCCGTAATGTTGCAGATATTGCAGCTACACAGGTCTCAAAGATCTTTGGTAGTCTGCCGGTTCACAAACGCCTGCATGGTCACGATGAGCTGTTGCTTCTCAATGGATTGCGTCTGAATCTTTTGCAGCTGCAGCATGAGTTCTCAATACGTGCCAATTTCAAAGCGCTCACTGAGTTGGCGCAAAACCATCAAATCCGATCTCCTGATCCCGACTTGTAAGTGGCGAAATAAAATTTCAACTGGCAAACACGACTCAAAGAGAAGCTTCGATAACTGAGCCAAAGAGCCGAAAACGTTGTGCTTCGGTGGAAAACATGGGTTCAGGACATGATATATCCTGCGACATATACGCGCCGTATAGGTGAACACGCTTACTACTTTTGGTTTACTCTACTTAGTCTTATTCCAAATTACGCAATGATTTTGCGTCACCACCTAAAACTCGTAAAATAATATTTTACATAAACTAACCTAAGGGTTCTCTGGGTTTTGCAATAGGTAAGTGCATTATCTAGGCGGGGGTTTATCTCGCTATCAATGTCTTCAAACTTCAAATTTACACGCTCAGGTTTAGAGAACGCTCGTCTCCTACATAATATATCAATGAATTAGCGGGAATTAATCGTTAAATCAGTCGCAGGCTAGGTGATTGACCTAGCTCGGGCCATGGGATAGCTGATTAGTCAAAATACCCATCTAGATACCCGTTTAGATAAGCGTACGGGTACGCCTACAACAACTAGGAAACTACTATGGTCTCCTCTTCATGCTTGCACAGTGTTCTGGATACAGCCGTTAATGGCATCATCGTCATAGATGATAACGGAACTATCCTGATCTATAACCGTGCTTGCGAGAACATGTTTGGCTACAAGAGCGCCGAAGTCGTTGGCAAGAATGTCAACACATTGATGCCGAGCGCCATAGCTAAGCAGCATGACCAGTTCATTCGGAACTATCTGAAATCTGGAGACCCGAAAGTTGTCGGCATTGGCCGCGAAGTCGTCGGTCGCCATAAAGATGGAACCGAAATTCCAATAGAGCTGTCCGTTGGTGAAGCTCAGACCGAAAGTGGCCACCAGTTCATTGGCGTCCTGAAAGATCTTCGGGCAACCAAGGAATATGAAGAGCGCCTTCGTGTGTTGCAATCTAACCTGGTGACGATGACCCGCGTGAACGCGCTGGACGAAATGGGCGCGGCGATCGCACACGAAGTTAATCAGCCACTCACTGCTCTGATGCTCTATCTGCAAACGGCAGCGCGCCGTGCAAGAGCTGCCGATCAGCCCGATGATCCCATGATCAGCCTGATGGATAAGGCTGTGGTGGAAGCTGAACGTGCTGGTCAGATCATCCAGCGGATGCGTAACTTTGTCGAACGGCAGGCCCCGCAATGCATCGGAACCGGTCTTGCAACACTCATTGATGATTGTCTTGAGCTCGTTCGGGTAGGGCACGAAGCGGATGATGTCGAGTTCATCTCTACTTTCGTGGACTATAACTACCAGCTTGAGTTGGACTCCGTACAAATACAACAGATTCTTGTAAACTTGATCCGAAATGCAGGCGAAGCCGTAAAGGATCAACCTGTTAAGCAAGTAATTGTCTCCGTCGAACGCGACGATGACAATGTGTTTGTTAAGGTTATGGATACCGGACCGGGGCTGGATGAGGAAGCAGTGTCGCACCTTTTCAAGGCCTTTACTGGGACAAAGCGGCGCGGTTTAGGTATTGGACTTGCGATTTCTCGGAGTATAGCCCAAAACCATGGTGGCGATTTACTTGTAAAGCCATATGAGGAAGGTAAAGGTGCAACCTTCACTTTGAGGCTCCCGGAAAACTCAAAAGCAACGAGCTAAGCTGAAGCTGTTGTTTAGAACAACAAGAATAAGGACCTGAGCAATCATGACCATGCCGTCTGTGATCCATATTGTTGACGATGACCCAGCGGTTCGCGACGCGCTTTCTCTGCTGTTTGAAACAGAAGGGTTTCGCGTAAAATCCTTTGCGAATGCTGAAGAGTTTCTTGGTGGGGTAGAAGAAGAAACACCGAACTGTGTGCTTCTTGACGTTCATATGCCAGGACGCTCAGGCATTGATATTCTGAAAAGCCTGAATGGTGAGAACTTCCCTGCACCAATCTTTATCATTTCCGGTCAGGGCGATATCCCAATGGCTGTTGAAGCGATCAAATCAGGCGCTTACGACTTCATTGAAAAGCCGTTCGACGTTGAATCCATCATCTCCCGTGTGCGTGAAGCTGTTTCCAGAAACGCGCAGGCGAGTGGTGCAAACACACTGACATTCCCTGGCGCAGAAACTTTGACGCCACGCGAACGTCAGGTGCTGACTGAGATCACTGCTGGCTCCTCCAACAAGGAAGCTGGTAGAAACCTCAAGATCTCTCCACGTACTGTTGAAGTTCACCGCGCGCGCATCATGGAAAAACTTGGTGCACGTAATGCTGCGGATCTCGTCCGCATCGTCCTCACAGGTGAGCCACCAGCTGCTTGATGTAGCGCAACTTCATAGGGAATGACTGGCTATACTTTCGGCCAATCTTGTTATTCCCGAGTGTTACTACGCATTACAAGACCCCGGCGCTTGGTTATGGTGACTGGTGAGACAAAGTGCTGCACCTTTGTGCTTTGTCTCATGAGCTACGAGAACAACGCTGGGGTTTGTTGTGATCTATATTGTCGAAGATGATGTATCTGTACGAGATGCAATTGCTAGGATGTTTGAGAGCCTCGAACTCTCATGCGCCGCTTTTGCAGATGGAGAATCGTTTCTCTCAGATGCTTCACCTCGTATAGATGACACTGTCTTTGTTGATCTGCACCTTCCCGGATTGGCGGGATCTGATCTCATTGAGAAGGTTGCTGCTTTGGATGAGGCGCCACAAATTGTCGCAATCAGCGGCCAGCCTCTCTGGAAGATTACGCGAGATTTACCAAAAATCACCACAACGCCTGTTGTTCGTAAGCCATTGAAAGAACAGGATTTATTGGTGTACGTGTAAACTTGATCTAACGCAAAATTTCGGTTGTTTCAGATCAAATTACTAAGATATGAACCTGCTCTATAAGTTTTAATGCGTATTTTGACGTTGCATTCTAATCAGTAAATCTGCATCAACAGGTCAGGCAAGCAATGACGGATGTTTGCCATGGCCAAGCGGCATTTAGAGAATAGACGAATAGTTCTCGCTACTTGCCCAGGCACGATGTTTGCGGAGATATCCGCGAGGAGGGATTATGGTATCGGCCACATTGACAAAGCTTAGCGACCTTGATGGCCAGGCACCATTCAGCGGTTGTCAGGAAAGCTTCAAGCAGCCAGAAGCCGCGGGAAAGCATCTTGGTCGTAAGCAGCGTTTGTCTGCGCATGACGTGCTTTTCTACGAAGGTGACAAGGCAGAACGCCTCTATGAAGTCGTGCGTGGGGTAATGATGCTCTACAAGCTGCTTCCGGACGGTCGTCGCCAGGTGGTATATATTCTGCGTGAAGGCGATATGCTTGGTTTCTCCAACCGTGACTTCTTTGACTGCACGGCAGAGGCGTTGACCGAAGTTGAACTGCAGGTTTTTGAAAGCCGCGAGATCTCTACATCTCCGATGATGCAGCACTATGTAAACCGTTGCTTGCTCTCCCAGATGGAGATCCTTCACGAGCACACAGTTCTGCTGGGCCGTAAATCCGCACTGGAGCGCGTTTCTACCTTCCTGATGAGCTTGGTGCCAAACCGTGGCGGTCACGGCTGTTCAGGCCCGAATGAAGAAGGTCGACCAGATACCAAGACTGTTGCTCTATCCATGACACGTCAGGAAATTGCCGACTATCTCGGTCTGACCATTGAAACCGTAAGCCGCGTGATTTCTCAGTTGAAGCGTCGTGGTCTGATCAAGGTTGAAAAGCAGGACAGTATCCACATCACCAACATCTGCGGCATCTGCCAGCTGACCGGTATGCATTAAGAAGCTTACTGTAAGATCAAAGATGACCGACTAAGGCATCCGTAGTACATGAATGAAACAGGCGCTGAAAACTCAGCGCCTTTTTTGTTGTCCGGACAAAAGAAAAGCGGCCCATAAAGGCCGCTTTTTTCATCATTGGATCAGGTCGCGATTATACCGCAACAGAGTGCCGTGCTTGCTGAGTTGCAAGGTAAGTATCAAACGCCGCTGCTACAACGCGAACATAGCGTCGACCTGCATCTGTCACTGTAACAACCGTTCCCTCAAGGGTCGCAACGCCATCATCGATCATTTCCTGCATCTCAGCTGGAATGCTGTCAAACTCACTGACTGGCAATCCGTGCTTTTCTGCAGTGGCTGCGTAATCGACCTCATAGTAGGTCATCAGCTGCATGATGATTTCAGCACGACACAGATCAATCTGATCAACGGCAATGCCTTTCTTGATTGGCAGTACATCATCAACAACCATACGCTCCCATTCGCGAGCTGATGGTGTCGTTTGCACATAGCCCTGTGGCAAGAAGCCGATGGAGCTGCAACCGAAGCCGATCAAGGTATCAGCCGTGTCGGTGGTGTACCCTTGGAAGTTCCGGCGTAGGCGGCCTTCCTTCAAGGCGATTGCCATCTCGTCCGTTGGCAGAGCAAAGTGGTCAAGACCGATCACTTCATAGCCTGCATCGACAAGCGCATCGCGAGAAACGTCAGAAAGGCGGATACGCTCGTTTGCGCCCGGCAGGTTCTCTTCCTTGATCAACTGTTGGTGTTTCTTGAACCAAGGCACGTGCGCGTAACCGAACAGAGCAACACGGCCCGGCGCAAGTTCTTTGGTGTACTCAACTGTCTCGTGAATTGTCTGCTCAGATTGTCCCGGCAACCCGTACATCAAGTCAAAGTTGATATCGTTCAATCCAACATTACGAAGAGCGGTAACAGCCTTCATCACTGTTTTGTAGGGCTGAATGCGGCCAATCTGTTTCTGAACGTCTTCATCAAAGTCCTGAACGCCCAAGCTGGTCCGTGTGATGCCAGCCATCTTAAGTGTCTCGGCCAGATAATCACCAACGGTTCTCGGGTCGAGCTCAATCGCGTGCTCAATGTCCTCGGAGAAAACGAAGTTGTCCTTCAGCTTTTCGACAATCTTCAGGAAGGCTTCGCGCGGAACGAGGCTTGGTGTGCCGCCACCCCAATGGATGTGGTGCACCAGACGGCCTATACCAAGGCGCTTCAGCACAAGGTCAATCTCTTTGAGCATCAACTCCACATACGCAAGCACCGGCGCCATCTTGCGTGTCGCCTTGGTGTTACATCCGCAGTAATGGCACATTTCCTGACAAAACGGCACATGCAGATAAAGCGACAAAGGAGTGTCATGAGGAATACTCTCCAGCCAGTCACCATAGAGAGACGGCGTCACAGCTTCACTGAAGTGAGGGGCTGTGGGATAGGAGGTGTAACGGGGTACGTTCAAGGACGCATATTTTTGCTCTAGATCGGTCATGACGCTACCATACGCAAATGGACTAATTGAACTTTGATCCCTGTCAACAACACTGAGTTTTTAAAAAACTCAAGTCCCTTCAAGCAATTCGTGGCTGTTTGCGAACAGTTCTAAACTCTCTGATTGATATTATATATTGATTGGTTCTATCAAGATTGATCATATGAATTGCGATTTGTACTTCTTGTGTCGTGACGACATGAGGAGGTAAAGCCGTGAGCGGAAAAGACATTCTGAGTTTAGTTGGAGTTCTTGTGCTTGGAGGGGCAGGAGCTGCTGTCTTTGAACTGCTTTCTCTTCCTGCTGGTTTTCTGGCTGGGCCTATGGTTGTCTTGGTTCTGGCGAAATCTCTTTCTCTACCTTTGATCGCTAATCAGGATTTCACGTTTCCTAAGCACCTAACCTCCACAAATTCCATATTTATCGGAGCTGCAATGGGGACTGCTGTCTCTCCAGATTTCTGGGAGGGGGCCTCTTTGTGGCCTTTGTCGATGTTAGCACTGGGTGCTGTTGTCGGTGGCATCACCACAACGGTCTACCTTTACGCTTACAAAAAATGCAACTGGGGTAGGGATGAGGCATTCTTCGCAGGTTTGCCGGGCGCACTGGGAATGACCGCTGCGCTCGCCTTGGAGAGGGGAGCGCCCATGGACCGAATTATGATTGTCCAGCTCGTGCGCCTCTTCCTTTTGATTGCTGTTCTGCCTTTGATTGTCACAAATATGGTCGATTCAAATGAGGCAGCCGACGTTATAGCTAAAGATGCCGAAGTGGCATTCAGCCCAACGGTTGCAGTTGAACTCATAGCTGCTCTTCTGGTCTGCGCGATCTTTGCAGTGCTGGCCTTAAGGCTGAAGGCGCCTGCTGGACTGCTCACCGGGGCATTCTTTGCCAGTGCTGCCCTTAACTCAACGGGGATTTTAGAGTTTAACTTACCTGCTTGGCTTGCCATACCTTGCTACGTAATCATGGGAACCAATGTAGGCCTCTATATTGGGAAGATGGAAAGCAGCACCCTAAAGCCCATGCTTGGCACGTCTCTTGTGGTGTTTGCGATCAGTCTGTCAGTTGCGCTAACAGGGGCGCTGGTGACGTCTTGGGCTCTGGACATCTCATTCGATAAGGTTTTTCTGGCCTTTGCTCCCGGAGGTATGGAAGCAATGCTTCTTATATCGATCCTGCTGGACATTGATCCGGTGTTCGTTGCCACCCACCAGTTAGCTCGCTTTATGGGACTTTTAGCATTCATGCCGGTTGTGACCAGATACGTGCTGGGGCCAACCTGCGCGCAAAAAACAGATCCCACGGAAAATTCGGTTGCGACCTAGGTCGAGTTTCGCCGCGGGAGTTTGGTGCGCTGCGGTATAGAATTGAGAACTTATCTAGCTAATCGTGATTCTATGTATGCGTGCCGCCTCCGCTTCACCTATCAAATTACGCTAACTTTCTCAGGAACCAGTGAAACTCGCTTCAAGCTGCGCCAAAACAACGCATCTTACCCTAAATTCATGTAATATATGACGAAAACCCAATAATGGGGGGTGTAGTTGCGAATTAGAGTAATTTTATTTTTTTTGTTCGAGTTCTTTTTGACATGTATCAAGGGCGGGGCAATTTGCCACCCATAGAACTACGCTCAGGTAGTCCTATCTGGACGAACTTGTTTACTTTATATGGGGCGAACATCATGGGTGAGCGGAAAGTCAGATATCTGTCACTTGAAGAAGGCGGTTACACCGTACTTCTTTTGGTAGCAGCGATTTTCTGTCTGATCATTGCAGGGAAAACCTGGGATCAGGTCTTGGCATTTCATACCGCTTTGATTGCATTAGCATCACTGGCGGGTATCTTCTTTATTTTTCGCCGATACTTCGACGGAAACAACAGTCCGGCACCGTTAGAGATTAACGGCAAACCGAACTATAATATGGGGCCCGTAAAATTTGCGACTTGGGCTTCTGTTTTTTGGGGTATCGCAGGCTTTTCCGTCGGCGTGATTATCGCTTCGCAGTTGGCATTCCCAGCGTTGAACTTTGATCTGCCTTGGACCAATTTTGGGCGTCTCCGTCCTCTCCATACTTCAGCCGTGATTTTCGCATTTGGCGGAAACGTGTTGATTGCAACATCGTTCTACGTTGTGCAGCGCACGTGTCAGGCCCGTCTGATGGGTACGATTTCGCCTTGGTTTGTTGTTCTGGGTTATAATCTGTTCATCGTTGTTGCGGGTACAGGTTACCTGCTTGGTGTTACACAGAGTAAAGAATACGCCGAACCAGAATGGTACGCAGATTTGCTGCTAACTATTGTCTGGGTGGCCTACCTGTTGACATTCTTGGGGCCAATCTGGCGTCGCAAAGAAGCTCACATTTACGTAGCGAACTGGTTCTACCTCGCGTTTATCGTGACAATTGCAGTTCTGCATTTGTTCAACAACGCGTCTATTCCTGTCAGCATCTACTCCACTAAATCCTATATTGTTTGGGGCGGCGTTCAAGATGCGATGGTGCAGTGGTGGTATGGCCATAACGCTGTTGGCTTCTTCCTGACTGCTGGTTTCCTGGCAATCATGTATTACTTTATTCCAAAGCGTGCTGAGCGTCCGGTGTATTCTTACCGTCTGTCAATCGTGCACTTTTGGGCTCTGATCTTCCTATACATCTGGGCTGGTCCTCACCACTTGCACTACACGTCTCTGCCTCAGTGGGCGGGCACGCTCGGTATGACCTTCTCCATCATCCTTTGGATGCCTTCCTGGGGTGGTATGATCAACGGTCTGATGACCCTGTCAGGTGCTTGGGACAAACTGCGGACAGATCCTGTCCTGCGTATGATGGTTGTTTCCGTTGCATTCTACGGCATGGCGACCTTCGAAGGACCTCTGATGTCCATCCGTGCTGTGAACGGTCTGTCGCACTACACCGACTGGACGATTGGTCACGTACACGCTGGCGCACTCGGCTGGGTTGGTTACATCTCCTTCGGTGCTCTGTATTGCCTGGTTCCTTGGCTTTACAATAAGTCATTGTACTCTTTGCGCTTGGTTAACTGGCACTTCTGGGTCTCTACACTTGGCATCGTGTTCTATATCTGTTCAATGTGGGTATCCGGCATTATGCAGGGTCTGATGTGGCGTGCTTACGACAGCCTCGGCTTCCTTGAGTACTCCTTCATCGAAACAGTTGATGCGATGTACCCGTTCTATGTCATGCGTGCATTCGGCGGTCTGCTCTTCCTCGCAGGTGCTCTCGTCATGGTTTACAACCTCGTAATGACAGTTCGTGCCGGTGAAGCAGTTGAGAGCGAAGGTGCAGGTCAACCTGCTCTGACGCCAGCGGAATAATCGGGAGATCACGAATGTCTGCTTGGAAAAAACACCAAATCTTCGAGAAAAACTCGCTGATCCTGATTGTTGGCATCATCATCATGATCTCAATCGGCGGTCTCGTGGAAATCGTGCCTCTTTTTTACCTGAAGAGCACGATTGAGAAAACTGAGGGCATGCGCCCTTACACTCCGCTTGAGCTTGTTGGACGTAACATCTATGTGCGTGAAGGCTGTTATGCATGTCACTCACAGCAAATCCGTCCAATGCGTGACGAGCTGGAGCGCTACGGCAACTACTCGCTGGCAGCGGAATCCATGTACGATCGCCCATTCCAATGGGGTTCTAAGCGTACTGGTCCTGACCTCGCTCGTGTAGGCGGCAAGTACTCTGATGAGTGGCAGCGTGATCACCTGATCAACCCACGCTCAGTGTCTCCGACCTCAGTGATGCCTGGCTACCCGTTCCTGATGGATGCCAAGCTCTCTACGATCGAGATCGAGAACCATCTGAAAGTGAATGCATTGTATGGTGTTCCTTATACCGAGGAACAGATCGCAAGCGCAAAAGTGGATCTCCTCGCTCAGGCCGAGCCTGATAGTGATGCAGCGGAAGCGTTCGAAGAGCGTTACCCAGATGTTCTCATCCGCGACTTTGACGGCAACGCCAAAGAAGTGACTGAGATGGATGCACTTGTGGCTTATCTGCAGATGCTTGGCACACTCGTAGACTTTAGCCTCTACGACGAAAAAGCCAACTTGCGCTAAGGAGAAGATGATGGACGCGACTTACACCGCTCTTGCACACTTCGCGCAAACTGGTGGCCTGCTCTATTTCATGGCAATCTTTGCAGGCGTAGTTCTTTACGCTTGCTGGCCAAGCAATGGGGAGCGCTTTAACGATGCTTCACAGATCCCGCTGCGGGAGGACGATTAATGGCTGAGCACAAAAAGGAAATCGACCAGATAACGGGTGTCGAAACCACTGGTCACGAATGGGATGGCCTGAAGGAACTCAATCATCCGCTCCCTAAGTGGTGGCTCTATATGTTCTACGGCACCATCGTATGGTCCGTAATCTACTGGATCCTCATGCCAAGTTGGCCATTGGTCAACGGCTATACAAAAGGTCTTCTGAACTACAGCCAGCGTGCGGTTGCAACGGAGAACTTTGATGTAGCGGCTGCAGAGCGCGCAGAAACCGGCAAGATGCTTCTCGAAGCATCTCTCGAAGAAATTCGTGATACTCCGGAACTGCTCGAGTTTGCTATGGCTCAGGGTGAAGTGGCATTCGGTGACAACTGTGCACCTTGTCATGGAACTGGTGCGACAGGCTTTGAAGGCTATCCTAACCTTCAGGACGACAGCTGGATCTGGGGTGGTGACTTGGACACCCTCTCAACCACGATCTCTTATGGTGTTCGTTCAGAACATGACGAAACCCGGTATGCGGAAATGCCTGCATTCGGCCGTGATGAGCTGCTTGAAAAAGAAGAGATTGTTCAGGTTGCGAACTATGTTGGTTCTATAGCAGGTCTTCCAACACAAGAAGGCGTTGATCTGGAAGCAGGCAAAGTGATCTATGAAGAGAACTGTGCTGCCTGTCATATGGAAAATGCTAAGGGTGATCTGGAAACAGGTTCTCCGAACCTGACAGCACCAACCTATCTCTATGGCAAGTCCGTAGAAGACATCATCGCGCAGGTGAATGCACCACGTCACGGTGTGATGCCTGCATGGATCGATCGTCTGGGTGAAACCACAGTTAAATCACTGGCTGTGTACGTTCACTCACTCGGTGGCGGTCAATAAGATCTCTGAATATTTTTGAGATGACGACACAAGCGAGGACGCGTAAGTGCCCTCGCTTCACTTGCACAAAGCACATCGCCAACTGAGGAAGACATTATGTCTAGCCAAGTTGAACCCATCGATAAAGAAGAGGACGAAGCCTGGTTCGCGTCAGCGGCTAAAGTTTACCCTATGGAGGTAAATGGCCGTTTTCGGAAAATCAAATGGGCAATCCTTTTTATTACCCTTGGAATTTATTACTTTACTCCCTTCATCCGTTGGGACAGAGGGCCTTTGCTCCCTGATCAGGCTGTTCTCGTCGATTTTGAGAGAAAAAGAGGTTATTTCTTCTTTCTCGAAATCTGGCCACAGGAAGTCTATTACCTCGCCGGATTGCTCATCATTGCAGCTGTTGGTCTGTTCTTGATGAATGCTATCGCGGGTCGTCTCTGGTGCGGTTATCTTTGCCCGCAGACAGTTTGGACAGACCTGTTCTTCCGCGTAGAAAGCGTGATTGAAGGCGATCGCCGCAAAAGGATTACGCTGGACAAACAGCCCTGGAATGCAGAAAAGATTCTCAAAAAGGGAACGAAGCACTTCCTCTGGCTGATGATTGCCTGGTGGACTGGTGGGGCGTGGGTTCTTTACTTCGCGGATGCTCCAACCCTTGTGTATGATCTGGCAACCGGTCAGGCTGCATTTTCTGCTTATGTCTGGATCGGCATCCTGACGTTCACCACCTATTCGCTGGCTGGTCACATGCGTGAGCAGGTCTGTGTGTATATGTGTCCTTGGCCACGTATTCAGGCAGCTCTTACGGATGAGCATGCGCTCAATGTGACGTATCGCTACGACCGTGGTGAACCTCGTGGTCACTTGAAAGAGAGCAAAAAGCGCATCGCAGAAGGCTTGCCAGCTGGTGATTGTATCGACTGTAATCAGTGTTTCTATGCATGTCCGACTGGTGTCGACATTCGTAAAGGCGCGCAGCTCGATTGCATCCAGTGTGGTCTGTGTATTGATGCGTGTGACTCAATCATGACCAAGGTTGGAAAGCCAACGGGTCTGATCGCATATGACACGGACGATAACATTGAGCGTCGTGAGAAAGGTGAGACAGCAGTTTACCGTCTGATCCGTCCTCGTACTGTAGTCTATACAGCAATCATTGCGTTGATTGCAGGTGGGATGCTGTACGCCCAGCTCAATCGCTCCATGACGAGTTTGTCTGTCGTTCATGACCGGAACCCGCTGTATGTTAAACAAAGTGACGGGTCCTTCAGAAACGGCTACTCACTCCGTCTGCTGAACAAACACAACAACGAGCAATCTTTCACGCTTAGCGTTGAGGATATGCCTACAGGGGCTACCTTTGAGGTTGTGGGCATTCACAAGAATGCGGCTGACGTGACAAAGGATACTCAGCTGAGCTTGTCGGTAGATGCTGATACGACCCGTTCTGTACGAGCACTGGTGTTCTCTCCAGCTGGCGTTGAAATGCCAAGCTCTCTGCCTATGAGCTTTAAGCTGGTGGACACAGAGACGGGTGAAACAACAGTGATCAGCGACTTCTTCCGGGCACCCGGCAAATAGTCGTCACAGGCTGTAAAAGCACCTAATTAAACTTGCGTGATAAGGGGTACGCCCCTTATCACTTTAACAATCAAAAGGCGAAGCTCACCCCCCATCTTATGAGCCGCCAAAAGGAGCTAGGATATGACAATGGCTGTAGACCACAAGTCTCCACGCAAGCCACGGCAGATTACCGGCCGCATGGTTCTGTTCAGCCTTATCGCGTTCTTCGGTGCTATCGCCGCTATGAATGCTGTTATGATCTATATTGCGCTCGACACCTTCCCAGGACTGGAAGTCGATAGCTCCTACAAGGTAAGCCAGCGATACAACAAAGAAATCGCCAAGGCGAATGCTCAGGCCGCTCTGAACTGGAGCGTAAATGCTTCCATTGAACGCAACGGTGATGGCTCTGCCCATATTCGCGTTCTGGCTAAAGATAAAGCCGGTGCTCCAATCACCGGTGAAATGGTAACCGTTAAACTACATCGCCCAACAATCACCGCAGCTGATCAGGATCTTATCTTGTCTGAGCGTTCCGCAGGTGAATATGTAGCCAATGCATCTGGCATTGGCGCTGGCAACTGGAACGTGGTCGTAGAAATCGCGGATCGAAGCGATAAGACGCTTCCGATTTTCCGTTCCAAAAACAAGATTTTCTTCGCTGAGTAAGGCGGTAATAGCATGTCTGCGCCTGAAAGGGATTGGGCTGCATTCGTAACAAACTCCGACGATGGCAAGGCTCATATGGACCTTGCCGTTGACGGTATTACGTGTGCTGCATGTATGTACGAAATTGAGCGCGGCCTCCAGAAGTTGGATGGCGTAGAAAAAGCACGCGTGAACCTATCATCCCATCGACTCTCAGTTGACTGGGATGGCGAAAAGACCAACCCATCTCCGATTGTCGATCTTCTCCAAAGGCTGGGCTATAAAGCATATCCTTTTGATCCTGCGCAGGTGAAGTCGCGTGGCGATGCGGTCGGCAAAGAGATCTTGCGGGCGCTGGCTATTTCTGGCTTTGCAGCAATGAATATCATGCTGCTATCCATCTCAATCTGGTCTGGTAACGCATCGGATATTGATCCAGAGACCCGGTCTTTCTTCCACTGGATTTCCGCACTCATTGCATTGCCGACCGTCGTTTACACTGGCCGCATTTTCTTCCGCAGTGCCTATATGGCAGTGAAAACAGGCCGTTTGAACATGGACGTGCCGATCACGATCGGTGTGTTACTCGCAACTGGTCTGTCCATGTGGCAAACTGTTCAGGAAGCCGAACACGCTTACTTTGATAGCGCGGTGATGCTGCTGTTCTTCCTGCTTGTCGGGCGTTATTGCGATCATCTCATGCGCAGAAAAACGCGTTCTTTTGCGGAAAACCTCGCGACTTTGAAAGCTGAGAGTGCTGCAAAGATACAAGAGGATGGCAGTGCACTCGATGTGCCTCTGTCAAAGTTGTCCGTCGGTGATCGCGTTTTGGTCAGAGCCGGTGAACGCATTTCCGTCGATGGCAAAATTTCGACGGGCACATCAGAAGTCGATCAGAGTTTGGTGACAGGTGAAACCCTCTTGCAGCCCGTTGGGGAAGGGGACCTTGTCTACGCAGGTACCATGAACACCTACGGCGTGTTGGAGATTGAGGTAACAGCTGCAGCCAAAGGCACATTGCTTGATGAAGTGAACAGACTTCTGGAAACGGCCATGGAAGGTCGTTCCAAGTACGTTCATATCGCAGATCGCGCCTCACAGCTTTACGCGCCCGTCGTGCACGCCGCTGCGCTTTTGACACTCGTGGGCTGGATCATGCTTGGTATGGCATGGCAACCAGCTTTGGTTATCGCAATCTCTGTACTCATCATCACATGCCCTTGTGCTCTGGGACTGGCAATACCCGCAGTTCAAGTTGTTGCAAGTGGTTTGTTCTTTAATGAGCGAGTTCTGCTGAATGCTGGTGATGCGATTGAGCGTCTGGCGACAGTTGATACCATCGTGTTCGACAAAACTGGCACACTGACACTTCCAGAAACCTCACTCTCAGAAAAACATGACCTTTCAGCAGACCAACTGGAGCTGGCTGGTCGTCTTGCTCTGTCCTCATCACATCCACTGTCGCAGGCCATAGCAAGAGCAACTGGTGCACAACAAGCGTTGCCAGATGCAAAGGAGAGTGCGGGCAAAGGGGCTGAAGCTGTCATAGATGGCGTGCCTGCTAAGCTAGGTTCTCCAGCATTTTGCGGTGTTTCTGACGAGCAGCTTGATCAGGCGAAAGTGCTGCAACCCGACGCTTCCTTTGTGGCCTTCCAATTCGGAGATGAAGCCGCACAGTTGCTGCCTGTTGGCCAGTTTATGAGGGAAGGGGCAACTGAGACGATCCAGAAGCTCAAAACCGCGGGCTTCACAATTGAAATCCTCAGTGGTGACCATAAAGGCGCCGTAGAACATGCAGCTCAAGTGCTTGGTGTTGATAGCTGGCAAGCTGCTATGAAGCCTCAAGACAAGATCGACCATATCGAAGAACTGAAAGCACAAGGCAAGAAGGTTCTGATGGTTGGTGATGGTCTCAATGATGCGCCTTCGCTCGCCGCAGCAAATGTATCCATCTCACCTGTCTCTGCTGTTCACGTCAGTCAGGCAGCAGCAGATGCAGTCTTTTTGGGAGATAGCCTTGCGCCTGTCATGAGTGCGCTGACAATCTCGAAGAAAGCGCGCTGGGTGATGAACCAAAATCTCGCCATTTCTGTTGTCTACAATATGATTGCAGTGCCGTTTGCAGTGCTAGGTTTTGTCACACCTCTTGTTGCAGCCTTGGCTATGTCGGGTTCTTCCATTATTGTGACGCTCAATGCTGTACGCCTGAGAATGCTAGCAGGCTCATCTACTCAGCCCAATTCGGAGGCCTGAACAGAACTATGGAAGTCTTAATCTACCTCATTCCGATTGCGTTGTTTCTTGGTGGCGCAGGTTTGGTAGCGTTCTTGTGGTCCTTGCGCTCTGGCCAGTATGATGACATGGAAGGGCCGAAATGGCGCATCCTGGATGATGGTGACTTGCAGGAAAATAGTGCACCTGTAGAAGCTGCGAAACGCAAGGTTTCCTGAGTAGGTATCTGGTCGTTACTAGTTGTATTTAGCGAAAAGCATCACGAAATGAGAGGCTTGTAAGCGATCCGCTTCAAGCCTTTTTCTATGTGCCAATGTCGCTAACAAAAAAGGCCGGCAAATATGCCGGCCTTTTTGCGATGAATTGAAGTGGTTTTTAGCCGCCTGCAAACTGATAAACAGCCTGACCTTGCGCAGCATCCAGATCTTCTTCAGCTGGAGCATCGGTGAATGGCAACTCAAGTGTCTGCCATACATCCACCAGAGCATCGCGCAGATGATCAATCAGAGCATCGTTGTGAACTGGACCCGGAGTGATGCGCAAACGTTCTGTGCCGCGTGGAACTGTTGGATAGTTGATTGGCTGAATGTAAATGCCATGCTTATCCAGCAAAAGGTCAGTTGCCTGCTTACACAGATCAGGATCAGCAACAAGCACTGGAATGATGTGTGTGTCAGAAGGCATCACAGGAAGACCTGCGGCTTTCAACACGTCTTTCGTGCGCTGTGCCTGACGTTGTTGGCCTTCACGCTCTACGCCGGATTCTTTCAGGTGCTTGATGGAAGCTGTTGCAGCTGCCGCAAGTCCTGGAGGAATAGCTGTTGTGAAGATAAAGCCCGGAGCATAAGAGCGAACTGCATCAATGATGGTCTGAGAAGCGGTGATGTAACCGCCCATCACACCAAATGCTTTCGCTAGAGTACCTTCAATGATGTCGATGCGATCCATAACATTATCGCGCTCAGCAATACCTGCGCCGCGTGGACCGTACATGCCAACAGCATGCACTTCGTCGATGTAGGTCATCGCATTATATTTGTCGGCAAGGTCACAAATGCGCTCGATCGGTGCGATATCGCCATCCATGGAGTACACGGATTCAAACACGATCAGTTTTGCGCGGTCGTTTCCAGCAGACTTGAGCAGGTCTTCAAGGTGCTCAAGATCATTATGTCGCCATACTTTCTTAGAAGTTCCTGCGCCGCGAACACCCGCAATCATGGAAGCGTGGTTCAGCTGGTCAGACAGGATCAGGCAATCAGGAAGCAATTTTGCAATTGTTGAAATGGACGCTTCGTTGGAAACAAAACCGCTGGAAAAGACGAGGGCACCTTCTTTGCCATGCAAATCAGCAAGTTCTTCTTCAAGCTGTACCAGAGGGTAGTTCGTGCCTGAGATGTTACGCGTGCCGCCTGCGCCTGCTCCCATACGCTGAACGGTTTCCGTCATGGCATCAATAACTTTAGGGTGTTGGCCCATCCCGAGGTAGTCGTTTGAACACCAAATGACGATTTCACGGAGGTTTTGATTTTCTTTACGCCAGAGAGCGTGTGGGTGACGCCCTGCAATGCGTTCGAGATTAGCAAATACGCGGTACCGTTTTTCATCCTTCAAAGAAGCAATCGCTTCATTGAAGATATTTTGGTAGTCCATTTTTTGCCCCTTATATTGCGGCGGTATTATTTGGCGATACTTTAGAGTTAGCCTAAACTTAGCGATAATCCTTATCCCTGTCGAAGGACACATTGACGCGGTCCATGGAATTGCGGATTTATCAAAGGATATTTTCACCTAACGCATATCAGCCTATATATATCGCAGACATAGTCTTTGACATAGAACTATAATTGGGCAGTCTTGCAATTTGTTTTGTTCTCTGCCACACCTTGTAACTAATAACTGAATTTCTGTTCTAATTTAATTGGGTTACGTCAAGTGACCGGGGCATGACTGAGTGAGTATAGACCTCTCATCCTTATCGTTTTTGGTGGTTGAAGACAGCGCTTACATGCGCACAATCCTGCGTACAATGCTTCAGAGTTTTGGGGCCCGGAAAATCGTCGAAGCGGAAGACGGGGCTTCTGGTCTGGAAGCGATGGATCGCGCTAATCCGGATATCCTGATTCTCGACTGGGTTATGCCAATTCTCGATGGTGCAGACATGGTACGCATGATCCGTACCCAGAATAATCCGTACGCTTATATCCCAATTATTATGGTCACAGCTCATACCGAGCGCAGTCGCATTATTGAGGCCAGAAAATTGGGCATTCATGAGTTGCTGTGTAAGCCAATCTCCGCCAAGTCGCTCTATCAGCGCATTGCCTCAATTATTCTTCAACCAAGAGATTTTGTGAAAACAGCAGGTTACTTCGGCCCAGCACCGCGTGAAGTCCGCGGACACAAGAAGAACTGGGACGGAAATAGCATGATTGGCGAAGCAAACTCAGCCACCATGGTCTGAGCTCTCTTATCCGTAATCAAACATGCAATACCTCCTTGGAAGCGTCGAGCTGCCCCCAAGGTGGATCACCCGTGACGCCTACAGTGCGGAGAGGGCCTTGATTGCTTGGTCCCATTTTTCTGATGGAAGACTGGATACCAATCGAATGAGTTTGGCGAACTCTGCTTCTTCAAGTTGATAGCGAAGCATCTGTAACTCTGCTTCGGAAAACTTTCCGTGTGCTGCTGTTGGGACATCCGCGTCGATGACTGCCTGATCCATTTTTACCTCCTGAAACTCCAACAAAATGAATATCAGCGGACACTTGCACGAGAGCTCATGCAGGTGCGCTTGGGAGGCATACCCTCTTCCCCGATCCGCAAAACGGTTGGTTGGAAAACTACCCCAATACGCCCCCAAGACCACAGAAACGTCGCAGGACTCCCGCCACATGTAAACCAACTCCAAGATGAAATTTGGTCGAATTGTGGCACGTTGTATCTCAGACACAGTGCCGCGAAGGCAGGTGAGGCTCAGCTCAATAACGTGGAATTTTATTTCATTGAGCTGATATTTATGTGTTCAGGTGAGTTTGTTTATTTCGCGGCTGCTTTGGATTATCGATGGATTACCGTTGATAAGTGCAATTACTTGCCCTCAGAAAAGTCTGTGTGACAGAGAAGGCTCACGGCAGAGTTGTAAATTGTTCTAAAATTCTTTGATTTTTTAAAATCAGATTTCACAGCAAGAATGCGATATGCCTGATGCAGTTCAGTGAAATGATCAATTGTGAAGAAGAATGGTGCTGCCGGAGAGATTTGAACTCTCGACCTCTCCCTTACCAAGGGAGTGCTCTACCCCTGAGCTACGGCAGCGCGCCGAAATTTGTGCAGCGCTGTTAGAAGAATGGTGCTGCCGGAGAGATTTGAACTCTCGACCTCTCCCTTACCAAGGGAGTGCTCTACCCCTGAGCTACGGCAGCATCGCATAAATATGAAGCACTTAAGCGCTTCTCGTATCTTCCAAACCAGCGCATTTTGCAACGAGGTAAGTGCTCCGCAGGCAGCGCCCTCGGAACGAGGAGGCTTATGTCATAACCCTTTTAAACCTGCAAGGGGTTTTATTGGCAGTTCTGTGGAAACTGAATAACACAGCGAAATGAGAGCATTGCCATGCACTTGTCGTATATTAGGGCACTTGGCTTCAATCCCGTCCTCGTGTACCTGTTGAGCATGACAGATTCAAAGAAAACCGAAACGACGGGCAACCAGTTAAAGTCCGCAGTAAAGCCAAAAAGCGACCCAAAAGCAGATCGTTTGGCCGAAGCCTTACGTGCCAACCTGCGTCGCAGAAAACAGGCTGCTAAGAAGAGCACTGACGAAGACTAGAGATTGCTGTATCCGCTCTACCAATGGCGAGGGCGTTAAGTAAAAATCTAGCATTTATCGCTAAATTGGAAATATATGGAAATCTCGCCGAAAACTGCAGGTTTTGGGCGGAGTAGGATGTTGCGGTTCTTGTAAGTCTTGCTAATGCGAAATATCAGCAGGATCTATTGGGGAAAACCGTTGGGGAAGAAACTAGGCAGAAGCGCTGCCTTGCTTATGCCACAGCCCTGATGTTAGTGGACACGATCAATTCTTCTTCAAATTTGTGTTTCCCGCCGCGGGCTTTATTGGGGTTATAGAAGTATGGACAAAATTCGTATTGTTGGTGGCAATCAGCTTAATGGTGTTATTCCGATCTCAGGCGCGAAGAATGCTGCGCTGCCTTTGATGATCGCGTCGCTGCTCTGCGAAGATACGTTGACCCTTGAGAATGTGCCCCGCTTGCGTGATGTCGCACTTCTCACTCAGATTCTCTCCAATCACGGAGTAGATTATTCGGTCGACGGAAAACGGGCTGGTCAGGATACAATGACCGGTCAAACTGTTCACCTGAATGCCAGCAACATTGTCGACACAACTGCTCCATATGAGCTCGTGTCCAAAATGCGTGCAAGCTTCTGGGTCATCGGTCCACTGCTCGCACGTATGCATACAGCTCGTGTGTCTCTGCCAGGCGGTTGTGCAATCGGTACCCGTCCGGTTGACTTCTTTATCGATGGTCTGAAAGCACTTGGCGCTGATATTGAGATGGATCGCGGCTATGTTCAGGCAGATGCCAAAGGCGGCCTGAAGGGTGGCCGGGTTGTCTTCCCGAAAATCTCTGTAGGTGCAACACATACAGTCATGATGGCTGCGACACTGGCCAAGGGCGAAAGCGTGATTGAAAACGCCGCTCAGGAACCAGAAGTCACAGATCTTGCAAACTGCCTGATCGGTATGGGCGCAAAGATCGAAGGTGCAGGCACCGATACGATCCATATTCAGGGTGTAGACAGTCTGGGCGCACACCGTCATCCAGTTATTCCTGACCGCATCGAAACCGGCACCTATGCCATGGCCGTGGCGATGACGGGCGGTGAAGTAACTCTGGAAGGCGCACGCGGCGATCTTCTCGAGGGTGCATTGGATGTCCTGCGCCAGACCGGAACAGAAATCACTGAAACCAATATGGGTCTCAAAATTAAGCGCAACGGAGCTGGTATCAGCCCGGTAGACGTTTCCACTGAGCCTTTCCCGGGTTTCCCAACAGATTTGCAAGCACAGTTCATGGCGCTCATGACCCGCTCCAAAGGTGTGAGCAAGATCACTGAGAACATCTTCGAAAACCGTTTCATGCACGTTCAGGAACTGGCACGCCTTGGCGCTAAGATCACACTGGACGGGCAAGTGGCTTCTGTTGAGGGTGTTGAAACCCTGCGCGGCGCTCAGGTCATGGCAACAGACCTTCGCGCATCTGTTTCTCTCGTCATTGCTGGTTTGGCAGCAGAAGGCGAAACAACGGTTAGTCGTGTCTATCATCTTGATCGCGGTTTCGAGCGGTTGGAAGAGAAGCTGTCTCGCTGCGGTGCCGTGATCGAGCGTATCTCGGCCTAACAAAACTGAAGCAAAAGATTTAGACCCGGTCTGTTTTTCAGTCCGGGTTTTTTCATGGAGATTTTCTCAAAGAAACTGGATCACACCTTCATGCTTGAAATCTGCTCCGTTCATTCATAGATGTTTTTCTGTAAATTGTTGTAATAGTAAGGATGTCTCGCGCTATATACGGTGCGCGAGGCTCGGAAAATCTGCAAGGGATCAATATGGAACAGGTAAAACCAATGAAGCTGATGGCGCTGGATCAGGAAGATTTGCAGATCATCTCTTCCATGGTGCAGGACAGTGTTCTGAAACTCGCGGATATCAAGTACTTACCTGCCGAGCGCCGCCTGGTGCTGACAATGAACCGATACCTCTGGGAAACGGACGAAAACAACCAGAAAAGAAGAATGCGCGCACGCTCCGTTCTTTCTGTTTCTCGGGTTGATGCAGTCAAAGCTCAGAAAATCAACCAGACAAACAAAGACATGGTCCTGTCATTGCTCTGTGTGCTGTTTGAAGAGACAAATGCACCAGCGGGTCAGTTGAAGCTTGAGTTTTCCGGTGGGGCTGCTATTGCAGCAAATATCGAGTGCATCGAAGCACAACTGGCAGATCTGGGCTCCGTTTGGGAAACTGAAAGCAGACCTGAACATGACCTAGAAGGCTAGTTGGAAAGCGCGGGATAGTTTCGTAAAATCCCGACACAACCTGAAGGCTTGGACTGCATCTCTAAAAATCTGACATCATCTCGGGAAAAACAGTCCCGGGAACTATAATAAATTGGGAACGATAACGTGGCGATTAAGCTCTCCTCAAAGTCTGAAGGTTTCGAAGAAGAAATCCGTGCCCTGCTTGGAAGCAAGCGGGAAACTTCAGAGGATGTGGATCATATCGTGCGCGACATCCTGCGGGATGTTGAGTTGCGCGGTGATGCGGCCGTGCTCGAGTACACCAATAAATTTGACCGCATGTCGGCCAAATCTATGGACGAGCTGAAAGTAACTGAAGCGGAGATTGAGGCAGCTGTTGCGCAAATCCCTGCTGAAACACTGGAAGCCTTGCAGCTTGCCCATGATCGTATTCGTTCCCACCATCAAAAGCAGCTGCCCGAAAGCTACACTTACAAAGATGCAATCGGCGTAGAGCTGGGCGCCATCTGGACTGCAGTGGAAGCTGTTGGTGTGTATGTCCCTGGCGGTCTTGCCAGCTATCCATCCTCTGTGCTGATGAATGTCGTGCCTGCAAAGGTTGCTGGCGTTGAGCGCATCGTGATGGTGGTTCCAAGCCCTGATGATGTGCTTAACCCACTCGTGTTGGCTGCAGCTAAGATGTCCGGCGTTTCCGAGATCTACCGTGTAGGCGGTGCTCAGGCTGTCGGTGCACTGGCATACGGCACAGAAACGATTGCAGCGGTCTCCAAGATTGTTGGCCCTGGCAACGCATACGTTTCAGCAGCAAAGCGCCGTGTATTCGGAACTGTCGGCATCGACATGATCGCCGGTCCATCCGAAATCCTCGTTGTGGCTGACAAAGAGAACAACCCGGACTGGGTTGCCGTCGATCTGCTCTCTCAGGCAGAGCATGATCCGGTTGCACAGTCAATTCTCATCACGGACAGCGAAGAACTGGCCGCAGCTGTAGAAGAGGCCGTCGAACGCCAACTTACCACGCTGCCTCGCGCAGACGTTGCGCGTCAGAGCTGGAATGATTTCGGCGCGATCATCACCGTCGACAATTTGGATGACGCTATGGTGCTCTCCAACCGTTTTGCACCGGAACATCTTGAACTGTGTGTTGATGACCCTGATGCGCTGCTGCCAAAAATGAGAAATGCTGGCGCTGTCTTTGTTGGGCGTTACACTCCAGAAGCGATCGGCGATTATGTGGGCGGTTCAAACCATGTGCTGCCAACGGCTCGCTCGGCCCGCTTCTCCTCTGGTCTTTCTACGCTGGAGTTCGTGAAGAGAACCTCGCTTCTGCGCTGTAACCCGGAAAATCTGGCACAGATCGGCCCCGCAGCCGTCACGCTGGCAGAAGTGGAAGGCCTGCAGGCGCATGGACGTTCAGTCTCCATCCGCTTAAACCACTAGTTAATTGATCCAGTAAGGAAAAGATCGCTTGATGCACAAGGAAGTCCCTGTAAACGAAGAACAGAGACAGCAAGGAATAGAACGCCTTTTTGAGGTGGTCCTTGATCCGGATTCTATTGTGCGCGCCGACAAAGACGTCGAGCGGGAGCGAAAAATTGCGATCTTTGATCTGGTAGAGGAAAACATGTTTTCTCCGGTCGGGCCCGATCAGGGCCCGTACCGACTGGATCTTGCTATGATCAAGCGCAAGCTTGTATTGGGAGTTCGGGATGAAATGGGCAGCGAAATAGCAACCCATATCCTCTCGCTCACCCCTTTTAGGAAGATCATTAAAGACTACTTCATGATCTGTGAGAGTTACTACGATGCAATTCGTAGTGCCTCTCCCAAGCAGATTGAAGCAATCGATATGGGGCGTCGTGGACTGCATGACGACGGGGCCTGCATATTGGAAGAACGCCTGAAAGGGAAAATCACCATCGACCATCAAACCGCCCGACGACTGTTTACGCTCATTTGCGCCTTGCAGCATCGGGGGTAGGTATGGCCGAGTTTATGTCACGGCCAAGTTCCATCCTGTTTATCTGCAGAATGAACGCCGTACGCTCTCCGATGGCAGAGGGGCTGACCCAGCTGCTCTATCCCAAACAGGTCTATACGCGCTCCTGTGGCGTCTTTGCAGGCGAACGTGATCCGTTTGTCGACTCTGTTATGGATGAACTTGGGATGGACCTGAGCGATCACCATCCCAAGACATTTGAGGATCTGGCTGAGGACGGGTTCGATCTTATCGTTACACTCGCGCCGGAAGCACATCATAAGGCATTGGAGCTGACACGTACGCAACATGTGGATGTTGAGTACTGGCCAACGATCGATCCAACGGTAGCCACAGGAAGCCGTTCACAGATCATGGATGCGTACAGAGCGGTGCGTGATACGCTTAAGAGAAAGATAGAACAACGTATGCAATAAGCTGCTGAAAATGCTCTACGCGTGGCCTTTGCATGTGTTTTCCACCCCAAAACATGGAATATGCGGTAAAACTCGTGAAACTGCCCTCCAAGAAATGGTGGTAGCCTGTTCACTTTTGACGAGTTATCCGGTAGGTTCCGCGAAAATTCCATTTAACAAATCAGGAATCCTAATGGCTAAAGAAGAAATGCTGGAGTTTCCAGGCGTCGTCGTCGAACTCCTTCCTAATGCGACTTTTCGTGTGAAACTTGAAAACGATCACGAAATTATCGCTCACACTGCTGGTCGTATGCGTAAAAACCGTATTCGCGTTCTGGCTGGCGATAAAGTGCTCGTGGAAATGACACCATATGACCTCACAAAGGGTCGTATCACCTATCGCTACAAATAAGCGATCCACTGAGCGCGGGTTCATGATGAACCTGCCTTAGTTGAGCTCGGTCTGTAAATTTATCGGGGAACTGGCATATGACCAAAGAACTGCCGTTAGTATTGGCCTCCGGGTCACCACGTCGTCTGGCGTTGCTTCAGCAGATTGGTATAGAACCGGAATTCCTCTTGCCCGCAGACATTGATGAGACGCCTGTGCGTGGGGAAAGCCCGCGCGCGCTGGCTCAAAGACTTGCACGCGGCAAAGCCGCCGCTGCACGTGTTCTGATCGACCGGGATGACGAAAAAGCGCATTCCCTCATCCTGGGGTCTGATACGGTTGTTGCAGTTGGTCGCCGCATCCTGCCAAAGGCCGAGAGCAAGGAGCAGGCAAGTGTCTGCCTTCAACTGCTTTCTGGTCGCATGCACAAGGTTTACACCGGCGTTTGCGTGAACATGCCTGATGGTGTGGTTCGCACAAAACTGGTTGAAACCCGTGTAAGGTTCCGTCGTCTGTCTTCTCATGACACGGAAAAGTACCTCGCCTCAGGGGAGTGGCGTGGCAAAGCAGGCGGCTACGCTATTCAGGGCCTTGCTGGTGCGTTTATCGCACGTGTGATCGGGTCTTACCCAAGCGTTGTCGGTTTGCCTCTACTGGAGACCGCAAGCCTCTTGCAGTCCGCTGGCTATCCAACTCAAAAGACATGGGACGAAGACGCCGTTCCTGCTGCATAGGCAGGAGAAGGCTAAAGCTACCGCGCGAACCCACCCACAGTTTGCACGAACCGTGGTGATAGGCTCGCGAGCGCGTTGCGCAGCTCCTGTGTTGGCTTGCCGTAAACTGTCATACCTGTTGGGTGCAGTGTGTCCATAAACTGCTTTGCATATGTGTTGGAGAACCACGTCAGGTGCAGCATTGCCGAGTTGCTGTCCTTAAAGCTCGTAAAAATCTCGCAGGATTGACCATCTTCACTCAGGTACCAAACATAGGCTGTGGTATCGCCCTGCATCTGCTGGACTGCTTTCACCATCTCCACCATCAGTCCTTCAAAGACTTTCGGTTCTGCTGTGGCCATGTGCGCTGTCAGAATCCAAGAAACTTCATTGTTCATTATAAGCTTCCCCGGTTTTCGCGAGATACTGTCAAATCCATACAGAACTCATAGGGTATTTCTGAAAAGTGGTTCTGTTTCTCGGATAAGGATACGCGCATGTTCAAAAGTGCCTGCCTGTGAGTAATATTAGTCTGAACTTTAATCGCTGCAAAGTTGTTTGCACCTAAACTGTTTAACACCTTAAATTTAGGAGACAATTTCCAGTTGTGAAGAGGTGGGTGACGCGTCGTTACTCCTAATTCGGCAAAACCGTCAAAATGATCTGTTTTTATCTCTTGATGTCCTGCGTAATTCTGGCTAGAGGCACTGGCAGATGCTCTGCTGAGCCGGATAAGCGAACAGTCATGTCGTCGAAGATCAAAACTAGCAGTTGAGAGAGATGATGAAGAAGCCATCAGCAAAATGCCCGATCTGCGAGAAACCAGCACAAGAGGCAACAAAGCCGTTTTGCTCAGACAGGTGTAAACAGGTGGATCTCAACAAGTGGTTGAGTGGTCACTATTCCGTACCCGCAGTTGAGGAAGAGTTCTCTGAAACTGATATCTCTGACCTAGAAAATTCACGTATTCTGCACTGAGCATTTGGGGATAAATATTTCGAGAATCTAAGGGTTTTTTCGATAAATTTTACCAAATTAGGGCGTTTTCTACCTCTGATTTATTGAGCCAACAAGTTGATATATTATAAGGATTCTCAACAATCCTACCCCTTGTAATGGGTGCTAAAAAGGCTCGCGACAAAAAAGTCAGGCTCTGAATTTTTTTTCAGTTAGATGGCGAAATATATCTCCTTTAGTCTTGTGCCTGTCACAGTTATGGGCAATTGTACCGAGCGTGTTCTTGGGAGGTTTGCGCGGATATAGAGATTCTCGCGTAGCCGTCTCGTTAAATTGCTTGGGGCAATTGAAAAAAGGCAAGACCTATGAAAAAGCATCTCTTGGGCGCAACTGCGCTTTTGTTGTCTTTTGGCGTTTCCGCGCCGGCTATGGCAGAATTTGATCTGACCATTTTGCATACGAATGATTTCCATTCCCGCATTGAGCCAATCAACAAGTACGACTCTAATTGTTCCGCAAAGGATGATGCAAAAGGCAAGTGTTTGGGTGGCACTGCCCGTTTGGAAACAGCAATTAATGAGCGCCGTGCAGCTGCTAAAAACTCTATCCTCGTGGATGGTGGTGACCAGTTCCAGGGTTCTCTGTTCTACACTTACTACAAAGGTAAGGCTGCTGCTGAGTTCATGAACACTCTTGGTTACGACGCAATGACCGTCGGCAACCACGAGTTCGATGATGGTCCAGAAGTTCTCCGTGGCTTCATGGATATCGTGAACTTCCCGGTTCTTCTCGCAAACGCTGACTTTTCCAAAGAAGGTAAGCTGATCGGCGTTTTGAAGCCTACTTCTATTGTTGAGCGTGACGGTGAAAAAATCGGCTTCATCGGCCTGACGCCAGATGACACGCACGAGCTGTCCAGCCCGGGCGAGCATGTCACATTCTACGATCCAATCGAAGCAGCAACCAAACACGTTGCTGAGCTTCAGGCGCAGGGCGTGAACAAAATCATCGTTCTGTCTCACTCCGGTTACGACGTTGATAAGAAAATCGCTGCTGCAGTAGACGGTATCGATGTGATTGTTGGCGGTCACACCAACACTTATCTGTCCAACACGTCTGATCGTGCTGAAGGCCCATACCCAACTTGGGTTGAAGCTCCAAACGGTAAGAAAGCTGCGATCGTATCTGCATACGCTTACGGCAAATT
The DNA here is from genome assembly GCF_001623285.1 of Pseudovibrio sp. Ad26. Taxonomy (NCBI): domain Bacteria; kingdom Pseudomonadati; phylum Pseudomonadota; class Alphaproteobacteria; order Hyphomicrobiales; family Stappiaceae; genus Pseudovibrio; species Pseudovibrio sp. Ad26. The sequence goes on from NZ_LMCE01000047.1 coordinate 454,282, forward strand.
CCTTGGTGAGCTGAACGTGAAGTTTGACGACAACGGCGATGTGATTGAAGCTGTTGGTGAGCCAATCATCATGGACGCGAAGATTTCTGAAAACGAAGTAACCAAAGCACGTATCGCAGAACTCGCTGGTCCGCTTGACGAAATTCGTACCGAAGTTATCGGCGCAACTGCAGCACCAGTAGATGGTGACCGTAAGTCTTGCCGCGCACGCGAGTGTGAAATGGGTGTTCTCGTAGCTGACGCTATGCTTGCAGCAACCAAAGACAAAGGCGTTGAAATCGCAATCACCAACGGTGGTGGCCTGCGTGCTTCAATCGACGCTGGTGAAGTAACCATGGGCGAAGCTCTGGCAGTTCTTCCTTTCCAGAACACTCTAGCGACGTTCGAACTTCAGGGTAAGTTCATCAAAACCGCTCTCGAAAACGGTCTGTCCAAGATCGAAGAAGGCGGCGGACGCTTCCCACAGATTGCTGGTCTGAAGTTCACCTTTGATGCGTCCAAACCTGCTGGTGAGCGTGTTGTTGAAGTAACTCTTGAAGACGGTTCTGCAATTGATGCAGACAAGCTCTACAAGCTTGCAACCAACAACTACGTTCGTAACGGTGGTGACGGCTACAAGATCTTCGCAACAGAAGGTAAAAACGCATACGACTACGGTCCAGGCCTTGAGTTCGTACTTGCTGACTTCCTGAAAGCGCAGGGCGGTGCATACGAACCTAAGTTGGCTGGTCGCATCACTGACGCAACTGCAAAATAAGCTGATCTTTTTGAGCAGATAAATTTAAGCCGGAGGCACACGCCTCCGGCTTTTTCTTTGCCTTGCTCATTATTGCTCTTTTTAAACAGAGGCTTGCACAAAAGCGCATTGACCGCTTACAAATATGCAGCTTCTGAACCTCAAAAGGCGTGTGAACGTGAGCATTCTCGAAACGGAACAACAAAGGCTCATTGATCGTTTTCACGCCCAAAAGCCAATCCGCTCCTGGTCGATGATCGTCTCGATCTTTGGAGATTGCGTTGCGCCGCGTGGTGCTGAGCTCTGGATGGGGAACATTACCGAGATCATGCAGATGGTTGGGGTCAACTCAGGAGTGGTCCGCACTGCTATGTCTCGTCTGGCCAATGATGGCTGGTTGGAGCGCACACGCATTGGCCGTAACTCTTTCTATCGCTTGACCAAAATGGGCCGCGAGACCTTTGATCAAGCAACGCCGCGCATTTATGCCCGTGGTCCAACCAAAGGCAATGGCAGTTGGATCACAGCAATTTTGAGTGAGGTAGAGGGGCGTGCTGAACGCCGGGAACACCTGACAGATCAGGGCTTTGGCGTGATTGCACCGAACGTATTGATCAAACCAAACATCGGGCAGCAACTGCCCAAGTCTTCCGACAAGATCGTGTTTATGCAATCCACGGCACCGCCAGAAAGAGCCGTGCAGCTTGCCCGGCAGGCCTGGAATCTGGAAAGCCTGCAACAGGGCTATCACGAGTTCATTGAGAACTACAGCGGCCTGCAAGCGCTTCTTGAGTGCGGCGCGCGCGCTCCTATTGCGCCGGAAACAGCTCTGATCATCCGTATCATACTGATCCATGACCTTCGGCGATTGGTTCTCAGAGACCCGGAATTGCCTCTGCAAGCCCTGCCAGATGAGTGGGCGGGAAGTGTTGCACGAGAGCTTGCAGCAGGCATCTACAACACTCTCCGAGACCACGGTGAGATCTGGCTTGATTCTAACGCCAAGAATGCAGAAGGCACGCTGCCACCTCCTGAGCCCGCTTTTTTTGAACGGTTCCAAGCTTTGTAATCATTAGCGAATTTAGAATTGTCCTAAAATGCACCCTTAAATGTTACAGAAAATACTTGTGAGAATGATATTCTGTGACATATTGAAGCGGAGACGAACATTGGTGTGCTCTTGGGAGGGACCTTACCTATGTACACGCAAGCATTGAACAACCCGGCTGTTGAAGCTGGCGTTGAGGACGAAGAGAAGCTTGCTGCTTTTCAAGCTCGCATTGATCGCGAAGAGAAGATTGAGCCCAACGACTGGATGCCAGCAGCCTATCGCAAGACGTTGGTTCGGCAGATCTCGCAGCATGCGCACTCCGAAGTGGTCGGCATGCTGCCAGAGGGCAACTGGGTGACGCGTGCTCCGTCCTTGAAACGCAAAGCCATCTTGCTCGCCAAGATTCAGGACGAGGGTGGACACGGCCTCTACCTCTATTCTGCCGCAGAAACTCTGGGCGTTTCCCGCGAAGAACTGGTCGATCAGTTGTTGACCGGAAAAGCCAAATACTCCTCCATCTTCAACTACCCGACCCTCAACTGGGCGGATGTTGGGGCTGTTGGCTGGCTGGTTGATGGTGCCGCGATCATGAACCAGATCCCGCTATGTCGCTGTTCTTTCGGACCTTATTCCCGCGCGATGATCCGCATCTGTAAGGAAGAGAGCTTCCACCAGCGTCAGGGTTACGATCTTCTCGTTGCCATGATGAAAGGCACAGCGGAGCAGCAGGAGATGGTTCAGGACGCCGTCAATCGCCTCTGGTGGCCTGCATTGATGATGTTTGGTCCATCCGACAAGGACAGCAAGCACTCAGCCGATAGCATGAAGTGGAAGATCAAGCGCTTCACCAACGATGAACTCCGTCAAAAGTTCGTCGATGCCACTGTGCCTCAGGCAAAGGTGCTTGGCATTTCTCTGCCGGATCCAGATCTCAAGCTGAATGAGGAAACTGGGCACTGGGAACATGGTGAACCGGACTGGGACGAGTTCTACAACACCATTAAAGGCAATGGCATCTGCAACAAGCAGCGGATGAAAGACCGCATCAAGGCGCATGAGGACGGTGCCTGGGTGCGCGAGGCTGCGCAGGCGTACGCTGCAAAGCAAGCCGCAAAGAAATCAGCTGCTTAGCGTATTCCCGAAAAGTGGAAACCGGTTTTCGGACAAGAATACGCAATAGAAACAGACAAAGCAGTTTTGCGATAATAGAGCAAAACTGCTTAAGGGAGGGCGGAACATGAGCGAACAAGCAACACCACTTTGGGAAGTTTTTATCAGAGCACGCAATGGCATGTCCCATAGACATGCCGGTTCTGTCCATGCAGCTGATGCGGAAATGGCATTGCAAGCAGCGCGAGACGTTTACACACGCCGCGGAGAAGGGCTGTCTATCTGGGTTGTCCCGTCAGCGGCTATCATCGCGAATGATCCGGACGAGAGGGGCGAGATGTTTGAGCCAACAGCTTCAAAGATCTATCGCCACCCGACATTCTATGAGTTACCTGACGAAGTCGCGAATATGTAAGGAGGCCATGATGACAGATACGGCACTATTTACATATTGCATGCGGCTGGCTGACGACTCCGCAATTCTGAGCCAGCGACTGGGCGAATGGTGTGGTCACGCTTCTCACTTGGAAGAAGACATCGCACTCACCAATATCGCGCTTGATCTCATCGGTCATGCCCGTGAGCTCTACACCTATGCAGGGCAAATCGAAGGCAAAGGCCGCGACGAAGATGCCCTGTGTTTCCATAGGGTTGAGCGGGAGTTCAATAATCTTCTGCTGGTCGAACAGCCCAATGATGACTTCGCATATGCCATCATGCGACAGTTCCTCTTCTCCGCGTTCATGCACCCGTTCTGGGAAGCGATGATGAACTCGAAAGATGAGCAGCTGGCTGGTCTGGCAGCGAAAGCAGAGAAAGAAGCAACCTACCATCTGCGCCATTCTGCTGAGTGGGTGATCCGTCTGGGAGACGGCACCGAGGAGAGCCACAATCGCATCAGTGATGCGTTGGAGTTTCTCTGGATGTACACCGGTGAGATGTTTGAGTGTGACGAGATTGTATCATCGCTGGTTGCTAAGGAAGTTGCCATAGACCCTATGTCTATCAAGCACTTATGGGATGAGACGGTGAACACGGTTCTGGTACGCGCCAATCTGGAGCGCCCAACTGAAAGCTGGATGCAGACAGGTGGTCGTAAAGGCGAGCACAGTGAGCATCTGGGACATATCCTGTCGCCAATGCAGTATCTGCAGCGCTCGTTCCCGCAAGCCCAGTGGTGATCGGGAGCTAACCCATGGCAGTTGCAGCGAAAATTCTGAGATCTGAGTTGGATCAAAAGGCCTGGGATGCGGTGTGCGATGTGCCCGATCCTGAGGTGCCGGTGCTCACCATTGAGGACCTTGGTGTCTTGCGCGATGTGCACGTGCAGGCAGATGGCTCTGTAGAGGTGACCATCACACCAACTTACACCGGTTGCCCGGCCATGAGCATGTTCGCATTTGATATTGAAGCGGCTCTGCTCACCGCTGGTTTTGAGAGGGTGGACGTCAAATCCGTCCTCGCGCCAGCCTGGACCACCGATTGGCTCTCAGAAAAAGCGCGTGAAAAACTAAGGGTTTACGGCATTGCACCTCCAAACGGCAAGGCCTCGCGCCGGGCCTTGTTTGGTGAGGAGCAAGTCCGTTGCCCAAAGTGCAACTCTGCCAACACCAGTCGCATTTCCGAGTTTGGCTCTACCGCTTGCAAAGCGCTGTACCGCTGCAACGATTGCTCCGAGCCTTTTGATTATTTCAAGTGCATCTGACCCGTTCGCCTGAAGGCACCGGTAGATGTAAGGGAGGAAACCATGTCGCCACGGTTTCATAGATTGAAGATCAAGTCAGTCCATCAGGAAACAGAGGAAGCTGTCTCTATCGCCTTTGAAATTCCTGCGGACCTGAAGTCAGATTATTCTTTTATTCCAGGGCAGTATCTCACCCTGCGCGAATTTATTAATGGCGAAGACACACGCCGATCCTACTCTATTTGCTCGTCTCCCAAGGATGATGATATCCGTGTTGCGATCAAAAAAGTAGAGGGTGGTCGCTTCTCAAGCTTCGCTCTGGATCATGTCTCTGTTGGCAATGAGATTGATGTGATGACCCCAATGGGCCGCTTCAATCTGCCAAGAGGAACCACTGAAGAAGCAAGGGTTTATGCCGCTTTTGCAGCAGGGTCCGGCATCACGCCAATCATGTCCATGGTGCAAGCTGTGTTGGAAGATGAGCCGAACAGCCACTTCTTCCTGTTCTACGGCAACAAGAATTCCCAGAGTGTAATCTTCAAGGATCAGCTGGATGATCTGAAGGATCGCTTCCTCGATCGCTTAAGTGTCTACCATGTCCTATCTCGTGAAGAGCAGGAGCTAAGCCTCTTCAATGGTCGTTTAACATCTGAAAAGATTGAGGAATTCATCACCAAGACCGTTGGTGAAAACAGCATCGATCACGTCTTCCTTTGTGGCCCGGGCGATATGATTGAGGCAGCCAGACAAGCCTGTCAAAGCCATGGCATTCCGCTGGAACACATCCATAACGAGCTTTTTGTCCCTGCTGATGGTGGTGATCCGCATGCAGCCCATAAAGCCAAGGATTCCAGCGCTGTAGATCACAAAGCAAAGGTCTCCATGATTGTTGATGGTGCGCGCCACGACGTCACTCTGGAGCCGGGTGAAACCATCATTGATGGTGCCCTGCGGTTGGGCATAGAAGCACCGTTCTCCTGCAAGGGTGGAATGTGCTGTACATGCCGGGCCAAAGTGGTGTCTGGTCAAGTGGACATGGCCGTCAACTACTCGCTGGAACCATGGGAGATTGAAGCAGGCTACGTGCTCACTTGCCAGTCCAGACCGAAAACAGATGATGTAACAGTCGATTATGACGATATCTGATCTATCAAAACGACAGTTTGCGTTGGTTTGAAAGGAAAAGCCGGAATTTGCGTTATTCCGGCTTTTCTTGCGTTCTTATGTCAGCACCACACGTTCAAACGGCTTTTGCAACCGGAACCGGGAACACCAGATCGTAAACCCAGTTGTAGACAAAGGCGTAAACCAGAAAGAACACCGCAAAGCCAATATCAAGCAACAATGCCTGAACAAAATTCATCTGCAGAAGCCACATGATTGCGACAATGCCAAATCCAAGCAGCCCGCCTTCAAACAACAGGGCGTGCACAATACGCAAGGCAACAGTCCTGGGCTTGGTACCACGGTTGGCCACATACCATTTGTCGAAGAGCCAGTTGTAAAGAAAGTTCCAGCCCATGGCGATCAGGGACATGACCAGTCCAAGAACACCAATCTCTGAAATGGAATGACCAGTAATCCAGCTTCCAAACACCGCGACGATGGAAAGGGCGATCCCTTCAAACAGCACGGAGTGTCGAACTCTGTCCCAGAAACTTCTCATGTCACACCTATCTATCTAAGTAGCTTTCTGGATAGGTATATTCAAACTATCTTTCTAGCAAGGTTTAATTTAGAAAACCGGTAGAGTTGTGATGAGGATCTCATGTCGAAAGCCTACCCAATGGGCAAAGCCCTGGAACAGATGCGCCAGAACTGGCCAGAAGCTGTCTCTGTAGAAACCGAGCTGTTTCTGAGTATGAACCGGTTCAGCGAAATCCTCGATCAGAACTGCACAAAAGAGCTGGAGGTCTATGGCCTGACCAACGGCGCTTTTGAGGTGCTGGTCGCACTGCGAGGCCGTCCTGAGCCATGGGAAATGTCCCCCAGTGATTTGTACCGTGCTCTGCTGATGACTTCAGGCGGTATGACCAAGATCCTTAAGCAGCTGGAGTCCGATGGCCTCGTCACGCGCATTGATCACGATACCGACAAACGCAGCAAGATCGTCCGCCTGACCAACAAAGGCAAAACCACCGTCGAAAAAGCCATGGATAGCGTCATGGCCGGCGACCGCCGCGTCATCTACCAGAACCTCACCAAAGAAGAAGTCCAATCCCTTCGTGATACGCTCCTCAACGTGGTCGTAAAGCTGGGGGTATAGGGGAAACTGTACATCATCAGATCACAGCAACCGCACCACGATCCTCCTTAATCAACCGCCTGGGCCTCCCTTCGCATGATTGATCAACGTGAGCGCCTGTTCTGCGGAAAGGCGGGTTGTTGGGTTCAGTTTGAGCAGACCGATGATGGCTTCCTTCATGTTTTGCGGAACACCAGCTAAGTGCCGCTCCAGCAACACGCGCAACTGGTTGGAGTCCTTGTTTTCACCATTACGGAATTCTACTAAATCCGTCTTCAAAAGCTCTGCAGTCGCACTTCCGGCAACGGCCGTCACCAGCAAGAGGCCAGCAGACCAGGCATCAATCTTCTCGCTCAAATTTTCCTTGTTCGGGCCAGGATTCTTTGCTTCAGGCGGCATGATGTCTGGGGTGCCGCTTAAATCAAACCCATCGGGCTCACCTTCACCAGTTCCCGTCGCTACACCTTCATGCGCCGTGGCAAGGTCGTAGTCGATGATCACCGGCACCTCATCGCCTTCCTCGCGGAACATGATGTTGTTGGGTTTCAGGTCCTGATGGACGATGTTGCGCTTGTGCAGGAAGTCCAGTCCATTCAGAAGGCCATTGGCAAATGCCTCTGCCTGTTCTTGGGGCATGCCCTTGTCTTCTGGGATGCGTTCAGCCAGATTGCCGCCCTTGAGCTTTTCCATCACCATGTAAGGCTCTTCCTGTTCGGTGATGCCGGTGCCTTTGATCTGAGGGATGTTCTCGTAGCCCTTTGCCCCGTCAAATTCAGCCAGCGCCGTCAGGATCTTCGCTTCATGCAGAAGCTGCGGAATGCCGATGTAGGTCAAAGGTTCTCCCGCCTCCACCTGCACCGCATTGGGGCGCTTCAAAACCGCGTTTTCCATCTCTGTGAAGTCCTGGAGCACGCCCGTTGCACCGTGGGCAAGAACGCCCGGCTGATCGTGTTCCCCGTCGACGATTGGTGGTGGAACATGCTGGTTCATGCGCAGGCTATGCTGTGTCGCGCGATAGCGATTGCCAAATTGGCGAGCGTCTCGCCCGCGCTGAGGCACCATCTCGATGCCTGTTGGCACACTGTCCGGCTCAATCACCATGGTGCCATTTCGCTTTCTCTGTACACGGATTGGGCTGCCTTCCTTAGGATCCTCGTTATAGACCCGTTCCGGTTCCTGAGGCTCTGGCTCAGGTGCCTGTGCCTGCGGTTGTTCTTCAGGCACATACTCCGGATTGTTCTGGTGCATCAGCTCAAGGGCTTGCTCAGCGGTCAGGCGTTCAGCTACATCAGCCCGCATCATGCCTTTGATGGCCACTTTGATGTGTTCAGGAGCCATTCCAAGGCGAGCATCAAGGGCTGCGTCAATCGCCACCTGATCCTCTCCGGCCAATCTGGCCTCCTGAATCAACTGTTGTTGGTTTTGCTTGCCGATGACAGCTGCGGCCAGACAAAGGCCACCAGTCCAGGAATCTGCTTTGGGGGTGATCTTCGCCAGATTGATCTCGCTGCCTTGTTTCTCTGGCGGCTGCATGTTCGGCTCACCATCCCGCTCATAGCGGAATTCTTCGTAGTCATCTGTGGTGGCAGCAATACCTTCTGTGGCGGAGGCGGCATTAAAGTCGATGATCACCGGTTCCACACTGTCCTGATCGCGGAACATGATATTGTCGATCTTCAGGTCCTGGTGGATCACATTGCGGTTCTGCAGGAAGGAAATTCCAGAGAGCAAGCCTTCAGCGAACTGGTCCAGTTGCGCTGGAGGAAGACCTTCATTCGCAATGCGGTTATCCAGCGTGCCGCCTTTGAGGTTCTCCATAATCACGAAAGGCTCACCATCGCCAGTCACGCCAGAACCCTTCACCTTGATGATATTTTCAACGCCCTTTGCACCTTCAAACTCGCCAAGAGCAGAAAGAATGGTGGTTTCATGAATGATGGACTCCATCCCAAGGAACTGGCGGTCTTCGCCCTCACCAAAGCTGTAAGGGCGTTTGATGACGGCATCCTCCATCTCCGGATAAGTTTGCAGGTACCCTGTCCCGCCGCGCCCAAGGGCATGTTCGTTCAGGTCAGCACCTTGTAGAGGTGGGGTGATTTTGCCTTCTACATCTGTAGACAATCGTGTTGGCGCATAAACCGCGTGGCGCACGCCGTCCAAACCAGCCCCATGACCAGTCGCAATTGTGCGGGGGACGGAGTAAGGATCAATGACCATCGTGCCATTGTCCTTGTACTCCACCTGCATCCGGCTGCCTTCCTTCGGCTTTTCGTTGGGGCGGTCTTGCATGGGAACTGCAAGCGGCGGCATATTCGGCATGCCCTGCGCAGGTGGAACTTGTGGCGCATCTGGCGGCTGAACCTCAGCATCATCGACCCGAACCTCTGGCCGCACCTGGTTCTCAGGACCACCAACAGGGATCTGCTCACCTTCACCGTCAGGTCCAAACTGCAGATTGAGCTCTTGCCCCATCGCCTGCACCCAGTTTTCATGGTCTGGAGCAGGGTTTTCGTTGGGTTGTTGTTCCCTATCGTTGCCAGGAGCCATAAACTCGCCCTTCTTGCCGACAATCTTAATCAACTGACCAATTATGACTCGGGGACGTCTCTGCTGAAATAACAAAACCAAAGAAGGCTAAGTAGTATTACTATGCCAATAAAGGTGATCGAGATACTCTATTCAATATTGCATTTGATCTGAGAGAAATTGAGCTGAAGAAAACAGCGCAACGCATAAAGGAGGGTGAGGGGATCAGTGTAATGAGAAAACCACTTGTAACGCGCCGTTGCTTACTCTCCCAGCCAATGCACGCAGATAAATCGGCACTCCGACGACTGTTCACCAATGAGCAAACGAGAATGTTTCTGGGTGGAAAGCAAAGTCCTGCGTCTATCGAAATCCGATGTGCAAAGGTGATTTCTGAAACGGAAGTGTATCATGCCACAGTGCGATCCAGAAGAGCCAATGAGTTCCTCGGCCTGCTCAGTTTAGCTCCTTATTATCAAGGAGAAGACATGGAAGTCTCCTACGAGTTCCTGCCGAAACACTGGGGGCAGGGATATGCAGAGGAAGCCCTCAATGCCTTCCTGCCATTCGCGATGCAGGAGCTGAACCTGCCATCCATTCTCGCTGAAACCCAACTCCAAAACACCTGCTCCATCCGCCTGTTACAAAAGCTGGGAATGCAACAAACCCGGCAACTTGAACGATTTGGCGAGCAGCAAGTTGTGTATCGGCTTGATCTTTGAGCAACCGGCAGAGGCTGGGTCTTCTTAGCAGCATGTTGAAAAACACAACTGGCTCTTGATTGCAGCAAGCTAGATTTCTATCCTTGCAACAAGGCTAAGTCCAAGCCTCCGCCCTCCAACTCGGGAAGCATTTTACATGTAGGACTTCAGGATCAGAACCATACTGTTCGAGCAAGCGCATAAGGAGGGACTGCAATTTGTGCTCTGAAGAGAGGGTTCTTCAATGAAACTATCCAGTCCTGTTCACCAGCTGAAAAGACAAGCAAAGCTCACCGCGCGCGAAAGTGGCATGCCGTTGCATGCGGCGCTGGATCAGCTTGCACAACAAGAAGGCTATAGCAGCTGGAGCCACCTGTCGGTCTCAGGCTCCCGGTCTGGCCGGGCTCAAAAATGCTTGCGCCAGTTGGACGGCGGAGATCTTGTTCTGATCGCAGCACGTCCGGGTCAGGGCAAAACCTTGTTTGGATTGGAACTGGCCATTCAAGCCAGCAGAGCAGGGGGCGAGAGTTACTTCTTTACCCTTGAGTACACGCCTGCAGATGTTTTGAAGCGTGTATCCCAACTTGGCTATAATCCTGCTGAGATGAGGGATGCTTTCCATCTGGATTGCTCAGATGAGATTTGCGCCAGCTACATCATCAATGAACTTCGGGATGCGCCCCAAAAGACGCTTGTTGTCATTGATTATTTGCAGCTGCTTGATCAGAAACGGCGAAACCCGGAACTCTCATCCCAGCTCAATGTGCTCAAAGAGTTTGCACGGAAAACAGGCATTATCATCGCATTGATATCGCAGGTGCAAAGGGACTTCGATCTTGCGAGTAAATCCTTGCCCGACCTGTCAGATATTCGTCTTCCAAACCCGGTCGACCTGACTGTCTTCACCAAGTCGTGCTTTCTCCATAACGGAGAGATTGCATTTGAGATGGCAAACTAAAACACCCAATTGGTGCTGAGCCAATGCAAAGCAGCTGCCCCAAATAGGATGCGGCAGCTGCACACTCTGGTTCTGAAGCTTATCCCAGCATCCCTGCAGCTTTCACCGCTTTCACGCAATCTCGCTCTTCCATCAGCTTCTGGAAGGCGTTGAACTTTGGAAACGGAGTGATGTCCACACCATCGCCCTTGAGCCACGTGCTCACCACGTAAAGGTAGGCATCTGCAATGGAGAAGGTTTCGCCAAGCACGTATGGGCCTGTGATGATGTTCTCTTCCACATAGGCGCAGCAGGCTGTCATGGTCTCTGGCACCTTGGCACGCATGTCCTCCCAACTCGCTTCCTTATCTGCCCAACGGGCACCACGAAGCTTATGGGCGTGGTTCACATGCATGGTGGAGGCCAGATAGTACATGGCCTCACGCATCTTGGCGGCCTTAAAGGGATCAGAAGGCTTCAGGCTGTCATCCGGTGCAAGATCAGCGACATAGTCGAGCAGCGCGCCAGCCTCTGTCAAAATACCATGGTCTGTCACCAGAACAGGAACACGGCCCTTTGGGTTCACCTCTAACAGCTGCGGACGGCTGACATCAGGGTTCCTAAAATCAATTTTGTGCGTGGTGTAGGGTACGCCGGATTCTTCAAGAGCAATGGCAACGGCAATCGAGATCGTGCCGGGGGCATAAAACAGTTTCATAGGTCACTTATGTTCGCTGGAATGATCAGATGCCCACAGACTATACGCAGCTTCACCAACCCGCAATTGAGGTTATTGTGACCTGCACTTAAGTCGGCAGTTCTAACGCCGGTAAAGCTCTCCCTGCATGTCGCGCTTCAAATCCATGAGCTCATCTGCGAGGAAATCCACAAAACGGCGAATCCGCACGGTTTTGCGTAAATCAGCATGAAGCACGATCCAAAGCGATTGTCCTAACTCAGCTTTTGTACCGGGGACGCGGCAAAGATCAGGAAAGAACTTTTCAAACACAACGGGAAGGTAAGAGATACCGCAGTTCTCTCTCAATAGCCGAAGGCGCATATACCCGTCAGAGACCATGTGCCGGATGTCAGCATGAGGGAAGGGGCTTTGAGCGACCCAGTTGGCCGCCTGTGTGTCTCCCGGCCACCCAATCCACGAAAGACCGGAGCCTTGCGGCCCGGACTGTGCAAACACGGTGTCAATGTAGGCTTGGCTTGCATAGATGCCGATGGTCATGGGGTAGAGTTTGCGGGCAACCACATCCTCGCTCACTTCATAGGCCGCACGCAGAGAGACATCTGTCTCGTCCTTGTTGATCTCCTCAACGGCAGAAGTCAGCCTCAGCTCCACCTGAATATCAGGATAAGCTTCCTGAAACCTGCTGATGATCGGAGAAATCACATCATAGGCAAAGGTGGGCGTGACAGAAAAGCGGAGCGTCCCCGCTTCGCTCTTGTCCAGCCCCTCAACGCGTTTGCGCGCATTGATGATCACCTGTTCAGCCTGCTCAGCAAACGGAAGCACGGCTTCGCCGGCATCAGTCAGTTTGAAGCCTTTGGTGGAACGACTAAACAACGCCACACCATAACTGGCCTCAAGAGCCTGAATATTGCGGTTCACAGTGCCATAGTTGGTGCGAAGCAACTCAGCGCCCGCCCGCAAACTGCCCGCCCGCGCAACAGCAAGAAAAGACGGCAACAGCTCCCAGTCCAATGACCTCATGGTATCTCTTTTGTTACATCAGAGTAATGCGATGTTTCTTATCATATCATTCTTGTTCTCTTTGTGTAACGTAAAATGCACTCCAGACATAATCAGGAACCCGCCGTCGGTTCCTTTTACGATTGATGATTGGAGCACCCGATGACAACACGCTATCACCCGGTCTTAGTAGCCCTGCACTGGATCCTGGCCCTTATGATATTTATGGCTTTGGTGGTGGGAGGGCCCATGATGGCAGCTATGGAAAGCACCGACCCGCAAAAGCTCACCGGCATGATCGGACATATCATCTGGGGCATGGTCGTTGGGGTCCTCCTGCTCCTGCGCCTTATCACTCGTCTCGTGACAATGAAGCCTGCAAACGCAGACACGGGGCAACCCGCACTCAACACGGCCGCTGGGCTGACCCACTGGGCCATGTATGCGCTGGTCGCAGGCATGGTGCTCTCTGGTCTCGTCATGGCCAACAACGCAGACCTCTTCGCAATAACGCTGGGCGGTTCCGGAGACCCACTCCCGGCAGATCTTACGGTACATCCCGCACGTGTCGCCCATGGTGTCATCGCAAAAGTGCTGATCGCTCTGATTGTGCTGCATGTTGGTGGATGGGCGTTCCACCAGTTTATCCTGCGAGATCGCCTCATCAGCAGAATGTGGTTTGGAAAGAGACAAGCAGTTTCGCAGGCAGAGGCCGGGCAACAAACGCTGGAAGCCTGACCCCGATCCAAACTGGCTGCATGGGAAAACCGGCAGCCAGCTCCTCTCTTTTGAGGGTCAGCCTCTCACCCGTGCGGGGTTGCCCACCACGGTGGCTCCGGCTGGTACGTCTTTGGTCACCACGCTGCCTGCGCCAACAATGGCCTCATCGCCAATAGTCACGCCCGGCATGATGATCGCGGCACCGCCAATCCACGCTCGCTTGCCAATGGTCACGGGCTTGGCAAACTCCAGCCCTGCGCAGCGCTTCTCAGCGTCTTTGTGGTGTTGGGCGCAGTAGATCTGCACATTGGGGCCAAGCATGGTCTGGTCACCAATGCGGACAGGCGCAGTATCCAAAATCGTGCAGCCTGCATTGAGGAAAACCCGCTCGCCCAAATGAATGTTGATGCCATACGCGCAGTGAAAGGGCGCTTCAATGATTGTGCTGTCAGTGGAGCTGCCAAGCAGAGCACGCAGGGCAGGGCTGATCCACCCGCGCTTGCTTGGGTGCAGGGTCCGATGCTCATGTACAGCGTGATAAGCAGCTTGCCGCAGCGTCTCCAGCTCGTCATCGATGCAGGTGTACCATTCACCCGCTTCCATCTTTTCGCGTTCTGTTTTCATGGTGGGTCTATTCCTTGAGTCTTCTGGTAACTCTCGGAAAAATAGAAGAGTCTTGCAAGCTGCATTTTTATGGCAACAAGGCATTTGGGAAAAAGGCAGGCATCGCACACCGCAAAGCCTGCCTGTCATTTAGCAAAACCCGCAGCCTCAATTGGAGATCCCCACAGCGCGGTGAAGGTACTGCGCCTCAGAGAGCTGGCGACTGAGAAAACCGGCAATATCTGAAGGAGCAATCTTCAGGGAAAGGCGGCGTTCAGAAGCTGGGAAATTCTCTTTGTAGCTGCCAGTTGCAAGGGCTGGTGCAAACGCGCTGGGCCGCACGATAGTCCAGTCCAAACCGCTGACACGAACCAGTTCCTCCTGCAATTCATGATCCTTGAACACAGGTCGCAACAACGCGCCAAACATGATCCGCTTCCAGAAGAAGTTGAGGTTCGGCCAGCTTTCATGAGCACCCAGAGTGGACTGACAGACCAGCCGCTTCACCTCATGTTGCTGCATTCCCAAAATGACATTGCGCGTACCAGCAGACCGGATGGTGCTGTTGCGCGACATCCCCGCGCCAAGCGTAATCACCACGGCATCCTGTCCCTCAACAGCGGTGGCAACTGCATCGCGGGATGCTGCATCACCAGCACGGAGCGTCAGGTTTTCATGTTCAATCTGTAACTTGCTTGGGCTGCGGGCAAAGGCTGTCACCTCATGCCCATCTGCAAGCATCTTATGCGTGGCGAGTTTGCCAACAGTGCCTGTTGCACCAAATACGATAACTTTCATGGCTCTATCCTTCTAGCTTTACACGATGTCAAGTTGACATCGTGTCAATCGCACCTATATTGACATCATGTCAAGTCAGAATATTCCCACTCGTGATCGCATCCTCAAATCCACATGGCAGTTGTTGGAGGCCGGAAATGGCAGTGCTGTGCGCATGTCAGACATCGCAAAAGCTGCAAAAATCAGCCGTCAGGCGCTCTATCTGCACTTTCCCAACCGGGCAGATTTGCTCACTGCTACAACGCGTTATCTGGATGAAGTGCACGACATAGACGCAAAGCTGGCTAAAAGCCGAAGCGCTGCATCCGGTACGCAAAGACTGGAGATCTGGGTCGAAACCTGGGGCAATTACATCCCGACGATTTTTGGTGTGGCCAAAGCTTTGATAGCCATGCAGGAGACCGATGAAGAGGCCGCTGCTGCTTGGAACGACCGAATCTGCGCCATCCGTGATGGCTGCGAAAAAGCGGTGCAGGCGCTCAAGGCAGATGGCGCACTAACAGACAGCATGAGCGAAGAAGAAGCAACCGATATGCTTCTCACCATCCTCTCCGTCCGCAATTGGGAACAGCTGCGCATCGACTGCAACTGGACGCAAGCCCGCTACATAGACATGATGCAGCAGCTCACCGCAAAGGCGCTGGTGAAATAATAAGAGCGGCAGGCGAGGCTTAACTCGCCAGTTTCCCCTGTATGGACTGCGAGCCGTTCAGCAACAACTGCACCACCAGATCCGCGTAACCTTCGCGGGTCAAGTCGCCGCCCGGTTTAAACCATAAATAAGACCAGTTGAGCATGCCAAACAGGCTCATGGTAACGGGCTTGATCAAAGCACTTCCATCGCCAAACTGCGGGTTTGTGGCCGCAACCGCCTTGGCGAAAATGGCGACAAGCTTGCGCTCCAGCTCAATGATGTCCTGCTTCTTCTCCACGGGCAGAAAGGACAGCTCATTGATCTGCAACTTATGCTCAGAGTCTGCGTCCTCATAAGCCAGCAGTAAAGCACGGCACAGGCCGCGTAAGCGTTCCAACGGGTCCTGCTCTGCCTGAGCAACACTTTCCACCGCGTCCACCAGCTCTTCAAGGTGAGCGCTGATGATGTCGATCAGCAGCGTCTCTTTGTTCTCGTAGTAGTGATAGAGCAAAGCCTTTGAGAAACCACAGATCTTGGCGAGCTGTGCCATCGAGGTTTTGTCATAGCCTTGCTGCGCAAAGGCGCGCGCCGATAGTTTCAATATGGATTTGCGTTTGTCGTCATAATCCGCTGCTCTGGTGCGCGCCATGCTTTTTAATTCCGTTAATCTTCTTTAGGCCGCAGGTCGATAACCCGCGTGGCCTTGCCTTGGCTTCGTTCTATGGAATTTGGCAGGCCCACGTCTACCCCAACCGAAATTCCGATGTTGTTTTTCACATGAACCGCCAGTTCCTTGGCGCTTGCCAGACGATCAGCGTCAGATGTTGCATGTGCAGCGGCTTCCACGTTGACGGTCAGCTGGTCCATACGCCCCTTACGGGCAATCTGGATCTGGTAGTGAGGGGAGAGCCCGTCACAGCGCAGCATCTGCTCCTCAATCTGGGTCGGGAACACATTCACACCGCGTACGATCATCATGTCGTCAGACCGACCAGTGATCTTCTCCATACGCCGCATCTTGCGGGCTGTGCCCGGCATCAGGCGGGTCAAGTCGCGGGTGCGATAGCGGATGATCGGCAGGCCTTCCTTGGTCAGCGTGGTAAACACCAGCTCACCTTCCGATCCATCTGGCAGAACCTCTCCGGTCACCGGATCGATAATTTCGGGATAGAAGTGATCCTCCCAGATGTGTAGGCCATCCTTGGTCTCCACACACTCCTGCGCCACACCCGGACCCATCACCTCAGAAAGGCCATAGATATCAACCGCATGCATGTCGAAGGCTTGTTCAATCTCTTCGCGCATGGAGTTGGTCCATGGCTCAGCTCCAAAGATGCCGATCTTGATGGAACTCTTGCGCGGGTCCAGCCCTTCTTTGCGGTACTCATCCAGAATGGAGAGCATGTAAGACGGGGTGACCATGATGATCTCTGGCTTGAAATCCTCAATCAGCCGCACCTGCCGCTCTGTCATGCCGCCAGACATTGGAATAACGGTACAGCCAAGCGCTTCCGCCCCGTAATGCGCACCCAGGCCACCTGTAAACAGCCCATAACCATAAGCGATGTGCACTTTGTCACCCGGCTTACCACCTGCTGCACGAATGGAACGCGCAACCACACCGGCCCAGGTTTCAATATCCTTCTTGGTGTAGCCAACAACGGTTGGCTTGCCTGTGGTGCCAGAGGATGCATGAATGCGGCAGATATCCTCTTCCGGAACAGCAAACATCCCGAACGGATAATTGTCGCGCAAATCCTGCTTGGTGGTGAATGGAAACTTCGCCAGATCAGCAAGGCTTTGCAGATCATCAGGATGCACGCCAGCTGCATCAAAGCTGTCTTTGTAGAACTTTACGTTCTCATAGGCGTGCCGCACTGACCAGCGCATGCGCTCCAGTTGCAGCGCTGCCAGGTCTTCCCGTCCTGCCGTTTCAATAGGCTCCAGATCGGGCCTGCGTTCTTCAACCTCCAACATTTTCTCCTCCTCAAATGCTGGTCATCCATAAATATTAGGTGCTTAACTCGATATGCGTCCCTTTGATGGTCCTCGAGTTTCCGCGAAATTCTGCAATATGCGCGCCGTCCTGATTGCGCACATGAATGTCGTAAATGCCGGATCGGCCTTGCACGGTAAGTTCCTCGGCTGTTGCCGTTAAAACATCATCTTCAAAAGCAGGGGCGAGATACGTGATGGAACACTGGAAGGCGACAACACGTTGGTTATGGCTGTTGCATGCAAACGCAAAGGCACTGTCTGCAAGGGTAAAAATGTACCCGCCATGACAGGTCTTATGCCCATTGGTCATGCGCTCCATCACCTTCATGGAAATCACAGCCCGTCCGGGTGCAATCTCGTCCAACGTCATCCCAAGCGCTTGTGTCGCCTCGTCTTCGTCCCACATGGAGGCCGCAACAGCCTCCGCTAATTCCTGCTTGTTCATCAGCGCTTGCCTGAATACTTTGGAGCCCGCTTATCCATGAAGGCCGTCACGCCCTCCAGATAATCCGGTGTCCGTCCGGCTTCGCCCTGGTAATCCCGCTCCAGATCAAGCTGTTCATCCAGCGTGTTGCCTTCAGACGCATTCAGCGCTTGCTTGATCAGACCAAGGCCGATGGTTGGTCCAACAGAAAACTCCTGCACCATGGCAGTGGCTTCTTCCAGAAAGGTCTCGGCAGAAGAGCACTTCCAGATCATGCCCCATTCCGCGGCCTGCGCAGCGGTGATCGGTGTGCCGAGCATGGCAAGGCCACGTGCACGGGCAGAACCCACGAGACGCGGCAGGAAGTAGGTGCCACCAGAATCCGGCACCAGCCCGATCTTGGCAAACGCCTGAATAAACTTGGCTTTCTCAGAGGCAATCACGATGTCACAGGCCATGGCAATGTTGGCGCCAGCACCAGCTGCCACGCCATTGACCGCACACACGATCGGTATATTGATCGACTTCAGCTTGCGGATGAGAGGATTATAAAAATCACCGATGGTCTGGGTCAGGTCCGGTGGAGGGGAGTCTGGTGTCGGCTTCACGCGGTCACCAAGATCCTGACCAGCGCAGAAGCCTTTGCCTGTAGCCGTCAGCAAAATGGCGCGGCAGTTGTCATCTGCGTCCGCAGCTTCCAGCGCCGCATAGAGTGCGCGGTGCATCTCGTCGTTGAACGAGTTCAGCTTGTCAGGGCGGTTCAGCGTAATCACGTGGTAGGTGTCTTTCACATCCACCAAAATACTCTGCTCGGAAATGACTGTGGTCTCGCTCATGGTCTCTCCCTCCAAATAGATCAATCATCACTCACCAGTGAACCACCAATTTGCTCCCAATGAACTTCCAAATTCATGAGGAGAGCCCTCTGGAAAACCTAATCATTTCGTAGACTGGTCGATGGTTCTGGCACTTTTTGCTTGAAATGACTGACCGGTCGGTAAATTATTGTCTGGAAGTGAAACCGCTGTCAATTGGAATTCAACTCACACATTGGTCGAAGAAGCACTGCGGTTGGCGCAGGTTTTTCGAGGAGGAACAATGAGTAACTTTTTTGAAACGCACAAAGACACGCTCTTTCAAGCAGTAAAGACAAGTAAATCAAGAGACTACTGGTCTGCTTATCCTGAGATTGCATCCGGTAAGATCTATGGCGAAACAGCAAAAGACGATCAGCTTGCAGAATTTGAGGGGATTCTCGGCAAGCCATTCGCACTGGGCCAGCCAACCAACGGCAACTGGACAGGCGCAGAATCTTCGCCCTATGGCAAAGAGCTGGGCGTCACTTATGAAGATGCTGATCCCGCAGAGCTGGTCAAAGCAGCCTCAGAGGCGGGCAAGAGCTGGGCGAAAGCCACCGTTGAAGAGCGCGTTGGCGTTGCGCTGGAAATGCTGGCTCGCATCAACAAAAAGTCTTTCCTCATCGCCAACGCGGTGATGCACACCTCCGGTCAAGCCTTCATGATGGCGTTTCAGGCAGGTGGTCCACACGCGCAGGACAGAGGACTGGAAGCCGTCGCTTATGCCTATGACGCAATGACCCAGACACCAACCGAGGTGACCTGGACAAAGCCGCAGGGCAAGCATGACCCGATCGTGCTGGACAAGAAATTCCGCGTTGTGCCACGCGGTGTCGCGCTGGTCATCGGCTGCGCAACCTTCCCAACCTGGAACACCTATCCAGGCATGTTCGCAAGCTTCGTTACTGGCAATCCGGTCATTATCAAGCCGCATCCAATGGCGATCCTGCCAATGGCCATCTCCATTCAGATTGGCCGGGACGTGCTGAAAGAAGCAGGCTTTGATCCAAACGTCCTGATGCTGGCTGCTGATACCGCGGACGCGCCAAAAACCAAGGAACTGGTGACCAATGATGCTGTGAAGATCATCGACTTCACCGGCTCCAATGCCTTTGGGGCATGGGTGCGTGAAAATGCAGGAGATGCATTGGTTTACACCGAGGAAGCAGGCGTAAACGCGATCACGATTGAATCGACAGACAACCTGCGCGGCATGGCCAGCAACATCGCGTTCTCCCTGTCGCTCTATTCCGGTCAGATGTGCACCACACCGCAGAACATCTTCGTTCCCCGTGACGGCATTGAAACCAATGACGGCAAGAAGTGCTTTGAGGAAGTGGCAGAAGCCATCAAGATCTCGTTGGATAAGCTCCTCGGCGATCCGGCCCGCGCAGCTGCAATCCTTGGTGCCGTACAGAACCCGTCCACACTGGAACGCATTTTTGCAGCAGGAAAACTGGGCAAAGTGATCCGCTCATCTGAGCCAGTGGAAGGCATGAACGGCGCACGCTCTGCAACGCCAACTGTTGTGGCTGTCGATTCCAAAGAGGAAGAAGCCTACATGCAGGAGCGCTTCGGCCCGATCTCCTTCATCATCGCCTGTGATGACATTGACGATGCCATCGCCCGAGCAGCGGGTTCAGCCAAGAGCCACGGTGCAATCACCGCAGCGCTGTACTCAACAAAGGAAGAGGTGATTGATCAGGCCACTGATGCCTACGCATGGGCAGGCGCACCGCTTTCTGTAAACCTCACTGGCAACATCTATGTGAACCAGTCAGCAGCTTACTCTGACTTCCACGTCACCGGCGCCAACCCGGCAGGCAACGCCAGCCTCACAGACGGCGCCTACGTCGCCAACCGCTTCCGCATCGCCACCGTCCGCCGTCAGGCAGCCATGGCATAAGCCAAAGTTTTGGAAACAATAAAAAAAGGGCCGGTGCAATGCATCGGCCCTTTTCGTATTTGTATATCTAACTGAACTTAAGCGTTTGCGAGATCGCGTGCTTTGGCAACTTCTGCAGTTGCAGCTTCAGCAAGTTCGAGAGCCTTCAGGCCATCAAAGCCGTTTGGTGAGATCTCAGAACCGCTGGTCAAAGCGTCAACGAATGCCGACAGCTCAATGCGGTAAGCTGCTTCATAGCGCTCCATGAAGAAATCCATGAGAGGCTCAGCAGTGTAACCTTCGCCGTTTGCAACAGTCACAGTGGTGGTGCGCATGTTTTCTGCAGACACCATACCCTTGGAACCGTGCACTTCCACGCGCTGGTCGTAACCGTATGTTGCGCGGCGGGAGTTGGTGATGGTGCAGATCTTGCCGCTTGCAGTCTTCAGCGTCGCAGTTGCTGTGTCCACATCACCCGCAGCACCGATCTCTTCAGATACGAGTGCGCTGCCCATGGCGTTCACTTCAACAACTTCTTCGCCAAGCAGGAAGCGAGCCATGTCAAAATCATGGATCATCATGTCTTTGAACAGGCCGCCGGAGCGCTTCACGTAGTCGACTGGTGGCGGGGAAGGGTCACGAGAGGTGATCTGAACCATCTCAACGTCACCAATGACACCAGCTTCGATCTGGCGCTTCACTTCAGCGAAGTTCGGATCAAAACGACGGTTGAAGCCAACCATCAGCTTTGCACCGGTCTCTTCAACAACCTTGAGGCATTCGCGCACACGGTCGCCGTCAAGATGGATTGGTTTTTCGCAGAAGATTGCCTTACCAGCACGTGCAGCCTGCTCAATCTGCTCAGCGTGCAGATCAGTTGGGGTCGCGATGATCACAGCATCAATAGCCGGATCATTCATGATGGCATCAAGGCCGTCAACACGTGCACCTGTCTGAGCTGCAATCTCTTTTGCAGCATCTTCAAACGGGTCGAACACAGCAGCCAGCTTGGCATTTTTAAGCTGGCTTACAGCTTTTGCGTGGGTTTTGCCAATACGGCCAGCTCCCAACAGGCCAATTGAAACAGTCATAGCTTATCTTTCACAACAGCGTTTATATCGCGCATTTCCAACGAATGCCTGGTGGTTTCCGCAGAACCTACGCGCTTATTGAACGCGTGCTCCCAAAGAAATATCAGTGGGAACACGCGGATATCAGGTGTCTTAGGCGTCCGCAGGTTTTGCGTCGCGCTGTGCAATCCAGTCGTGGTCAGGGTGGTTCTGGAAGCGCCATTTGCGCATCGGGCCAGCCATCACATTCAGGTAGTACATCTCGTAGCCATACGGAGAACCGCAAGGGTGGTGCCCTTTTGGAACCAGCACAACATCCCCGCTGGACATGGCAATCGCCTCATCCAGCTCACCATCTTCAGTGAACACACGCTGGAAGCCGAAACCTTGGTCCGGGTTGAGACGGTGATAATACGTCTCTTCCAGATAGGTCATTTCCGGGAAGTTATCTTCATCATGACGATGCGGAGGATAAGAGGACCAGTTGCCCTGAGGGGTGTAAACCTCAGTCACCAGCAGACTCTCTGCAAAGTCCTGGTCTTCCATGGCAATCGGGTGGATGTAGCGGGTGTTGGCACCAACGCCGCGCTCAACGCTAGGGATGTCATCCGGGCCAATCACGCGGGCAGGGTAGCTGTCGTCTTTTGCAGGGGCAGTACACACAGCCAGTGTCAGCTTGGTAACAGCAGTTGCGCTCCACTCAGCTCCGGCAGGAACGTACACACACCATGGCTTGATGCGCTCAAACACGTTCTTACGCTCACCAAGCACACCAAAGTCCTGACCATCTGAAGTGATGGAGGCTTTGCCTTCTACGATAACCAGAATGGCTTCTTTGCCCTTCATCAGCTCCTTGGCGTTTGCGCCCGGTTCCAGATGATAAAGGCCAAAACCAACGTAGCCCCAACCGGCAGATTCAGGCGTGATGTCATGCACCTTGCCCTCTGTGCCATTGGGTTTTACGAGAAGCTTGCTCATGCGACTACCTTTTTATCAAGACCAGCGCTGATAGCCATCTCGCGCAGTGCTTTCAGGCCCATGCTCTGGTATGTGAACGGATTACGCTGATCAGGATCCTGCTCTGCTTCAATCACCAGCCAGCCTTCATAGCCATGCTCGGCTGCAACCTTCAGCACAGGTTCAAAATCAACGCCGCCTTCTTTATCGCCAGGAACGGTGAACACACCGCGGCGGACGCCTTCCAGGAAGCTCAGGCGCTCGCCTTCAACCTGTGCGCGGACAGTCGGGCGAACGTTCTTCGCATGCAAATGGCGTACACGTGCCATATGCTTCTTGGCAACTTCCACCGGATCTGCACCACCAAACCATGCATGGCCCGTGTCCAGCAGCAGGTAGGTGTTCGGTCCGGTCACGTCCATAAAGCGATCAATCTCTTCACCGCTCTGTACCACAGTACCCATGTGGTGATGGTAAACGAGCGAGATACCCTGCTGCGCGCAATAGGCAGCAACTGCTTCAACATCAGCGCCAAACTGCGCCCACTGGTCATCAGCCAGCACAGGCTTGTCTGCCAGCGGGGTATCATCAGCACCGTGGATCGCGTTGGAGGTTTCACAAGTGATGCAAACCTTGCAGCCCATGGCTTTGAGCAGATCGAGGTGCGGCTGGATCGCCTTTTTTTCCTCTTCAACGCTGTGAGCCAACAGGTTCAGGGAATGCCAGCCAGAAACAAAGGCAAGACCATGCGGGTCGAGCGCAGCTTTCAAAGCAGCTGGCTCGGTTGGCATCTTGTGGCCCTTTTCAATGCCGTCAAAGCCGATTTCGCCAGCCTCGCTCAGGCACTGTTCCAGAGAAATGTGCGCACCAAGAGTACGGTCGTCGTCATTGCTCCACGCAATTGGGTTGGTTCCGTAACGGATCATTGGCCTTAGTCCCCCAAACGCTGATTGGTCAGCGCATGCTCATAGCCCTTGCGAGCTTCATTAACTTCTTTTCTTTTTGATACTTCTGGCACAGCTACATCCCACCAGTGGCCACCTTCCGGCATGGTTGGCAGCGGATCAGTGTCGATCACAATGCAGTAGGACTTGGTGCTGGCTTTTGCGCGCTCCAGAGCTTCACTCAGCTCTTCGATGCTCTTCACGTGCTCAGAGGTTGCCCCCATTGCACCCGCATGTGCAGCAAAATCAATGTTGGATGGCTCAACGTGGTAGGCGTCATCCAGCAGGTTGTTGAAGTTGTCACCACCGGTTGCCATCTGCAAACGGTTGATGCAGCCGTAACCGCGGTTGTCCAGCAACACCACAATGATCTTGTGACCCAGCATGACGGAGGTCGCCAGCTCGGAGTTCATCATCATGTAGCTGCCATCACCAACCATGACGACCACTTCGTTCTCTGGCTTGGCCATCTTCACGCCAAGACCACCTGCAATCTCGTAGCCCATGCAGGAGAAGCCGTATTCCAGATGGTAACCACCCGGCTTGTCGGTCTTCCAGAGCTTGTGCAGCTCGCCCGGCAGGCCACCAGCCGCACACACAACAGTGGTGTCTGCGTTGGAAGCACGTTGAACAGCGCCAATCACCTGCGCATCAGTTGGTAATTCGTTACCGCCCTCAGGGGCAGCTGTTGCATTCTCAACGGCAGAGAGCCAGGTCGCAAGGTGAGACGCAGTCTCGGTCTCGGCCTTCCAGCTACCCAGGTTTTGGCTGAGAGCCTGCAAGCCAACACGCGCATCACACACCAGCGGAAGTGCATTGTGCTTGCCAGTGTCATAAGAAGCTGCGTTCAGCTGCAAAATACGGCGATCCGGGTTCTTAAACAGTGCCCAGGACCCTGTCGTGAAGTCCTGCAGGCGTGTGCCAACTGCAATGATCAGATCAGCATCTTCAGCAACAGCGTTTGCAGCAGAAGAGCCGGTCACACCAACACTGCCTAGATTCAGCTCATGATCCCATGGCAGAGCGGACTTGCCAGCCTGCGTTTCCGCAACGGGTACGTTGTGCGTCTCGGCAAAGCTCTTCAGATCATCCGTTGCCAGAGAGTAGTGCACACCACCACCAGCAATGATCATTGGCTTTTTCGCAGCACGGATTGCAGCAACCGCAGTTTCCAGCTCAGCTGCATCAGGTGCAGGGCGGCGGAAGTGCAAGGTGCGCTCTTCAAAGAAGCTCACAGGCCAGTCATATGCTTCTGCCTGCACGTCCTGACACATAGCCAGCGTGACAGGGCCACACTCGACCGGATCAGTCATAACCGCCATAGCGCGTGGCAAAGCTGTCAAAAGCTGCTCAGGGCGTTGGATACGGTCATAGTAACGGCTTACAGGGCGGAAACAGTCATTCGCACTGACAGTGCCATCCTGAAAGTCTTCAATCTGCTGAAGCACTGGATCCGGTGCACGGTTTGCAAACACATCACCTGGCAACAGCAGAACCGGCAGGCGGTTCACGTGAGCCAGCGCAGCAGCTGTCACCATGTTGGTTGCACCGGGACCAATGGAGGTCGTCACAGCCATCGCACGGCGACGGTTGGATGCCTTGGCATAGGAAATAGCCGCATGGGCCATACCTTGCTCGTTGTGACCGCGATAGGTCGGCAGCGTGTCCTGCGTGTGATAAAGCGCTTCACCAAGACCCGCCACGTTGCCGTGACCGAAAATAGCCCAGACCCCAGCAATAAAGCTGTCTCCCTCAGGCGTTTTCTGGGCTGCTAGATAGCGAACCAGAGCCTGCGCGGCTGTTAATCTGATCGTGCTCATGCAACTTCTTTCTTATCCATTCGGGCCTGCTCCCAGACAGATCCAAGGTCTTCAAATTTTGCAGCCATGTTAGCGATGGCTTCTGCGTCAGAAATGTTTCCGCCAAGCCACTTCTCAGCAGCCTCAGCAAAAATAGTGCGGCCCACAGCAAAACCCTTCACAAGGTCATACTTGCCTGCAACCTCAAAGCTCGCAGCGAGCTCCTCAGCTGGTGCATCAAGGCCAAGAACAACAATACCGCGACACCAGCGATCATTCGCCTTGATCGCGTCACAAGCTTTCTGCCAGCCTGCATCGGTCTTCAAAGGCTCCAGCTTCCACCAGTCAGGGTAAACACCCAGATCATAGAAGCGCTGAATGATGGTCGCGGTGGTATCATCATCAACCGGTCCAACCTTGGACGGGATGACTTCCAGCAAAAATTCCAGATTATTTTCGCGGCATGCATGCGCAAGGCGTAAAATGGTCTCTTCCTGACGGGCCTTCATCTCAGCGCTGTCATCTGGATGATAGAAGCACAGCACCTTGACCACATGCTCAACCGGCCATTCCGCCAGCTGCGAACCAAGGTCCGGACCAATCTCCAACTCCAGTGGGCGAGAGCCCGGCAGTTCAACCGGACGGCCAATCCAAAGACCAGAACCCGTTGCTTTGAACAGAGCGTCCTCACCAAGGCGGCCATCACACAAAATACCGTAGTCGTCACCACCAGCACAAACCTGCTGAGCAGCTTTAAGGCAAAGCTCTTTAAACTCAGGGATCTTGTCTTCGGATGCGCCAACTTTGGCTGCCATGTCTTCCAGCTGAGAGCGGTGATCGAAGGCAAACACCTTCATGTTGGACCACTCACCCTTGCGGTTGGTAGACCAGTGGATCTGCTCCAGCTTCTTGTCTTTGCGCAGAGCATGCTCGGAGGAACCGTTATCAAGGAACCACTGCAGCTCTTCCCAGCTTGGGTAAGCAGGGGCACAGCCATGACGGGAGACCGCAAACGCACCACATGCATTGGCATAGGTGAGGGTGGTTTCCCAGGTCTCATCCTTCAGCCAGCCGCGCAGCAGGCCAGACATAAAGCCATCGCCTGCGCCAAGCACGTTGAACACTTCAATCGGGAAACCCGGACCGGATTTACCATCATCAAGGCTCGCACCAATCTCGTCTTCAAACACCACAGCGCCCATTGGGCCACGCTTGCAAACCAGAGCAGCCTTGCTGACCTTGCGCACAGCATTCAATGCTTCAAGAGTGTCGGTAGAACCGCCGGCGATGTGGAACTCTTCTTCCGTACCCACGATCAAATCAAACAGGTGCAAGTGCTTTTGCAGTTCCGCGGTCACTTTCTCAGAGGCGATGAAACGCTCTTCACCATCACCATGACCTGCAAGACCCCAAAGGTTGGGGCGATAGTCAATGTCCAGAGCAGTGCGGGAGCCGTTCTCTTTCGCAAGACGCAGCGCTTTTAGAACAGCAGCTTCCGTGCGTGGATGCGAGAGGTGGGTACCGGTAACAGTCACACAGCCAGCTGAGGCGATGAATTCAGGATCAATATCATCTTCGCACAGCGCCATGTCGGCACAGTTTTCGCGATAGAAAATCAGCGGAAACTGCTCTTTGTCGCGAATGCCAAGAATAACAAGGGCGGTCAGGCGGTCCTTGTCAGTAACAAGACCATCAACGCAAACGCCTTCTTTAACCAGCTGCTCGCGGATGAAACGGCCCATGTGCTCATCCCCTACGCGGGAGATAAGGGCAGATTTCAGCCCAAGACGGGCTGTTCCCACTGACATATTGGTTGGTGAGCCGCCGACATACTTATTGAATGAAGACATGTCTTCCAGTCGGCTGCCAACCTGTGTTCCATACAGGTCGACCGATGACCGGCCGATTGTGATGACATCAAGTGATTTCAACGGATTCTCCCAATCAGGTACTAGCATTTCCTGAAAGATTACATATTCCAAAAATAATCACAAGTGGAATATCTGTTCAAAATAGAATGAGCTTTGTTCCAAAATTTTAAACAAGCTCTCTTCCAAATTCAGTCCTTTGCCGGCTTCCTATTGATTCCTTAGAGATACTCTAGGAGAGGGACGTCCACTTTCGCGCATCACCAACCGCAACAGCGATAGAAGTGGCAAGACACATGGTTGTGGAGAGTGATCTGAACGCGCCATGCTCAGCCTCATTAACCTCCAGAACGGTTGAAGAAACGCGGGCAATTGGAGACAGAACGCTGTCGGTCAAGGAGATAACGGAGACACCTCGGCCAAAGGCCTTGCTTGCAAACTCAACCACCTCAGGAGAGTAGGGGCTGAAGGTCGCCACAAACAATGCGTCGTTCTCGTTGATGAACTGAACGCGTTCCTCCAAAATGCCACCCGTGTATTCCAGCAGGTTTGTTCTCACGCCCATCTTGCCCAATGTATAGTGTAGGTAGCTGACGACCGGATATGCACGTCTCAGGCCTAATAAGTGTATGTTTTCTGCAGCTGACAGTGCATCAATGGAACGCTCAAGAGCAACCGTGTCGACCTGGCGCAGAAGATCATCAAGCGACTGTTTGGACCGTTCTACAAAGTTGCCAAGAATGCTGCCTGGAGTGTTTGTTCCACTCTCGCGGATCTTCGTCAGGCGCTCCGTATATTCAGAGTTGCGGCCAACCAGCTGCCCCTGAAAGATCTGCTGCATCTGCGAGAAACCGTCAAATCCCAGCGTTTGGGCAAAGCGAACAAGAGTAGAAGGCTGCACGCCTGCAGCGCTGGCAATCTCGGCTGTGGTGCCAAGAGCGATTCTGTCCGGATTCGCCAAAGCATATCTTGCGCACTGCAAAAGGCGCTTGGGCATGCTGTCCGAAAGAGTACTTATTCGAGCTTTCAGGCTCTCGTAATCCGAGGGAATGTCTGGGCTAATTGCGTCTAAATTCTGTGTCATGAAAAAAATCTATTCCAAAACTTGAAAAACCGCAATGTACGTTCTATAAATTTGGAATGAATTTTCCGAATTACTCAAATTTGGATGAATTCTACGATTGTAGGGCCGGTAACACGTGCTCTGTCCATCACCCTTTTAAAGTGCTGATTCAGCACGGATTTGCCGCAATCAGGCTTGCGTTGATATAATGGGGGTGATGGGTGCTTTTGCCCGTGGGACGGCTGAGCACTACAATTCGTGCGGAAACGCATTCGAACTCCAGTGTTTGTGGACGAGATAAACACCGGATTTCTAGGGGAAACCCTGACTTAAAATTGGCATCCGCCAATCTTGGGAGGTTTATATGAAAAAGACTTTACGCGCGTTCGTAGCTGCTGCTGCGATCATGACTGCACCTGCTGTAATGGCTGCTGACATCATTGTTGTGAGCCACGGCCAGGCAAATGACCCATTCTGGTCTGTTGTTAAAAACGGTGTAGACAAAGCAGCAAAAGACAGCGGCGCTAATGTTTCTTACCGTGCTCCAGAAACTTTTGACATGGTGGCCATGAGCCAGCTGATCGATGCAGCGATCGTTCAGGAGCCGGACGGAATTGTTGTGTCCATTCCAGATGGTGACGCGCTCGGCCCATCCATTACCAAAGCAGTTGAAGCTGGCATCCCTGTCATCTCCATGAACTCCGGTAGTGATGTGTCTGCAAGCTTTGGCGCTTTGTTGCACGTGGGCCAGGACGAGTATGACGCTGGTAAAGCAGCAGGCGAAAAGCTTGCTGACATGGGCGGCAAAGTCGGCATCTGCGTAAACCAGGAAGTGGGCAACGTGTCCCTCGACCTGCGTTGTGACGGTTTTGCAGCTGGCTTTGGCGGCAACGTAACTGTTGTTCCAACCAACAACGATCCAGCTGAAGTTGAAGCGAAGATCAAGGCAACTCTGGAATCCAACGAAGACATCGACACCATCATGGGTCTTGGTGCATCTCTCGTAGGTGAGCCAGCAGTGGCAGCTGTTGAAGCAGTTGGACGCACTGGTGAAGTTAATGTTGCAACCTTCGACATGTCCGCAGGCTTCCTGCAGTCAGTTGCTGACGGTAAAGCAGCATTTGCAATCGACCAGCAGCAGTTCCTTCAGGGCTACCTGCCTGTTATCTTCCTCGCTCTCAATGCAGAGTACGGACTTATCCCTGGTGGCAACGTTCCATCCGGTCCAAACCTAATCACCGCTGATAAAGCCGGTCAGGTTGTAGAGCTGTCCGCTCAAGGCATCCGTTAAGGAGCTTTGCTGTGGGAGGGGTGCACGCATCCCTCTCATTTCATGCAAAACTGAGGGAAATAAAATGTCCGATCTTGCTGTTGAGAGCGCGGACGAAAGAGTAAAAAACGTCTCGCTCATCTCCCGGCTCATGAAGCGTCCTGAACTCGGCGCCATTGCTGGCCTTGCTCTCGTAACAATCTTTTTTCTTTTTACTGCTGACCCTAAGATGTTCACCCTCGCGGGGATCCTGAACTTCATGACGCCTGCTGCCCAACTCGGCATTCTGGCTATTGGGGCAGCACTTCTCATGATCGGCGGTGAGTTTGATCTCTCCGTTGGCTCTATGGTTGCGTTCACAGGCCTGATTTTCGGCGCGGCAATGGTCACCTTTGACCTGCCACTCTATGCAGCGATTATTGTCACATTCATCGTGGCAGCTGCAATGGGTGCCATCAACGGACAGATCGTCATCCGTACGGGCTTACCGTCTTTCATTGTAACGCTTGCGTTCCTGTTTATCCTGCGCGGCCTGTCTCTGGTTGGCCTCAAAGCGGCGACCGGCGGCTCAACTCAGCTGCGCGGCATCCGTGCAGAATTTGAAGGCAGCTGGCTTGCTGACTTCTTTAGCGGAGAAGCGTTCACACCATTCTTCTACTGGCTGGCTGAAGCGGGCTGGATCGACACCTTCAAGTCCGGCAAGCCAAAAGTAGATGGCATCCCGGTCGATATTCTTTGGTTTGGTCTACTAGCTCTTCTGGCAACCTGGGTTCTGCTTCGCTCTCCATTTGGCAGCTGGATCTTTGCAGCAGGTGGCGACAGCAACGCAGCAAGCAACTCCGGTGTGCCAGTGCGCAAGGTCAAGATGTACCTGTTCATGTTCACCGCATGCTGTGCAGCTCTCGTTGCAATCCTGACTGTTATGGATGCAGGCTCAACGGACGCCCGCCGTGGCTTCCAAAAGGAGTTTGAGGCAATCATTGCAGCGGTGATCGGTGGCTGTTTGCTGACAGGCGGTTATGGCTCTGCAATCGGTGCCTTCTTCGGCTCCATCATCTTCGGGATGGTGCTGATCGGCCTCAGCTACACCAATATCGATCAGGACTGGTATCTGGTCTTCCTCGGTTCCATGCTGCTGATCGCGGTGTTGTTTAACAACATGATCCGCAAGCGCGTCACAGGGGAGCGCTGATCATGACGACACCTATTGTTGAGATGAAGAACATCGAAAAGCATTTTGGCTCTGTCATTGCTTTGGCTGGTGTTTCCTTCTCCGTCATGCCCGGCGAAGTGCATTGTCTGCTTGGTGACAATGGTGCAGGTAAATCCACCTTCATCAAAACCATGTCCGGCGTGCACAAGCCAAGTAAGGGCGAGATCGTCGTGGATGGTCAAAAGCATGTCTTTGAAAGCCCACGTGATGCTATGAATGCAGGCATTGCAACGGTGCATCAGGACCTTGCGATGATCCCGCTCATGTCCATCACCCGCAACTTCTGGCTTGGCCGTGAGCCAGTCAAAAAGTTCGGCCCGATCTCTTATTTCGACCATAAGTACGCCAACGAAGTCACTATGGAAGAAATGTCCAAGATGGGCATTAATCTGCGTGAACCGGATCAGGCTGTGGGCACACTGTCTGGTGGGGAACGCCAGACAGTCGCAATCGCGCGCGCCGTGTATTTCGGCGCGAAAGTCCTCATCCTCGACGAGCCAACCTCTGCTCTGGGTGTACGCCAGACGTCAAACGTGCTCTCGACCATGGATAAGGTCCGCAAAAAGGGTGTTGGCGTCGTGTTCATTTCGCACAACGTACGCCACGCCATGGCAGTGGGTGACCGCTTTACAGTGCTGAACAGGGGCAAAACCCTCGGCACAGCGAAGAAGGGTGAAATCACCGCTGAGGAACTACAAGATCTAATGGCTGGCGGGCAGGAGCTTGCCAGCTTGGAGGCGTCACTGGGCGGTACTGTTTGATGTGTATTCCCGAAAATCGCAGATCGGTTTTCGGGTCAGGCATACGCAACATTCAGAATGTTCAGTGAGACACTGAGGAGCGGCATTACCCGATCGTGCCGCTCCTTCATTTTATCAATGCCCCGCCTCATAGCACGTTCTATTCTAGGGGCACTTCCAGGATTACTGAGATGGAAAAAATCGGCGTAGGTCTGATTGGAACCGGATACATGGGCAAATGTCATGCTCTGGCATGGAATGCTGTATCCGGTGTGTTTGGTGGTGAGCTGAAGCCAGAATTGGTGACGCTTGCTGAGGTGAATGAAGAGCTGGCAGCAGCACGTGCAAAAGACTTCGGCTTTGCCAAGTCAACGGGCAACTGGCGCGATATGCTGACAGATCCTGATATTCACATTATCTCGATTACCACGCCGAATGAGTTCCACCCGGAAATGGCAATCGCAGCTCTGGAAGCTGGCAAGCACGTCTACTGCGAAAAGCCAATGGCTCCGTCCTACGCGGACGCGCAGAAGATGTTGGAAGCCTCCCGAAAGTCCGGCAAGAAAACCTTCCTGGGGTACAACTACATCCAAAATCCCATGATGCGCCGCATCCGTGACCTGTTGAATGCAGGCGAAATCGGAGAAGTGCTGCAAGTCCGTCTGGAAATGGACGAAGACTTCATGGCTAACCCGGATGAGGAATGGGGCATCAAAAGCGGCGCAGCTTCCGGCTTTGGCGCACTGGATGACTTTGGCGTACACACCATGTCTCTCCTCATGGCTCTGGACCTGCGCATCTCAAAAGTCATGTGCCACATGACCAAGCCATATGCGACCCGTAAGGATGCAGCAGGCAACGACAAAGCTGTTGAGACCTATGATGCAGCCACCGTGCTGTTTGAACTGGAAAACGGCGGGAACGGCACCCTCCAGCTCAACCGCTCTGCATGGGGCCGTAAAGGCCGTATTGCAGCGCAGATCTTCGGCTCAAAAGGGTCTATCGTTTATGATCAGGAACGCATGAACGAAATGCACGTCTACAAAGCTGAAGGTGATGTGGCAGGGCAGGGCTATACCACGGTTCTGGCAGGGCCAGCCCATGCACCATACGACCGCTTCATCCCGGCTCCGGGCCACGGTCTCGGCTTTAACGATCTGAAGATTATTGAAGTAAACGAGATCCTGAAAAGCCTACAGGGCGAAGACAGTCACCTGATCGACTTCGAACGTGGCATCTTCATCGAGGGGCTCGTCCAGACCATGGCCAAATCTCACGAACAGGCCAGCTGGGTCACTGTCTAAGGTTTTTGAGAGTGAGAGAGAATTAAGGGCGCTTGAACAGCGCCCTTTTTTATGGCCTGATTTCTTTCGAGCAATGCACTCTGCGAAAAAAAAGATTTAACCCCCTAAAAGCCTTTGGGAAAACTCATTGAGGTGCTGGACAGGAGAAATCTGGCACCCTATAAGACCCTCACCTCAGCGGGGCACACTGCCCAACGCGAAATGCCCGGATAGCTCAGTTGGTAGAGCAGCGGATTGAAAATCCGCGTGTCGGTGGTTCGAGTCCGCCTCCGGGCACCACTTATCTCCTTGGAATTGTTAGATCGCAAAGAGCGTATAAGCTTTGTCCTTCTCATGTGAGGTGGCGAAATCACATTGAGAGTAGCGCATCTGTTGCGTGGTAAGATTATCATTGTGGAGCCGGGCAGCGTGAGTGTGATACTCGATAGCAATCAGAAGAACTTGCGATGCGACCTATGTTGCACAAGCATGATCCTAGTGCTGGCAGCACTGAAGTAATAGCCTCAAACAGAGCCGTAACTCTGTTTGAGAAATGATGTCAGTTAAAGAGGCAAGGTGCCTTCCCAGACGATTTTTCTGTAACGTTCAGGATTGGTGTCGCCCTCGGTGTTGAAGATCAACACAACACTCTCTTCGTTGAGACCAGCTTTTTGTGCCAGTTCGGCGTACTCTGCTTTTGACTTCATCGCGTATAGCAGGCCGATGTTCAAAGCACCGGACTCGCCGCCTGTGATCGCAGGGTCCCCTTTGAGCGGATTGCCAAGAATACGCATGCCAGTGGCGGCAATGTTATCTGTGGCTGAGATGAAATGATCGCCACAGTCCCGTAGGATTGGCCATGTGATCGGGTTTGGTTCACCGCAGGCCAGACCAGCCATAATAGAGGTCAGGTCACCCTCAACCGCAGTCATCTCACCATTCTCGCTGGAAACAGATTGATAAAGGCAATCTGCAGCGCGCGGCTCGCTGATCACAGACGTGAAGTTCTCAGGTCCGTACGCATCAGCAAGATAGCCCAGAACACCGCCTGCCATAGCTCCGACACCAGCCTGAAGCATAACGTGAGTTGGTTGAGCATCGTCCAGCTTGGCGAGTTGGTCAGCTGCTTCTCCAGCCATCGTCATGTAACCCTGGGAGATCCAGGTTGGTATCTCTTCGTAGCCATCCCAGGCAGTGTCCTGAACAAGCTCCCAGCCGTTCTCTTCCGCTGTTTTATTCGCTAGTCGAACGGTGTCATCGTAGTTCACATCGGTCACAATGCAGTCTGCACCCAAACCCCGGATGCGCTCGACAGCTGACTGAGGTGAACCTTTGGGCATGTAAACAACAGCCTTTTGTCCCATAGCGCGCGCAGCCCATGCGACACCGGTCCCATGGTTGCCAGCAGTTGCTGTTGTAAAGACCATAGGGCGCTCAAACTTTTGAGAAACAGTCTGTAGGTCGATTTCCGAAATATCGAGATCAAGCTTCTTCGCAAGCAAGCGACCAAGGGCATAGGAGCCACCAAGCACCTTAAAGGCATTTAGTCCGAAACGATGAGACTCATCCTTCACGTAAATCGCCTTGACGCCCAGCACCTTTGCTAAGGCGGGAAGGCTGGTGAGGGGAGTTGGTTCATAACCTTGGATCTGACTATGAAACTCACGCGTTTTCTCTGCAACTTCAATCGTGAACAGTGGACTGGTTTCACCTGTGCGGAAACGATTGCTGCGTATCTTAAGCATCTTGGTCTCTTCAACAGCTTGGGCAAGGGGAGGAGAGCTGCGCTCGAAGAGAGTGGGGAACTCTATCTCAGAGCGCAGCAACAGGAGTGTCGTGCAGCTTACTTGACGTACGCGATTGCTTCGACTTCAACCAGCGCGTCTTTCGGCAGGCGGCCTGCCTGGATGCAAGAGCGCGCAGGTGCACCTTCAGTGCCAAAGACTTCCGTGTAAACTTCGTTGAACGCTGCAAAGTCTTCCATTTTAGCGAGGAAACATGTGGTTTTCACCACGCTGTCGATACCAGCACCAGCCTCTTCCAACACAGCCTTCAAGTTGGCCAGTGACATTCTGGCCTGCTCGGTGATGCCACCTTCAGGGAATGCCATTGTTTTTGGATCAAGCGGCAATTGGCCAGAGGTGAAAACGAGGTTCTCTAAAACAGTTCCCTGAGAATACGGTCCGATTGCAGCTGGAGCGTTTTCTGTAGCAACTAACTTTTTCATTTTACTTACTCTTTGCTAGTGATCTGAGTTTTTGATTCTCGGATGTACTTGTAGATGGCATGTCGCGTGATCCCGAGTTTTTCCGCCACAAGCACGGTTGCTTCTTTGAACTCGAAAATGTCGCGTTCAAGAAGCAGTTTGGTGACAGCCTTGTTGCTGGCTTTTTGTGTCACCGATGGGTCTGCCTCCACATCTCTGATCGCCTGTTCCAAGGCACCCAAAATGACCTCAGTTGAGTTGGTGCTGAAGCGCTCTGGTGTTGTTTTCTCTGCAACCTCAGCAGCATCTGGAGTGAACGTGCTGATGATCTCTGAGAAGGGCAGGGATAGATTGATGTTCAGGCAGAACAAACCAATCGGTTTGCCTGAAGCGCCAAGGATAATCGTCGTTGCTGATTTTAGCAGCTGTCCCTCAGCATTATGCGTGAAGTAGGCTTTCGGTGTCAGATTGCCTGTCTCCTGATAAACCCGCAGCATCTTCAAACCGAGGTCTGTTATGGGAGACCCGATCGTCCGACCCGTCATGTGTCCGTTGACGATCTTGGCAACAGATGTTTCCAGGTTTTTGAGAGAATGCACCACAACCTCACAGTGTGGCCCGATCAAATCCGCGACTGTTTCTGCAATGCGAAAGTAGTTTGCAAGACGATCATCATCATCTTCAAAGAGACATTCTACATTTGTGAAGTCATTGAGGTTGATCATAGCTGTTTTCTCAAAGCTCGCCTGAATACGTAATAGGTTCCTTGTGTTGGTAACCACGTTTCCCGGTGTTTGCAATGAAAAGTTCACTTCATTTAACTGTAAATGCTAATTTTGAGCCGAAATGCGTAATGGTACTGATATTTTATCCACTAAAGAGGACGGAAATCTAGAAATATATATGTATGAATGCCTATTACAGTCTAATATTGTTGACTGAAATGATATTGTATTAAATATGTAACTCAAAGACTGGTTGAACCCATTTGCGTTCACAAATTTGCAATTTCGGGTCCGGCCACTCTGTCATAAAACGGGAGCACATCATGTCAGAGTTTTCTTTGAGGGGCTTTGAAGTTTCAGAATTTGAAAGCCGGACAGCACGCCTGCAAAAGGTGATGCATGAGCAAAAAGTGGACGCTGTCCTTTTCACGACAGAACCCAATGTCCGCTACTTCTCTGGTTTCTTCACTCAGTTTTGGCACAGTCCAACACGTCCATGGTTTCTGATTGTGCCTCTTGAAGGCAAGCCAATCGCGGTTATTCCAGAGATTGGCGCCACTGGAATGGCGGCAACATGGATCGATGATATCCGTACCTGGGCATCACCATGCCCTGAGGACGATGGCATTTCTCTGGTTGCCAAGGCCATGAATGACCTGCCTAAAAAGTACGGTCGTGTGGGTGCAACGCTTGGGATTGAATCCTACCTGCGTATGCCAACAAACAACTTCCTGGAACTACGTGACAAGGTTGAATCAGAATTTGTTGACGTTGCGCTTGCAATTCACAATCTTCGCCAGATCAAATCCGCAGCTGAAATCAGCAAGACCCGCCAAATCTGCCGTATCACCAATCAAGCCTTCGACCTCATTCCAAACTACGCAAAAACTGGAATGACCGAGCGGGAAATCTGCAAACAGTTCAGAATTGATATGCTGAGTGCAGGTGCGGATGAATGTCCTTACATTATCGCAGGGTCCGGCCCTGATGGATATGACAGCATCATCATGGGCCCAACTGACCGCGCATTGAATGACGGTGATGTTCTCATCATTGACACAGGCGCAGTCAGAGATGGCTACTTCTCAGACTTTGACCGCAACTGGGCGTTTGGCTCTGCAAGTGAAGAGACACTTGCTGCCTATCGCGCAACATGGGAAGCAACGACCAAGGGCTTTGAAGCTGCCAAGCCGGGCAACACGACTACAGACATCTACAATGCAATGTGGAGTGTCCTGGAAGCTGCCGGTGCTCTTGGCAATGATGTAGGCCGCATTGGCCACGGCCTTGGCATGGAGCTGACAGAGCGCCCATCTCACACAGCAACCGACAATACTTTGCTAGTGCCAGGTATGGTTCTGACTTTGGAACCGGGCATGAACTACGCGCCAGGTAAGCAGATGGTTCATGAAGAAAACATCGTCATCACAGAAGACGGTGCAGAGTGGCTCACTGAGCGCGCAGCACCGGAAATGATCATCATTAAATAACAAGCATGAGCCGTCCCCTCGGGGCAGGGAGACGGCTTCCCTCCTATGCAGTCAGGATAAATTGCTTCGGCATTGTTTATCCTTAGCGCTGTAGCGGTTAACTCAGGGGAGAGTTATGAGTAACCAAGCTGTACAACAACTAAAACAAGGTAAGATGCTCTTTGCCAGCACGATGACATTCATTGTTGTCGTGGTTTTGTCAGGCATCCTGTTCCCGGATCAACTGTTTAATGTCGGTGTAAGCACCATGAACTATCTGACCGATAAATTCGGTTGGATCTACATGGCGGGCTCCTTTGCCTATGTCATGGTGATGTTCTTCTTCGCCTTCAGTAAATACGGTAACATCCGCTTTGGGTCGGATGACTCCAGACCAGAATTCAGCACCTTCTCATGGATTGCGATGCTGTTCTCCGCTGGTATGGGTACCGTAATGCTCTATTGGGGTGTTGCAGAGCCAGTTTACCACTACATGAACCCGTTAGAGACAACCGGTATTGCTGCACAAACACCTGCAGCAGCTGAGTTTGCGATGAAGCAGAGCTTCATTCACCAGGGCATTCAGGCCTGGGCTGCATTCTCCGTGGTTGGTCTGATCCTCGGTTATCTGATGTACCGTAAAGGCGAAAGCGGCCTGATCAGTAACATTTTGCTCCCATGGGGCCGTGATAAAGCAAATGGTGGCTGGGGCAAACTGATCAATCTGGTTTGTGTGTTTGGCGCCATCGCAGGTATCTCTACCTCTCTTGGTCAAACTGGCCTTTCCCTGTCCATCAGCTCCTCTTACCTGATCGGCACGCCGGACGGCCCGCTGACAAAAATCATCCTTGTTGCTGCGATCACAGTAATCACCATTCTGTGCACCACCACAGGCCTTGAAAAAGGCATCAAGATCCTTTCCGATTACAACGCCTACCTTCTTGTTGGTTTGATTGTACTCGTCGGAGCGCTTGGCCCAACCACCCAGATGATCAATGTTTACTTTGATACAATGGGTAACTACATGAACGACTTCTTTACTGATGCGTTAATGTTGCCAACCTTCGCTGCGGATAAAGAAACCTCGTGGATCGGTGGCTGGCCAATTTACTACTATGCATGGGCAATCGCCTGGGCACCGTTTGTTGGTCCGTTTATCGCGCGTGTCTCCAAAGGCCGCACAGTCCGTGAGTTCATCCTTGGATCCATGATCCTGCCATGCCTCGGTATCTTCCTCTGGGTTGCGTTCTTCGGCACAATCGGCCTTGAAGCGTCTCCGGAAGCATTGGAAGCTGCAGCAGCGTCTTCTAAAGCTGCAACCTTCATCGTGCTGGAAGACTTCCCGCTCGGTACCGTCATCTCCATTGGTGTTGTGATTGCTCTGTTCACCTGCTTCATCACATCCATGAACAGCTCAACCTTCACACTCAGCTCCATGAGTGAAGATGGCTCCCTGAACCCAAGCAATAAGCAGAAGGTTATGTGGACCATTGCACAGGGCGCTATGGCTTTGACACTGATGCTGGCAACAAAATCTGGTATCGATTTGTTGCAGTCCATCAGCTTGATTTTCGCTCTGCCATTGATGTTTGTGCTCTTCATAGCAATGATTAGTACATTCAAGATGTTCCGTGAAGAATTTACGGATGAAAAGCAAGCCAGTGAGAAAGCACCAGCAATCAAACAAGCTGCCGAATAAAAACAAATAAAGCGAAGAGGCAGCTGTTCCAGGGCTGCCTCTTTGTAAGTTTCTTAGAGGAGGTAAGGGAACTTCAATGAGCAAAATCGAAGAACAAGTCATTGCGTGGCGCCGGCACTTGCATCAAATGCCAGAATTTGGCTTTGAAGAAGTGAAAACATCCGAGTTCATCGCCCAGAAGCTGGAAGAATTCGGCATTGAAGTTCACCGCAATATCGGTCGCACCGGCTTGGTTGGCGTGCTCAAATGCGGTGATAGCGATCGCACAATTGGCCTGCGTGCAGACATGGACGCCCTCAAGATCACCGAGGAAAATGACTTCGCCTATAAATCCCAAACCGATGGGATGATGCATGCGTGTGGTCATGACGGACACACCACCATGCTGCTTGGTGCTGCCCATGAGCTAGCAACGCATAAGAATTTCGATGGAACAGTCTATTTCATCTTTCAGCCGGGTGAAGAGCACGGTGTCGGTGCAAAGGCAATGATCGAAGATGGTCTGTTTGACCGTTTCAAGATGGATGCCATTTATGCCATGCATAACCTACCGGGCGTTCCAGAAGGGCACTTCGTAACCAATCCGGGTTCGATCATGGCATCGGAAAGTGGCTTTGAAATCGAGATCCTCGCGACAGGCGGTCACGCTGCAATGCCTCACATGGGCACTGATCCAATCGTGGTTGGCGCGCAGATCATATTGGCCCTGCAAACGGTCACCAGCCGTAATTTGAGTTCAATTCATGAACCTGCCGTGATCTCGGTGACGGAGTTCACCACCAACGGCACAACCAACGTTATTCCATCGTCCGCAACCATCAAAGGCGACACCCGCTGCTTTACTGATGAAGCGTTGGCAAAGATTGAAGCTGCCATCGAAAGAGTGGCTGCTGGTCAGTGTGTTTCAGCCGGCGTTGAATACAAATATAAGTTCACCAACACATTCCTCTCCACGATCAACACGCCAAAGGAAACAGCTGTTGCCGTTCGCGTCGCCAAAGCAATCGCCGGAGAAGAAAACGTAGACGGCGAAGCTCCTCCCTTCACTATCTCAGAGGATTTTTCGTACATGCAACGCAAAGTCCCAAGTTGCTACATTCTCGTCGGCAACGGAAAAGTAGGCGAAAAAGGCGGCACAGCCCTCCACAAACCCTTCTACGACTTCAACGACAACATCCTCATGACCGGCATCCGCTTCTGGACCGAACTCGTAAAAGGCCAACTACCAGAAACAGCCTAACCCCAACCACCTCAGTTCCCACCCAGCCTCCCTGTTTCCTTCATCCCCAGAATGAGAAGCAGGGAGGTTTTTCTCGATTGGGAGAGCAAATTACAGCGTATCGCTGAGAAGTGGGAACCGATTTTTGGACAAAGGTACGCAAAAACAAAGGCTAAAGCAGTTCAGATGCTTCAACTTAAATGCGAACTGCTTTAGTGCTTAGCTTTTCCCCTCAAACAGGCGTCACCACGGGTGTCTGGGAGACCGGATCTGCATAAACGCTGGTGTTAATCTCGTAGACTGAACTCACTAGAGACGGGCTGACCACCTCGTGTGGGGTGCCCTCGGCAAAGATAGCTCCATCGCGCATGACAACGAGGTGGTCTGCGTAGCGGGAGGCCTGGGCGATGTCGTGGAGGACGACGACCACGGTGCGGCCTTGGCTGTTGAGCTGTTGGAGGAGATCCAGTGTCTCGTACTGATAGCGGATATCCAGATAGCTGGTTGGTTCATCCAGCATGATGTAGGGCGTGTCCTGAGCCAGGCACATGGCGATGAAGGCCCGCTGGCGCTGGCCGCCGGAAAGGTCTTTCAAAGCCCGGTCTTTGAACGCGTAAAGGCCCGAGGTGTGCAAGGCCTCCTCAACAATCTCAACATCCCGTCTGCTGCGAATGCCAAGGAGAGATTGATGCGGCGCACGTCCATAGCCGACAAGCTGCTCAACGCTGATGCCAGTCGGAACCACTGGACTTTGCGGCAAAAACGCAATCTGCCTTGCAACGGTCTTGGCAGGCAAACGGTGGATCTCTTGATCATCAACCGTGATGCTGCCACTCTTTAATTTGGTGATCTGACCAATGGTTTTCAGCAGTGTGGATTTTCCGCAGCCGTTCGGGCCGATCAAAGCGGCATAACTGCCTTTTTGAATGGTGAGATTGATGCTCTTGAGCATGAACTCTTCGTAACCGGAAATGACGTTTGAAAGAACGATGCTCATGTGCTTTGTCCTTTTTGTGAGCGGCTCATGATCCAGATGAAGTAAGGAGCGCCCAGCATTGCACTCAAAATACCTGCGGAGACCTCAAGCGGCGGCGCAATAGCCCGTCCAACCGCATCAGCCAGAACAACCAGAAGTGCGCCCACTAGAGCTGCTGTTGGCAGCAGGAGACGATGTCGGCCTCCAACAAGAGAGCGGCTGATATGGGGTGACATCAAACCGATAAAACCGATTACGCCGACAACCCCAACGGAAATGCTGGCAAGCAGGGTTGCAACGCCCAACAACAAAAGGCGCATCTTATTTGTGCTTTGACCAAGCCCGCGTGCGGTCTGATCCCCGAGTTGCTGCAGGTCCAGCTGATAGGAAAGCACCATAGTCAAACCCAAAAGACCCATCAGTGGCAACCAGATCGACTGCACATGCACCCACGTGCGAGCCCAAAGCGAGCCGGTGAGCCAGACAAGCGGATTGGAGATTTCCAGCGTTGCTGCTGTCACAAGCAGATAATCAACGCCTGCATCGCACACCATACCAACGGCAATACCAACCAGAGCCAGTCGGGCAGGGGAGACTTGGCGCAGATGCGCTGCAAACAGCACCACCACCGCAGCAACGATGCCGCCAAGGGCCGCAGCGACAGGAAGATAAGTAACGGGCACATCAGGCAGGAACATCACTGTACCCAAAGCAGCCAGTGCAGCGCCTGAGTTGATGCCCATGATCTTGGGGCTTGCCAGCGGATTGCGAATGATAGCCTGAACAATAACACCGGAAACAGCAAGGCTTGCGCCGGCCAGCAAGGCAATCAACACACGGGGAAGCCGAGATTTCCAGATGATGTAGGTCTGCTTTTGGCCATCCAGATCAAACAGGCTGTTCAGGATCACATCCAGCGGAATGTTGACTGCGCCCACGCCCAGACTGAGCAGGCTGACAGAAACACAGGCAAACAACAGTAGCATTTGGATGCGAAAGGCTTTGGTGCTCCGGTGGCTTTTGAAATCCGCACGCCACTGTGCGCCGGAGGCCTCAGAGACCACGCTCATCAGTCAATCTCCTTGGCGGTGATGGTCAGGTACAAAAAGTAGGGCGCGCCAATCAGAGCAGAGACCACACCCACCGCAGTTTCCTCCGGAAAGTTGATCAGCTTGGAAGCGCCATCAGCAACAAGCATCAAGGTGGCCCCACACAGCATAACCGCAGGCACCAGCACACGATGATCTGTGCCAAAGGCAGCGCGGCACACATGCGGTATAATCAGGCCAACAAACATGACAGGCCCGGCAACGGAAACGGAAACGCCAGTCAGGATCGCTGCGAGCAAAATGCCGAAAAGCAACGTAAAGCGCGGATCAGACCCAAGCCCCTTTGAGGCGGCTTCTCCTAGCGCCATCAAGTTAAGCTTATGCGACATGAAGAACGTCAGGAGGCCACCTGCCAAACACCAGGCCAAAAGAGGCGTCGCCTGCTTCCAGCGAACGTCTGCAATGTCGCCGGTGGTCCACTGGATCACGGAGAGAGCCAGTTCATCATCCAGCGTAAAAGTGAACCGCACCAATGCAAACGCAAAAGCGCTGACTGCCACACCAGAAAGGATCAACCGAAGTGCGCTCAATGTGCCTTTCAGGCCACCTGCAAGCGTCAGGGTCAGGCCTCCTGCAAAGGCAGCACCCAGCACGGCCATGGTGTCGATGTTGAAAAGGACGAGCGAGGGGAACACCAACCCGATGGCAATGCCCAGAGCAGCCCCTTGATTGATGCCAAGAATAGATGGAGAGGATAGCGGATTGCGCGTTGTCGCTTGCAGCAAAAGCCCGGCAAGGCCGAGGTTTGCGCCAATCAATGCAGCAATGAGGGTGCGTGGAGCGCGGATATCTCGCACGATGGAAAGGCTCTGCTCATCAAGCTGAGCAAAGACTGCATTCAGGACTTCAAGAAACCCGATATCTTGTCGGCCACCTGTGGCAAGGGACAGCGCTGCTCCACCGAGCAACGCCATCCCCATAAGGCTCCAGTACATGGCATAGGTTGGCATGTGTCGCTTAGTTCTGCACTTGCGTCATGATGCCTTGCAGGTCGTTAGCCGTCATCTCTGCAGCCACCATACCGCGCAGACGAGACCACACATGCGCCTCCACATAAAACACGCGGTCATTTTTCACAGCGCTGATGTTCTCGTAAAGCGCTTCACCCTTCCAGCCGTCAGCAAAGGATGGGTTTGCATAGCGGCCCAAAATGAGAATGTCAGGGTTCACTGCAGAAAGCTGCTCAAGAGAAGTCTTCACATAATTGGATTCGTAAACCGCACCGTTGGTTGGCTTCATGCCGCTGGCAAACCCAAAGCCTTTCAACAACGAACCATTGTAGGAAACAGGTGAGTGCAGCCACAGCCCCTTTGCATTGGTCACACCAAACTGAATCTTATAATCGCCAGCCTTTTCAAACTGAGCGCTGATCTCAGTCATTTTGGCTTTGTGCGCCTCAACACGCGATTTCATTTCATCCGCTTTGCCAACGGCAGCGCCAATCGCTTCCAGCTGTGCAATCGCGGAAGGGTAATCACCGCCCAGGCTGTCAAAAACGACTGTCGGTGCAATTTCAGAGAGCGTGTCATAAGCGGCTGTATGGCGGGTCTTGTCAGCGATAATCAGGTCTGGACCTAAGGACGCAATCACTTCAAGGCTTGGCGTCTTGCGCGTGCCGACAGAAACCCAGTCCTGCCCAATCTTATCCGTGTAAGCGCTGATGATGCGTTCCCGCTTTTTGTCATCCGCCACACCCACAGGAGCAACGCCAACCGCAGCCAGAGCATCAACAAAGCTATATTCGAGCACAACAATACGCTGCGGTTGGTCAGGAACAGTGGTCGTTCCCAACTCGTGTTTTACATCGCGCGCGGACGCTCCAAAGGCAACAAGAGTTGAAAGGGCGCCAGCGAAGGCGGCTGCGAAAAGATTGGATTTCATCGGCTTGACTTCTCATAAGGACGGGCAATAGCAAAGGTTGTAGGGTGAGCTATTGTATACCTGATAATTATAGTCAAGTTTAAATAAGAGTTTTTACCTCATATTTATTCGA
Source organism: Pseudovibrio sp. Ad26 (assembly GCF_001623285.1). Lineage (NCBI taxonomy): Bacteria > Pseudomonadati > Pseudomonadota > Alphaproteobacteria > Hyphomicrobiales > Stappiaceae > Pseudovibrio > Pseudovibrio sp. Ad26. The sequence continues at coordinate 498,496 of NZ_LMCE01000047.1, forward strand.
TAACGCAGACATCTTACAAATGCTTGCGCATAACCACTTAAGACGAAGGTTGCTCTGACAGCTCGTCCACTTCCATCTCCTTGGCAACTTCTTCATCAGCCAGAATAATCGTTTGCGGTGTGGCCGTGCGCGTTGGTGCAGACGGCACAAACACACTCTTCTCGCTCTCGGCGACTGCAGAACGCTGTGTGAGGCGCCAAAGGGTAAAGGCAAGAATAAGCGCATGTGCCCCGAACGTGGACATGAACAGGCCGATGGAACCGAAAACGCTCATCAACACGCCGCCCAGAAATGGCCCGATCATGGACCCCACACCAAGCATCAGCAACAAACCACCGCTGGTCTGCATGGCATCCCCTGCATCCGCATGGTCATTCGCGTGCGCAACCAACACTGGGTAAAAGGTGTAAATCGCTGCGCCAAAAATCACCGCTGAGGCAATGGCAATGTTGGCACTGCTGGTGTCTGCAAACAGGAACATGGAGTCCGCCGCCAAAGCAACCACCGCAATCGCAATCACAACATAACGACGATCTGTGCGGTCTGAGATCATGCCAATTGGCACCTGAGCAAAGGCGCCAGCCAGAATGGATGAACTCACAAACAGTGTAATGCTGGCAATCGGTAGGCCCACTTGTCCGCCATACACAGCCGCCAACGTACCAAAACTGCCGTTGGAAACGCCGGTCAGAACAACAGCAACTACAGCAACGGGAGAGTTACGCCACAGCCGCCTGATATCCAGTTTGACCTGAGCAAGAGGAGCCGGAGCAGGGGTACGCGTGACAGCAGTCGGGATAAGCGCCACCACATAAAACATGGAGGCAATCACAAAGAACTCAAAACCATCAATCGGGCCCATGGAAAGAACAACCTGACCGCCCGTGGTCGCAGCAAGGTTCACCATGGTATAAGTGCCAAAAACGACCCCGCGGTTGCTTGGGTCAGAACGCTCCGTCAACCAGCTTTCTACGATCATAGCCGCACCCGCAAAGGCAAACCCTGCCACGGAGCGGAAAGCAATCCACGCAATGGGATCAACCATCAGGGAAGAGGCCAGAACTGACAGGCATGCCAGAGATGCCATCACACCAAAGGCCCGAATATGCCCAGCCCGCTGCACAATCTTCGGCACGCTCAGACACCCGGTCACATACCCAATCGCCCAACCCGTACCCAGCAGACCGAGAGAAAGCGAAGAAAAGCCCTCAAACGTGCCTCGAAGCGGCAAGTGCATACCGGTAACACCACCGGCAAAAAACAGGAAGGCAGAGCCCAAAAGCAAAGAGGCGATAGGAAGCAGAAACTGACGCATGGCAACGACCCGGAAGCTGGGTAAGCATCCCCGAAAATACTTAACCCGAAAAACACCAGAAGAGATAAGAGCACAACTCCCCCAAAAACGCGACAGCTTTATGTCTACTCCCCTGCTTGAGAACACCTTTTCACGAAATGATCAAACCGATCACGGAAACCCGTCGTGGAAAGCTGGAAGTGGTTCTCCGCTCCCCTTCAACCAACACATTGAGCGACGGTGCGCGTTCGAGGTATTCATAGGCTGGGGTATCATCCTGAGTGATTCAGTGTGATGAGAGGGTTGGGTGTGATTTTATTTCGTCGGGCGTCAGAGTTTTCGTTAAGCCAGCTTCATCAGGTTATGGTTCTGGCGTTCTCCGATTATGTCATCCGGATGGATATGCCGCTTGCTGATTTTGAGCGGATGATCAGGGCTCGAGGCTTTGACGCGGAGTTGTCCTGGGTGGCTACCGACAATGAGCAGCTGGTTGGCTTCTGGTTCATCGGCAAACAAGACGCCTATCCTGGTACCATTTACGCAGTCTCCACTGGAACTGTGCCAAATGCGCGAGGCAAAGGCATTGCGAGCAAGCTTTTTGCCAAAGTTGAAGAATACGCCGCTCAGCAGGGCTATCATCACGTCCAGCTGGAGGTGATCACCAGCAACACGGCAGCCGTAAAGGCTTACGAAAAGCTCGGTTTCCAAACAAAGCGCAACTTCCAGTGCTTCAGTCTGCACAAAGCCGCTTTTGCTGATCGGAATTCTGAGCGCATGCCGGTCCCAGCAGATTGGGCTGAGATCGAACCAAAAGCCGCTGGGCTGTGGGAGTGTGCACCCAGCTGGCAGAACACTGCATTTGCAATCCGAGTGCTCGCAGACGGTGTTGCCGCCTACAAGATTGAGCAGAATGGGCAACTTGCAGGTTACATCGCATTCACCCGCAAGACAGGCGCAGTCATGCAAATCGCTGTGGCTCCGGATAAGCGCCGTCAGGGCTATGCCACCGCACTGCTCACAGCTGCATTTGCCAATGTGAACAAGGAGGCGCTCACCTTCATTAACCTGGATGAAGGTGATGAGACTATCATGCAGGCCCTGTCAAAACTGGGGGCAACAAAAACACTGCAGCAATATGAGATGCATAGAGCATTGCAAACGAGCACCGCTCATGGTCAAGAGAGCATGCTGACCACCCCATAACTGGCACATTTCATGACACAACTGCACCGCTCTCTCTGGTTCTATCTCAGCTCATTCATTGTGATCTACACACTGGTGCAGGTGGCTGTGACTGTGTTGGTGTTTCAGTATGGCATCAAGGAAGCAGGCAATCTGTTCATCGAGTTGGGTTTGCCTGTGGTTTTGGTCAGCCTGATCTTCGTGCGCAACGAACATAAAGCACCAACCGGCTCTGTGTACTGGGGCCTGTTTGTCGGTTCCCTCTCAATCAGCATTCCCATTTCCATGATGGTGCGCAGCTATCTGCTGTCGGGCAGTGAGCATGCTGGTTCAATCAGCCCTTTCCCATCATTCGCAGGGGATGAAATGGGTTTGTTCTTCATCATTGATCTGGTGATCCGCGCACTGGCGTTTGGCATCGGCTACGGCTTTTTCGCCCGTTTGCTGAGTGATGCACAAAACCGCTCGCAAGATCCGAAATAACTTCCCTCAACCACATAAATCCTGAAAATCAATGGCTGGCGGAACTGTCCTCCCTCCTGCTTTGCTGTCTGCATCTATCGCGTGTTCCTCAAAAGGAACCTCCGGTATCTCAAGAAGAAGATGCGTAGCAAAAGCCCGAAGTGGCTTGATGTTCCTGACGTTAAGAGACGCTGCATTATGAGAATTTTTGCATAAATGTCATTTGCTTTGCTCTTGCTAACACGAGTTAGCAGGTGTACTTAGCAAGGTAGAAGAACAATCGCGAGTCGAAAGGGGAGGCCGCGTATGAAACAGACATGTTACGCTGGCATTGATATCGGTTCTGCAAGTGCACGTGTGGGACTGTTCAATGAAAACGGGGAGCGGCTGGCTTTTGCGGTCAAGCCCATCAAGCAGTTTCATGGGCGTACCAATTTCGTAGAGCAATCTTCCGCAGACATCTGGCAGCAGATTTGTGCAGCTATGAAAGAGGCGATGGCCAAGGCAAACGTGTCGGCAGATGAGATCCGCTCTCTGGGCGTAGACGCCACCTGCTCACTTGTGGCTGTCGCGCAGGGAGGTAAACCTGTTTCCCTCGCTGAAAATAGCGAGGCAGATCAGGACACCATAATGTGGATGGACCATCGCGCAGCAGAAGAGACCGCACAGATCAACGCCACAGGTGATGATGCGCTCAAGTATGTAGGTGGTGAAGTTTCCATTGAGATGGAACTACCAAAAATCCTCTGGCTCAAGAACCATTATCCAGATCGTTACGCCAACACAGTCCGGTTTTTTGATCTGGCCGACTATCTGGTCTGGCGGGCAACAGGTGCTGATGTCGCCAGCACATGCACGCTGACCTGCAAGTGGAACTATCTGGCACATGAAGGCCGCTTTGCAGAGGATATGCTGCAAGCCGTTGGCCTGCATGATCTGCCGGAAAAAGTGCCGGAGAAAGTACTGGACCTAGGCGCTTCCGCTGGCGGCCTGTCAGAACAAGCTGCAAAGGATCTCGGCCTCAATACAGGAACACCGGTTGCAGCTGGCATCATTGATGCACACGCAGGCGGTTTGGCGCTCATCGGTGCAGAGCCGGACGGCGGTCTTGCCATCATCAGCGGCACCTCCAACTGCCACATGATCGTCAACCAGAATCCAGTCATGGTGCCGGGCGTCTGGGGGCCGTATTGGGGTGCCATGCTGCCGGGGTATTGGCTGGGCGAGGGCGGGCAGAGCGCAGCTGGCTCTCTGGTGGAATGGACCATCCGGCAATCTGACGCCTATGACGAGCTCAAAGCCGAAGCTGCCAAACAGGGCATGCACGAGATCGCACTCCTCAACAACTGGGTGCTGGATCTGGAGGCGCGGGAAGCGAACCCGACCCGCGGCCTTCATGTCCTTTCTGACCATCACGGCAACCGCTCGCCGCGTGTCAATCCACATGCAAAGGGCGTTGTCTCCGGCCTGACGCTGGAAACGGGCCGGGATGCACTGGCCCGCCTTTATCTGGCAACACTGCAATCCATCGCTTATGGCACGCGGCATATCATCGAGGAAATGACCAAGGCCGGACACAGCATAACCAAGCTGTTCATGTGCGGCGGAGCCACCAAAAACCTGCTCTGGCTCAGAGAATATGCCAACATCACGGGCCGTGAAATTCAGCTGGCGGAAGAAGAAGATGCCGTCACGCTGGGTGCTGCCATTCTGGGTGCCGTGGCTTGCGGAGACTTCAAGGACATTCCGTCAGCCAGCGCAAAGCTGGTGCGTGTTGGTGGCCTCATCAAGCCGGTGCGCAACACCGCTGAGTTCCACGCCGCCAAATATCAGGTCTACCTCAATCTTTACGACAACCATCAGCACCACAAGGCGCTCATGGGAAAAGCCATTTAACTATCAAAACAAGTTCAGGAGGACACCACGTGCTCAACCTGCCACAGGCCCCAGCGCCTATCTGTGTAGCGGACAAGGAGATCCTTGTCGTCACCAATGCCGACCTTCGTGAAAGCGCCAATGTCGCTTGTTGGCCAACCTTTGAGGATTACGCGCAGCGATTGGAAACTGCGCTGACCGCACAAGGCTTCAAGATGAAGCGTGCCCATGAGTATGATGCGGCGCGCGGCCACGGCTTCATCTCTTCGCAAAAAGAAGGCTCAGAACTCTTTGCGCGGATTGATCCGGAAGCCCCGCTCATCGTGTTGCTCACTGCATGGCAGTACTCACACCACATCGCGCCATCGCTTGCAAAACACAAAGGGCCAATCCTGCTGCTTGCCAATTTTGATGGCACATGGCCGGGTCTCGTCGGCATGCTCTGCATGGCTGGTTCTTTGACAAGCCTTGGCGTTGATTACTCCCGCCTCTGGTCCCAGTCGTTTGAGGATGAGTTCTTCAACTCAAGCCTCGCCACATGGCTGAAGGATGGCAAACTCAATCATGACACCTCCTACCTGCAAGATGTCTCCGCAAACCATGCGGTCCTGCAAACTCCTGCCGGTCAGGCAGGGCAACAGGTAGGCGAGTACATCCTAAAGAACAAAGCCATCCTTGGCCTGTTTGATACGTTCTGCATGGGCATGATGAACGGCTATTTCCCGGTCAAAGCTCTTACAGATATCGGCATGCCGCTGGAAAGCCTCTCCCAGTCAGCTCTTCTGGTAGAAATGGAGAAAGTGCCTCAGTCTCTGCGTGAGGAATGCCTGAAGTTCTACGAGGACCGGGGCATGACCTTCAAGTTCGGCAGTGATGATGCCACTGAACTGACCCGCGAGCAGGTGTTGGAACAGTGCGCCATGATGATCGCCATGGCCCGCTTCACCACCCGTTTCGGCCTCTCTGCGGTTGGCGTGCAGTACCAGCAAGGCCTGAAAGACAGTTGTGCTGCTTCAGACTTTGCTGAGGGAGCAATCGGCTCAACAGTGCGCTTCCCGATCCCGGACGAAGACGGCACCATCATCTGGGAAGGCAAACCAATCCCGTGCATCAACGAAGTGGACATGGGCACGGCCATCCCGCAAACCATGATGTGGCGCCTTTTGGATGCCATGGGCCTGCCTGCTGAAACCACACTGCATGATGTGCGCTGGGGCAGTGAGTATGAAGGCACCTTCTATTGGGACTTTGAAATCTCCGGTTCTGTTCCCTTTGAGCATCTCAAAGGTGGCATCGCAGGGGCCACAGGCTATCGCCAGCCAGTAATGTATTTCCCTAAAGGCGGTTCCAGCATCGCAGGTCAGTGTAAGGCGGGCGCGTTCTTCTGGGCGCGGGCGCATTATGAGGGCACACAGGTCATCATGCACATCGGCACAGGTCATGCTGTTGAACTGCCGGAAGACGAGTTTGAGCGTCGCCGTAAAGCAACCACTTATGAGTGGCCACTGATGAACTGCACGCTCGATGGTGTTGGTCGTGACGACCTTATGGCTGGGCACCAGTCCAACCACATCACAGTCGCTTATGTGCCAGAAGATAAGCTGCGCGATGTGCTTCAAGCGTTCGTGGCTCAGGCACTGACACAGGGCATAAATGTCAAGATCGCAGGCTCTGCGAAAGACATGCTCTAAAGCGGGGATGAGAGAGTTTGAGCATCACGTGGTGCTCAAACTCACGCTAAGCTGCGGGATATCCACGGACACCAGCCCGCACCTGCCATATTCTGCTTGGCAATTTGAGGAAGGCTGACTACCACTCAACAGTTAAGCGTGTCTCCCAAAATGCTGAATGCATTTCGCAAAAGGATACACGCCAGAGCAATGGGTTAGAGCGTACTCCGCCACCGCAGGCAAGCGAGGAGGGGCTCTGAAAAATCAGGGCGAGAAACGACGCAATGGCCAAAAAGCCGGATGAAATTGCAAAGGCGCTCGGCGTCTCCATTACCACAGTGCGACTGGTGCTGGGCGGCAAGGCAGAAAAGTACCGCATCAGCAAAGCAACCCAGGCCCGCATTCGTGAGTATGTGGAAGAGCATGGTGTCAAATTCGACCTGACCGCTCGCAGCCTCAAGCTCAAACGCACCAACACGTTTGGCCTGATCATCCCGCGCCTTGCCAACCCGTTCTTTGCCAAACTCTCTGAAGAGCTGGAACACCGCTGCCGCGAAACCGGCTATCAGCTCATCATCAGTTGCTCCAACTCAGATGAAGAAACAGAGAAGGAGCTGGCAAACGGCCTTGTTCAGCGTAATGTAGACGGCCTGTTTGTGGTCTCATCCACCTCCGGCAGTCAGCAACACTTGGGCAAAACCATCACCAAACCTATAGTGTTTTTGGATCGTGACTATGGCAACACCGATGCCCCCATTATCACCTCCAGCAACTTTGAAGGTGCAAAAGACCTGACGACAGCCATTGCGAAGGCTGCGGGAAGTGAGCCAGTCTACTTCCTGATCGGCGGCAGCAATCAACCCACCATCACCGAGCGAGCACGCGGATATCTGGATGTCATGCCGGAAAACGCAGGTGAAGACTGGACCCTCCAGTCCGCCCGTAACCGCACGCAGGATGGGGAGCAGATGATGCAGACCCTTTGGAATAAACTCGGCACTGCCCCGCAAAACCTGATGGCATCTTCTCTACCGGTTCTGGAGGGCGCCTTGGCACTCCTGCGTGAGAAGCTCGGGCACATCCCAGCTCAGCTACGCCTTGCCACCTTCGATGACGATAAGATGCTGTCCTTCCTGCCTAATGAGATCTGGTCAATCAAACAGCAGGAACCGGAGTGGGCAGAAGCAGCACTGCAAGCCATGACCCAGACCATGAGCAGTGAGCAACCACACAGCAAAACCATTGCGACCCGCCTGATCCACCGGCCCAAAGATCAGTAATCTGTCACTATTTGTGGCGGAAATGCGGCGAAGAATTATACCTCTGAAAACCATAGGATCGGAAGAAGGTGCTCATTCCGCAGCGTAACCGTTATATTCCTTAGGTATGTAGAGCAGGCAAATGCGCTAGTCTGCCTGCGGCTATGGTACTCTTTGGAGATGAACTCGGGCTTATCCCTGAAATGCACACCGGATTTCGACAGATGGATACGCGCGAAAACAAATAGTTAGAGCATTATTGGATGCCCTGACCAGCTGGGAGCATGTAGATGGATACTATTGGGCCAATCCAAAATCGCATAAGTCGTTTCTTTATTGATGTCGACGACCGGAACTGGGAGTCCGTCGAAGCTGCGATGACTGGCCGTGTCCATCTGGATTATTCCTCCTTTGGGGCAGGGGAACCTGTTGACCTGACGCCGGAAGCAATCACAACTGCATGGAAAGAGCTGCTGCCCGGGTTTGATCAGACCCATCACCAGATCGGCAATGCACTCGTTGAATCCAAAGAGCAAAAAGCCAAGGTCAAAGTCCATGCCACCGCCACCCACTTTATTGATGGTGCAGAAGGCGGAGATATCTGGGTGGTTTATGGCAGCTATCATATTGCGCTGGTGCATGAAGGCGGAGCCTGGAAAATCAGCAGCATCCAGTTCAACTTCAAGTTCCAGGATGGCAACATGGATCTGCCAGTGATCGCGCAGGCCCGTGCGGATGAAAAAGCCGAGTAACCTGCAATAGCATTTTTAGTCTGGGCGATTGCCCGCAGGCCGCATATAACAGCAGGTGTGATACTGCCGTAACTGGCGTGATAGGACCTGCTTATGCTGCTGAACTTGCTTTCCAAATGCACCTTAGGGGCGGCTCTCCTCATCGCGCTGGGCGCAGCCGCAACAAAGGCACAGGATAAGCCCGGCAAATCCGAAAAATTCTTTCCCGGTATCATTGGAGAGGACAATCGCGAAATCATCGACAGCTGGGATAAACCATGGAACGCCATTGGCCGGGTGAATGTTGCCGGGTTCCGTTCCCGTTCAATGTGCTCCGGTACGCTGATCTCGGATCGAATGGTCATCACCGCAGCTCATTGCCTGTACAACGCCCGTACCGGCAAAGCGCACGTTCCCTCAAAAATCAACTTCGTGGCCGGGGTGCGTCGGGATAAGTTTATCGCCCACACCACTGCCGCCTGCACCTACTTGCTGGATGGCTACACCTTCACCTCCCGCCCGACTTTGAAGCATGCCGCAACCGATGTAGGCGTAATCATACTCTCAAAACCGCTGGACGTGCCGCCGATGTCGGTGATCAGCAATTCGCCGGAAGTCACCCAAAACCTCGACCTCACCAGCGCCGGATATGCTCGGGATCGTCCGTTCCTGCTGGCCGCCGATAAAAACTGCAAGCTGCTGAAAGACCGTGGCAACCTCTGGCTCACCAGCTGCGACACCAACTACGGCGGCTCCGGCGGTCCGGTGATGGTGGACGAAGGCGGAGAACTCAAACTCACCGCCATCATGGTCGCCTCCGCCCAAAACAAATTCTCCATCGCAGTGCCAAAGAATACCTGGGCGCACCTTCTCGAGAAAACCACCTGCGAAGGTAAATAAGCTTAAGCCTGCCTTTACCTTAAGCCCAACACAGCCTCACACACACCGATCCAGCCCGTCCTGTCTCTTGTTGCCAACGAAAAACAACAAGGGACAAACCCATGAAATTTCTGAGTATCCTTGCAGCAGTTGCTGCTTTCCTATCGATTTCGGTAGAGGCAAATGCTGCCCTTCAACAATGTCGAACCATTGACAGCGTTATTGCTTCATCTGAGCTGGACACAAATCGAGACCAAGGCGGACATATCGCAAAGCATGTGATCAACGAAGGCATTTTCAGCAGTGATGCAGATGCGCAAGCAAAGCAAACAGGCACATTTTTCTTGGATGAAGATCAATATGAAAGCGTTGCTGCCATTTTCCTTGCAGGAGGCGCTGGTAATTGTGAAACAACGGGTTCTGCTGCAAATGTAGAGATCGACCTTGTACAGGCAGATTTTGCAGCTAAACCGGCTGCATTTATTGGATACAATTGTAAAGCTGGCTCAATCCTCACTGATAAAAATCCATTTGCTGCTGGTCCACGGGTGTATTGTGGCCAGGAAGGGACATCTTTCACACCATCACAAATCCGGTTTGTCATGAAATGGGTGGATGGAAATTGGGTTATTCGCACCGCATTTCCGATGCCTTAAAATGAGTTGGGCGCAGCACCACGCTGCGCCTTCCACCATGGCGACGCCTTAAGCCGCAACACGCTCTGCCAAATACCGCTCCCGAACATCAATGATACAGCGCTGTCTCGACGACTGACTTACCTCGTGTGCAGCAAACTCGGATTCCACACCATCCAGAAAATCCACTGTTTGCCTCAGCAGCCCGAGCTGGTCATCTGGGAACCAGTGAGGCTCGGTCTCTGTAATCTTCTCAACGTACCGCACACCAACCTGCTTCTGGAAGATCGTGTCCGGCTGGCCATCACGGGTGCAGATGCCGTAGGTGCCGTTGAGAAAATGGCCCCATGTGCGCTCCTCCAGATCCCCATCAAACGCGCTCAGCACCTCAGGGTAGGACGCATGCAAGCGAGATCCCAGCTCTCCGGCACGAAATGCCTCTTTGGCATTGCGGAAACGGGAGAGGAAAAACGCTTTGGCGGCCTGTTCCTGTGTCAGGCCAAAACACTGCAGATCCTCAAACCAGCGCCGATGGCTCTTCAGGTGGAAGCGATAAAGCTCCCGTTCCTGATACTGACCAAAGAAGGAAACACACAGCGAGCTGTTGGTGAACAGGTAAGAGGCGGCAGGCATCACCCGCCGCTCCAGCAGGCTCTGCCAGTCCGCGGATGAAAGGCCAAGCAGATCCAGAAACACCTGTTCCTCATAGAACTCTGAATAAAGACAGTTGAGCAGCAAGGTACGCTCCTAAAGCAAGAGATGGAAAACCCACCTTAAGCTCTAACCCACTTCATTCATGTAATGTTTCGATACGGGTCGAACTAAGCTAGCCGGCTCGCACCTGGCTCAAAAACGCCTGCGTCTCATCCGAACACTCTGAGAGGCTAGTGATTGCCAGCCTTCTATGTTGATGGGTACAGGCCTATGTATTCCACGGAGCGCCGATGTTGATTAAAATGCCCTTGGGAAGATGGGCGCCGTAGTTGATGTTGGTGGAAAACCCGCCTTGGTCATCAAACGGGTATCCATAGGCAAAACCATTAATACTCACACCAATGAACTCATTGACATTCCAATTTCGATGCAAGAAGCCTGAATACGAGTTGCAATTGACGGCTCCCGGTGTACGCAGTGCTCCATAAAACCGATGGGGTGAGGCGGGCTCTGTTGAGTTCGTGTCTAAAAAATACGTCGCCAGATGTTTTGCGGTGTTCTCTACCTCGCCAACCAGAACAAAATCATTGTCGCCGACCTGGCGATAGATTCGTACTGCTTTGTATAGTTCAGGTCTCTGTGGCAACCATGTTAAACCAACCTGCGCCGCTTCGAGTAGTTCAACTGTTTGCGGTGCTGACAACGTTGTCTCGCACCCATCACCCAGCACACCTGTCAGATAATAGGTGTAGATCCACGGTGGCACATGCGTGATCATATTGTTGTTAATGTTGACCGTAGGCTTTGCACTGAATGTGAAAAGGCAAGTGTATTGCTGAGGCGTCAGCACAGTTGCTTCGCCATAGGCGATACCTCGATTTATGGCGGAAACAATGACATTTTCAATGTTCGTCAAACCAGCGGTTGCCAATCCGGCAAAATGAGATTGTGCATTGGCATCCGTATCGTTTCCTGAGGCAAACACACCACTACAGGCAAAGACCATTTGTGATGGGCTCAATGTGTGGTTCTGCATCCAAGAAGGAGCTGGAGGAATTTTGTAAAGGCTCAGCTGTGGCACCGTCATGGAAAGGAGATCTGTGTTCTCCGCAAAATACGGAAAATACACATTAATCACTGCACCTTCATATTCAGCAGAGCTCAAAGTTGTCATGCCTTTGATATTGCTGTTATTCAAGTCAGCAGGATCATAGGCATTCCCGACGAGTTGCAGCACCAAGTACTCCGTCTTGCCATCGCCCCAAGTCCATTTTGCATCAATTGACGCGCTTGTGCCTTTGGTATTGATGTACTCCATCGAAGTGATCTTCTCGCCGCGTTTGGGCATCACTTTCTGCACTGAACCACGCCAAAGCGTTCCATTTTGCTTGTTTTTCTCCTGAGGGTCTTGGTAGAGCCAGAAATCTTTCGTGTAATAGTGGCCAAAAAAGCCTTGAAGCACATCGTCAAACCATACAGAAAGCGGGTTGAACCCATAATCGGTTTTGTGCGGATGCCGGTTTTTGTTCTTAACACGGGTTGTATCGTCCACATAAACATAGCCAGATTGTGCGTTCCATTGTGCAATGCTCATCTCAGCCAGCAGCTCATATGCGCTCAGATCGGCTGGAGCTGTTTTGGTGCCTTTTGGTTCTCGTGCTCGATACAGGCGCAAACCTGTCGAAATCGGGTTGTTTTTTTTGTAGGGTCCAGGAAACGCTGTCCCGTGCTTCAGCCAGCCGATATGGACTGCATTCAGATTTCCTTTGAATGCTCCTGGGAAGACTGGCGCGGAACCTGCAGTTTCAGTCGTTTTGCCATCACGTTCATAGGTCTCACTTACCCGGTAAAAGTAAGCATACTCTGGAAAGTCTTTGTCTGCGTTCGCAGATGTTGCAGGAGCGAGGCCGCAATAAGAGGGCGGTTTTGGGGTTGTGTTCTTTTGCAGAATATCTTGTGGCGCAACAAGCTGTCCGGTGCTTTCTTGCAAGCACTGGTAAAAAGCCGCTTGTTGACCTGATGAATCAAACACCTTCTTAAAGCGCTCAATTAACTCATTCTGGCTGAGTGGGATGCCCACGCAAGTGAGAGGGAAGGGCGCTGTATCACTGTGAGCCGTAAAAGGAAAGCTGATCTGATCAACAACAGTGATGTCCACATCGAGTGATTGTTTAGCACCTGTCTTGTCAGGCGCCGTATAGGTCACTTCAAAAAGCCCAAAGCACATGTCTGGATTACCATCTGGTGTTGGAGCAGACGGCTTATTCTGGCTGACAGGAACACCCGCAGAGGCCCCGAAAAACATAATGACAGCACCACTTCCTAGCGATTGGTCCGTCGGCAGGTTGATTGTGAACGTGCCATCCTTCAGGTTTGTCGGCTTGTTCAGGCAAGCTGTGTTGATCCCGTTAGTGCTGCCATTAAAGCTGACATACTTGTTTGAGGCGTCATCCCAGTAAACCCATTCCTTACCTTGCTGGCCATAAATCGCATAAGTGAAGCACTCTTTTGTGTGAGGCAGTTTGAAGTTCATAGCCGGGAACTCGCCAGAAGAAACCAACTCGTACCGACCTGCGATGATATTGGGATGTTTCATGGTGCTCATAACGTGAATTCCCTTTCCCCAGTTGATGACGAAACGCATTTGAAGATGACGCGCAATACGTTGATGTGTGCCAAGAATTAGTAGAGAGGAGCGTAGCTAACGCTGTTAGGCCTGTCTTGCTCCAAGCGGTTCAAGGGTAAAGTGCCATTATAAATTGTAGGTCGCATCTAAACCGTTTCTGCTCCAAAACAGAGTTATTAAGCCTAACGTGCTTCATTGCTTCAACAGCGTTGCCATCAGTTTTCTACTGTCAATTTGCCGGGTTCAATTTGTCCCAAATAACTGAAAGGGCTGGCAATCAGAGCCTACATTTTGTAAGAGGCCTGCAACATTAGTTTTTGCAGATCAAACGCATGGCTGCGCCCAAGAAAGCCGCGCCGCGTTTTTTGGCATCTGCAGCATCAAAAGTGCAGGAGTTTGCCTGCAAAAGGAGGCTCTATGAGCACAGCAGGCACGGAAGCCTATAAGGCACGCCGCACATTCGCGATCATCTCTCACCCGGATGCCGGTAAAACCACACTCACCGAGAAGCTGCTTCTGGGTGGTGGTGCGATCCGTGCTGCGGGGCAGGTGCGTGCGCGTGGTGAGCGCCGCCGCGCCCGCTCTGACTGGATGAAGATTGAACAGGAACGCGGTATCTCCGTATCATCCTCCGTGATGACGTTTGAGCGCGATGGCATCCTCTTCAACCTGCTCGATACACCGGGCCACGAAGACTTTTCTGAAGACACCTATCGTACACTAACCGCTGTTGACGCAGCCATCATGGTGATTGACGCTGCAAAGGGTATTGAAACCCAGACCCGCAAACTGTTTGAAGTTTGTCGCCTGCGCGATATTCCAATCATCACCTTCGTCAACAAGATCGACCGTGAAGGTCGCCACCCAATGGAAGTCATTGACGAGATTCAAGAGGCACTGGCCCTTGATGTGACGCCAATGAGCTGGCCTGTTGGTATGGGTTCCGACTTCTTTGGTGTTTACGACCATATCGGCAACCGCTTCTTCACCTCTACTGAGGGCCGCGGTGGTGCTCTGGATACCATCAAAGATGTTAAAGGTCTGGAAGACCCTGAGTTGGTTGGTGAACTGTTCGACAACATCCGCGAAGAACTGGAAGAAAACGTGGAACTGGGCGGCGCAGGTTACCCTGAGTTCGATCACGAAAGCTTCCTGGAAGGGCATCTGACCCCAGTCTTCTTCGGTTCTGCTCTGCGCGATTACGGTATCGACCAGATCCTCGATTTCATCGCCGCATATGCACCACCTCCACATTCTCAGCCAGCAACGGGTGGCCGCACCATCAAGCCGGAAGAGAAAAAGGTAACCGGCTTCGTGTTTAAGGTTCAGGCCAATATGGACCCCAAACACCGTGACCGCATCGCGTTCGTACGCCTGTGCTCCGGTACATTCAAACGCGGCATGAAGCTCAAGCATGTGCGTGCTGGCAAGCCAATCACCGTGTCCGCCCCAATCTTCTTCTTTGCAGAAGAACGAGAGATTGCGGAAAAGGCCTATCCGGGCGATGTGATCGGCGTGCCAAACCATGGCCAGCTGCGTGTGGGCGATACCCTGTCAGAAGGCGAAGAAATCCACGTCACTGGCCTGCCAGCATTCGCACCTGAAATTCTGCGCCGCGTACGCCTGACAGACACCATGCGCGTCAAGCAGATGCGCCGTGGCTTGGAAGATCTGGCAGAAGAAGGTCTGGTGCAGATCTTCAAACCAGCCATTGGCACCAACTGGATTGTCGGTGTTGTGGGTGTGCTTCAGCTGGACGTTGTGGTGGATCGCCTGAAAGCGGAATACCAGACAGAAATCGGCTTTGAGACCGCCATGTACAACACAGCGCGCTGGATCGAGTGTGAAGACAAGCTCAAGCTTGATAAGTTCCTTGAGACCAACCGCGCGCATGTGGCATTGGACCGGGACGACAAGCCTGTTTATCTCTTCAAAAACGCTTGGGAAGTAAGCTACATCGGTGAAAAGAACCCTGATATCGGCTTCCGCGAAACCCGTGAAATTGTGCACACGTCTTAAGCTTATCTCCGAAAAGCGGTTTGGACTAGAATACGCCTACAAATAAAGCCTTGGGCTCGGCGCGTGACTTGAGTGAACGCGACAGGCTCCAGGGCAGCAAGGATAAGAACAAGATGAAAGATCCAGCTCTCGATACATTGCTGCTGCCATTTGAAGACGGTCTGCTCAATTTCTTCGAAGAAGGTGCCGCTGATCAAAAGGCACTCTTCCTGCGTGCCCGCATGGGCTTTGCCATGAATGGCATCGCCAAAGACCGCCTGATCTGCCAGCAGACATTCGCTCCAGACAGAGACAATCTGGAACGCGCTGGCTTCACAGTTGCACCAGAAGTTGACGGCCAGTACCCGCTGGTCATGCTGCTGCCTCCGCGCCAGCGTGACGAAGCACGTGCACTCATGGCAAAAGCCGTGAAGTCCGCAGTAGAGGGCGGTATTGTCGTTGTCAGTGCCTCCAACACAGAAGGTGCCAAGACTGCTGAAAGCGATCTCACCAAATTGGCAGGCAACACCGGCAAGGTCTCCAAGAACAAATGCCGTGTGTTCTGGGCAGAAATTACACCAGAAACCGTGAACCACGAGCTGGTGGAAGAATGGTCCAAACTGGATGCACCGCGCGAAATCATGGAGGGCGAGTTCGTCAGCCGTCCGGGCGTGTTCGCATGGGATCATCTGGACAAAGCCTCTCAGCTTCTTGTTGCAACACTGCCAGAGAAACTGGCGGGCCGCGGCGCTGATCTGGGCTGTGGTTTTGGCTACCTGACCCGTGAAGTTGCCAAACGCGAAAAGGTCAAAGAGATTGATCTTTATGAAGCTGAAAAGCGTGCGCTGGACTTGGCTGAGCAGAACCTGAAGGGCAAGACCGGAGAGGTCGCGCTGGACTTCATCTGGCAGGATGCCACCAAGAAGCTGGCACGCACCTACGACTTCATCTTCACCAACCCGCCATTCCATGCAGGTGGCAAGCAGGACCGTGCAGATATCGGGCAGGAGTTCATCAAGTCCGCCGCCCGTGGTTTGCGTCCATCCGGTCATCTGTGGTTGGTCGCCAACCGACACCTGCCATATGAAGCAACACTGGATAAGGTGTTCGCCTCCTACGAGATCAAGGCAGACCAGAACGGCTACAAAGTCATTCGTGCCATCAAGGCGAATAAATAAACTTGCGGCTTTGAGTTAGGAACTAGGCATGAGACTTGTAAAGCTATTGGCAAATCTGGGATACGGCAGCCGCAAAGAAATGCAGGCCGCCATCCGCAATGGTTGGGTCACTGATAAAGACGGCAACCCAATCAAAGCCGATAGCAAGCTGCCTCATGAAGACATCCTGTTTGATGACGAGCCGCTGGACCCACCACAGGGCTCCGTCATCCTGCTCAACAAACCGCTGGGTTACACGTGTTCCATGAAGGATCGCGGACGTCTGGTGTTTGATCTGCTGCCAGACCGCTACCGCGTCCGCAAACCAGCTCTGTCCTTTGTGGGCAGACTGGACAAGGACACCACAGGCCTGTTGCTGTTCACTGATGACGGCAAACTCCTGCACCAGATCATCTCACCCAAGGCAGATGCTGCAAAGATCTATGAGGTTGAGCTCGACCGCCCGATGACAGGCGGGGAAGCGGATCAGTTTGCCTCCGGTGAAATGATGTTGGAGAACGAGACTAAACCGCTCAAACCAGCAGAACTGGAAGTCCTGAGCGAGACAACGGCCCGCCTCACGCTCCACGAAGGCCGCTACCACCAGGTCCGCCGCATGTTCGCCGCCACCGGCAACCACGTAAACAAACTCCACCGCGCCCAACTCGGCGGCCTCACACTGGACGGCGTGGAAGAGGGGAGCTGGAAACTGCTATCACAAAGCGATATCGACAAGATCTTTGGGTGATCGCTGAAAAGAGCATTCAGCCTCACTCCGGCTCCAAATGAGACATGAGACCTTTATTGCTTAAGGCCATGCTAGCAACACTTCAAGCTTTGCAGGATATGGCCTTCTTAAATGAGGCCCATAAATGCATCCGAAACTGAAGCTGGTTGCTGCGCTTGTGCTCAGCGGAGTTGCTCTGGCTGGCTGTCAAAGCCCCAACCAAAAACGAATTCATGAGAACATCAAGTCGGGTCAGTATCCGCTGACCTATTCCAAGAAGGTCGGCAAGTACACCTTGTCCTATAGCAAGCCAGACAAAGCGCGGAACTGGCAATTCCTGCTCAGTATCACCCCAACCACCAATCCATTCCGAGATCAGGAAGTGCTGGCGGCGATCTTCGAGACGGTCACACCCATGTGTAGCTCCCGCCTGCCAAATGCCGATCCCAACAAATTCGGTATCCTGAGCAAGAAACCGCTCGTGGATGAGAGCACACAGACCTCAAGGATCCTGCTGTCCTGTAAAACTCGATAGAGCGAAAGATAAGATAGAGCGCTGACGCCGTTCTTCAGCGCTCATTGCCTCAAGCAAACAACATCACCGCCCCGCCTTCTCCCGCACCATCTCCAGATGAGCCCGGATCTTCTCCTCATACGCCCATGTGGAGAGCAGGTTGCCGAGCAGTTTTTGGTTGGGTGTGCGCAGGCAGACCATGTAAAGCTGGGTGTCCAGCGCCGCCATCCACACCAGCGGAACCCACAGGGACCAGCAGGCCACGTCAGCCAGCACGTAGCCGCCGGACTGCTCCATGACCCAGTTTGTTACCCAGTAAATCCCGATGGCATAGATGATCGTCAACACGGTCATCAAAACACCCGCAAACAGTCCCCAATAGAGCCCCTTACGCGCCCACAGCAGCAAAGACAGGTAGAGCCGCCACATCCTGAACAGGGTCAGGAGGCGATAGAAGAACAGACGCCTGAATATCCAGCCGAGGACCATGAACCGCTCGCGAACCAGCCAACACCGCCAAACCCTAAGGCGGCGCCCCTTAACTCCGCGATAAACCGCAGGCGCAGTTTGACGGCAACCCGCTTACCAATCACAGGGGCTTAAGAAAGAGGCCGCACCGGAATGCAGATCACCACCTCATGTGGTCCCGTCTCGCCGGTCATGGACGGATACAGCTGGAAGCACGGCATATTCTCCGGCTCATAACCACTCATGGGCAACCAGTCGCCATACATATATTCCCACGCAGCTTGAGATTGATCATGGGTGATCACAAAGTGCCCGCAGGCATAGCGCCCGCCGCCAACCACCATCTTGCCCACTTCGCCCTCAACATCCGCTGGCCCATGCAGCGTCAGGCAGGAGCTGAACCGCACAGGCTCCACGTCAGTCACTTGCGGGTCGTCGTGGAACAGGCACATCATCTCCGCCCCATGCATCAGCCCACGCGGTCCGGCCCACGCCATCAGCGCGCCAAACGCCTCGCCAAAAATCTCGGGCCGTTCCTGAAAGTTGTCCGTCCGCCGCACATAAGCCACCGTGCGCGGCTCCAGCTTGCACACCTCCGCCTTGTCTGCCACCAACCCGCTCACAGGCCGTTCCAGCACCACGGTCTCACCATCAATCGCCTCAACAGATGCGCTTGCATCCCGCCGCCACTGACTGGCCGACATGCCAAACCGTGCCTGAAACGAGCGCGCAAAGGTGGAGGGCGAGGCAAAGCCCATGTCCAGCGCCGCATCGGTAATGGAGATCGCAGGGTTCTGCTTCAGCCGCCGCGCTGCCTTCTCCACCCGCAACCGGCTGGTGAACTGGTTGACCGTCTCTCCGGTCATAGCGCGAAAGATGCGGTGAAAGTGATAGGGAGAAAAACAGGCCGCATCGGCAATCTGCGTCAGCGAAAGCTCCTCGCAGATGTTCTGCTCAATGTAATCCATCGCCCGGTTAATCCGCTGCGTGTAGATGTTCTTCTGCAAAGCTTCATGCCGCATAATCAGCCCCCCAAACTTGCAAGGAGACTACAACATCTCCCCCAAAAGGGGAGCCTGATTTTAACGAGAAGCAAAGGTAATCCGGCAAAACGGGCAGGGGGTACAACATCAAAGGCACAGCTCGGTCAGGGATAAAGAAAACTCCACCCACTCTATGCTGTCGCCGCCCACCATTCTTTGCAATTCTTGCTATGTTTGCATCCCACATGCCACGGCCTGTAAAGGCGCTGGCCTGCGAAGGGATGACAGCTCCGCAGACCAGCAGGGCACCCTTGGCGGCAATGCGGGGTGTATGCGCGTTCCGCCTCCGGCACCACAGCGGCTGGCACGCACGGCGCCAAACGCTCAAGCACAGTCGGTCTGCACAGGTGCATCGTGGCAAAACACCTGCCACGAGCACCTATGCGGCCATCAAAAAAGCCGATTGCCTGAGATGATCAGGAACCGGCTTTGTCTGGAAACGGCACTGTTTTGGTTATGGGCTGCGGCTGGTCGACCTGCTCCCGACCGTATTCCCGAAACCTGCTTTTGGGCATGGGAGAGGAATACGCATCAATAATCTGTCCGCAGCTTTTTTGAAGAGCTTCCAGTCGGTCGCGGAAGGCATAATGCAAAGTGAACAAAGCATCCCGTTCACTGCTGTCCTGCATCCTCTCGCTCAGCAACAGCTGCTGCATATAAGCAAGGTTCTGCAAATCAGATGCAGCGACGAGCACTTCGTCTATTTCATTTTGGAAAGTATTTGTGGCGCTACACGCGCAAGCGGAACTGGTCATTTTAGAGCGTATCGCCGAAAAGTGGGCACCGGTTTTCGGATAAAGATACGCTTACAACAAGATGAGAGTGTAGCGCATGAATGCGATACGCTCTTGTACCCCTTGTATTTGGCAGTTGAAGATCCGCGCGTCAGTTAAGTTTGTGATGACCCACTGGCGAGCGGGAGGTTCACAACCTGATACAAGGCAGGCAGGTTTATTCCTTCCCGAAGGAAGTGTTGTATTCACCGTCCTCCCGCTCATAGCAAAGGGTTTGCGCCCTTCACAAAAAAGGCACAAAAAATCCGCTAGTTACGGGAGCGGTAGCCGCTTGTATTGAGGTTGTGAAGCCTCACACATGAATGTGGAATGAAACACCGCCCTTGTCAAATTGGTAATTTAGGCAAGGGGTGTGGATTGGTGGAAAGAGTAGGGCGCTTCAACGGGTCATGAGACAAGCAGCTGCCTCCCCCTCGGTGTCTTCCCGGCCCCCGATGTACATACCGGAGACATAGGTGACAGGTGTTCGGAGAGATGGTTGACACATTAACATGGCATTCAGGGAGGGACCGGGATGCCTTGGAAAGAGTGTTCAACAATGAAACTTCGAGAAGAGTTTGTCCGACTTGCAGCTCAGGACAATGCTAATCGGCGTGCCTTGTGTCGCCGGTTCGGTATCAGCCCACAAACAGGCTATAAATGGCTGAGGCGGTGGCGTGCGGGAGAAGACTTGAATGATCTCTCCCGCCGGCCCAGAACATCTCCTGGACGTTCACCACAGGAGGTGGAGCAGAGGGTTTTATCAGTACGTGATACTTACCCGGCTTGGGGCGCTCGAAAGATCTGCGCTTATCTGCAGCATAAAGGCATTACAGTTCCAGCAAGCTCCACGGTGCACGCCATTCTACAGCGCCATGACCGTATTGAACCGAAATCAACCCCAAGGTCCCCGGATTGGCAGCGATTTGAAGCTCCTCTTCCTAATCAACTCTGGCAAATGGATTTTAAAGGTTGGATCAGGCTGGAAGGGTG